>NZ_OY759863.1:0-300000 GCF_963662805.1 uncultured Cohaesibacter sp.
GATGAAGGTGAAGGCCGCGTCTTTGGCAATTGCGATATGTTGACCGAGGGGCGGCAGGCGCAGCAACGGCGAGGATGCCGCCGCGTCGTTTCTTAATCCGTCCAACAAATCATCATTCGCGGGGGCCATGCAGTTGCTTTGGCCATTTGTTGCAAGCTGGCTTTGTTCCGTTGCAATGCTGAGCATCAAGTCAAGATCGACATCATTTGCCATATGGTCTGCAATGGCATCGATCCTGTCGCCAAGAGAAGAATATTCCCCCGCCTGTACGAGCCCAAGATGACGCGAGGGCAATCCGAGTGTATCCGACTGTCCGACCGTTCCAACAACCGGCAACCCGACCTTGTCGAAGGCTTCACGCAACAGGGAAACATGCATGGGAGACCCAACCCGGTTGAGGATCACTCCGGCAATGTTGATGTCTCTATCATGATCGCGAATGCCCGCAGCTATGGCGGCTGCAGTCTGAGCCTGCCCTTTGACATCTAGAACCAGAAAGACCGGCAGATTCAGAGTTTTGGCGAGATTGGCCGTAGAACCAGCTCCGCCAACTGTGCCGTCAAAAAGCCCCATGACCCCTTCAACAAACAGGATGTCCCTGCCCTGTGCCTGTGCGCGAGAGCGCCAGACCAGATCGGATGGCCGCATTGCCCAAGGATCGAGATTGACCGATGAATAGTTCGACGCCACCTCATGAAAGGCAGGATCAATATAGTCCGGTCCACATTTGGCCGGAGCAACGAGCAATCCCTTGCGGGCCAGCAAGCGCTGCAGGCCCAAAGACAGCGTCGTCTTGCCCGAATTGGAGCTGGAAGCTGCGAGGATAAGACCGGGCACTGTCTGGGCGTGGGACATAAGGCTAAGTTATTCTTTGTCTGCAAGAGGGGTGGATGTCAGGCGCTTGCCATCGGCGGCAAATCCGAGCCAGTCAAGCCCTTCGCGCATGCGCACCACATTGCCGACGACAAAGAGTGCTGGTGGCTTAAGGCCAGACTTCTCGGTTTCCTCTGCAATTGACTGGAGATCAGAGACCAGCACTGCCTGTCTCGGGGTTGTTGCATTGCAGATGATGGCGGCGCCCTCTTCCGGGTCGCGACCGGCGGCAAGGAGCTTCGCCGTGATGGAGCGCAGATGCTTCATGGCCATATACATGACGATGACCTGAGACCCCTTGGCGATGGCGTCCCAGTTGAGGGCCGCAGGCATGGACCCAGTCTGGTCATGCCCGGTCAGGAAGGTCACCGACTGGTTGATATCCCGGTGCGTCGCCGGAATGCCTGCATAACAAAGGCCGCCGATCCCTGCGGTGATGCCGGGCACAACACGAAATGGCACGTCTGCCTCGACCAACCCCAGCGCCTCCTCGCCGCCACGGCCAAAGATAAACGGATCACCGCCTTTGAGGCGCAACACACGCTTGCCTTCCTTGGCGAGGGCGATCAGGCGCAGGGTAATGTCCGTCTGTTTGGGTGATGGGCGTCCGCCGCGTTTACCGGCGAATTCGACAAGGATGTCGGGCCGCGCGAAGGACAAAATCGCCTCGTCGACCAATGCGTCATAAACGATGGCATCTGCCTGCCTGATCGCATTGACGGCATGAAGCGTCAGCAATCCCCGGTCTCCGGGGCCACCGCCGACCAGCCAGACCCAGCCCGGCAAGAATTCAGGCAAGCCATCGAAGAGTGTTTTGCTGTAACTGTCGCTGGCGAATTCAGTTGACATATTTTTCTTTTTTCCTGTCCTTGCGCCTTTGGCATGGCGAATGCTGTCCGGTCCGTTATATATCTGACTCTATGACGGATCATCTAGAAAATACAGAAACTGGAAGTGCCTTGCGGAGAGGCTGGACCACGGGGGCTTGTGCTACGGCGGCGACCAAGGCTGCGTTGTCGGCCCTGATTACGGGGGAATTTCCAGATCCGGTGACCATCACATTACCCAAAGGACAGCAGCCTGCCTTTGCGCTTGCTCATGAAGCTCTTGGAAAAGACCATGCGGAAGCGGGAATCATCAAGGACGCTGGGGATGATCCCGACGTGACCCACGGCGCATTGATCACAGCGCGAGTTGCGTTTGGCCCCAAAGGCTCCGGTACCTTCTTCCGCGCTGGCGAAGGCGTGGGCACGGTAACTCGACCCGGGCTCCCCATCCCGGTCGGCGAACCTGCGATCAATCCGGTGCCTCGCTCCCTGATGATCGGCGTTGTTGAAGAGCTGGCCAAAGATCACAATCTATCCCCCGACGTCGAGATCACGATATTCGTGCGCAATGGCCGCAAGCTGGCAAAAAAAACCTGGAACCCCCGCCTAGGGATCGAAGGTGGACTGTCCATTCTCGGCACTACGGGAATCGTTGTTCCATTTTCCTGTTCCGCCTGGATCCACTCCATTCATCGTGGCATCGATGTGGCCCGTGCTGAGGGCCAGATGCATGTCGCGGGCTGCACCGGGTCGACCTCCGAGCGCGTTGTGCAGGGTCTTCATGGCTTGCCGGATTTTGCTATGCTGGATATGGGCGACTTTGTCGGCGGCATGCTAAAGTATCTAAGGAAGAACCCCGTTGACAGGGTGACCATAGGGGGCGGTTTCGCCAAAATAGCCAAGCTGGCGCAAGGGGCGATGGATCTGCATTCGGGCCGTAGTCAGGTGGATTTTGACTGGATGGCAGACCGGCTGAATGCAATCGGAGCCAGCGCTGAACTGGTCGCAAGCTCCCGCCGCGCCAACACGGCGCTTCAGATATTAGAAGAAGCCCAGCAAGAAGGCATCGATATAGCCGCAGATGTAGCCAAGCTCGCCCAGCAGAAGGCTCTCGCCCTGCTCGGTACTGTCCCTATCGCGCTCGATGTGGTGGTCATAGACAGAGCTGGCACTTTGCTTGCCAGCACTCCCGCTTTGGGCCATGATGCTCTTTAGAAAGACGAAACCACAGGATCGTTGGAATGAGACTGAAGACGCCCGTTAACGCATGGAACGGGACTGTTCTGGTATTGGGCGGAACACCGGAGGCTCGACAGATTGTCAAATTTCTGATCGGACGGACGCCATTGAAGACCATCATTTCGCTTGCAGGCGTGCTGGGGAATGATGCCAAGCAGGTCTTGCGACAGCAGGTGGAGCTCATGGCCGCAGATCGCCTCGCCTATCGTCTGGGCGGATTTGGTGGCATTGACGGATTAGTCAATTACCTCGATACAACGCAAGTCTCGGCCGTGATCGATGCGACACACGCCTTCGCCAGACAGATTAGCGCAAATGCCCACGAAGCGACCTTGCGTGCTGGTATCCCGCTCTTGCGGTATTTGCGTCCACAATGGCAATCGATAGAGGGAGACCAGTGGAAGACGGTTAGAGATCTTAAAGAAGCGGCTAAGATTCTTCCTCCAAACTGTCACGCCATGCTCGCAATCGGACGCATGTCCTATGACAGTTTTCGCTCTCGCGATGACTGCCAGTTTCTTCTGCGCAGTATCGGCCCTGTCGATAGCAGCGAGCTGCCCGGAAACTTCACTCATATTCAGGCGATGCCCGGCCATGTCCCCGAAGAAGAGATGGCATTGATGAAGCAATTTGGCGTTGACTGCCTCGTGACCAAGAATTCCGGCGGCGATCGATCCTATCTCAAGCTGGTAGCAGCCCGCTATCTCCGCCTGCCTGTCGTCATGGTCGAGCGGCCGGAATTGCCCTATTGCGCCGAGGTATCCTCGTTGAACGAACTCGACCTTTGGCTCGATCAGAATGGGTTCAAGATGTAATATCCAAAACGTCACAATCCCTGTAACCAAAGCGATTTGAATCGACCTTGGCACGTGCTTTCGAAAATGTGCCAAAAATTGGGCGGCCCTCGCTCGCGTCGTAAGCAAGTGTACTTTTGCCGATCAAGTGTAATATGAATTGATCGTTTGTGTATGCTAGTTTTTGCGCTTATATTTCATCGCATTAGCTTTACATTCAAAGGTTCGGAAATGACAATTTGTAACACTTCAATGAAATCTTTTTGGCGCTACAAATCTATTCTTTCGTAATTGTTGCTTATGATGTAATCTTTTACCGTTGGTTCTTCTGAAACGTCCGGAATCCCGTTGTGTATCGCGCTGGTCGCACTGATCCAGACGGAAAAGATGACTACCCCCTTCCGTATATGAGGTGCGGCAGGGACAAGGCCCAAAAGTCAAAAGGAAAAGTCAAAGATGGCAACCGGAACTGTTAAGTGGTTCAACCCAACCAAGGGCTATGGCTTTATTGAGCCATCCGAGGGCGGCAAGGACGCTTTTGTTCATATTTCTGCGGTTGAGCGTTCCGGCCTAACAACCCTGACCGAAGGTCAGACGGTTGAATATGAAATGGTCGAGGGTCGCAATGGCAAAGAGAATGCGGACAACCTTAAAGTTGTTGGCTGACAGGCGATCTTGCTAACATTGTAGGCGCATGAAATAAGGAAGCCCTGGTGCGGAGGTATCAGGGTTTTCCTTTGGCAGTGGAACCGCATCACCAAACCCTGTTCGGGTGAGAGGTTTGGGATAAGCGGCTGTTCTCACGAAAAATTCGAATTTCGCGCTTGCGATTCAGCTCAAAGCTTCTTATAACGCCCCTCACCGCATAAGCGCCCTTCGTCTAGCGGTTAGGACGCCGCCCTTTCACGGCGGTAACACGGGTTCGAGTCCCGTAGGGCGTACCACTTTCGACAAAAAGCCCTTGCAACTCAAGCAGTTGCGAGGGCTTTTGTCCAACCGGGGTACATAGGTTGGACATCATTTCAGCCTCGCCATAGCATTGTCTGCCATCAGTTTCCTGTTTGCTGCCCTTACATATTTGCGGGCTTCCTGTGGGCTTCTGTGACCAAGGAACGTCATAACCTCAAACTCGGTGCCGCCTGCTTCTGCCAGCTTTGTTGCTCCGGCTTTGCGCAATCCATGTGCTGTTCCGGGAACGCCGGCTTCCTTGCATTGTTTCCCAAACAAGTTACCGAAGGATTCTGTTGTGTAGGATGCCCCTGCTGATTTTGTTTGGGAGATGAAGGTCTTCTGATCGCGTGGAATGTTATGCAGAAACTCTTTGAGTTTGTGATGAAGCGGCAGGTCCACCAGTTCGCCTGTCTTGCCCCTGTTATAGAAGATCCTGTTGCCGTATATGCTATGCCAGCCCATCCGGTTGACGTCTTGTCGGGAGGCCCCGGTGTAAAGAATAAGGTGCAGGACGATTGCAGCCTGAGACCCCTCCCCGTGGTGCGACAGGAACTGTGAGATTTCGGCATCTGTCCATGTATGGTAGCCATCTGCATTCATTTTGAAAGGTTTAACGCCTTGGGTGGGATCCGACATCGCATAGCCAAAATCATTGATGGCATAGCGGCATAGCCGCCCGATGAGCTTTTTGAGTTTGTTGGCCGCCGCTGGGGTCTCACGCTTTGCCTCCATCAGGGCCTCAACATGCTTCTTTTTGAGACCCCCGACACTGCGGTGACCGTGTTCCTGGCGAAAGCGCTCCATCTCATTGCTGAGATTGCGCTTGGTGGTTTGCCCGAGATCACGGTAGGTTTTGGTCCTCATATATTGAGTGATCAGCCAGTCGAAGGTACCAGGCTTGGCTGTGGTTTCAGGGATCTCGAATGGTTTGTCTAGTTTTGCTGCTTCATAGGAAGCCTCGAACTCTTTGGAGCCATATTTTCCGCGGAGATAGCAGCCGCTGCATCCCTTCAGCCTGAAGCGCCATCGGGTCTTGCCATGACGGTCCGTCACTTTGGTGACGCCGGGATAAGGATTACGTTTCATTTTTCCAGAATGTTGTCCCAGTCGTTTGCGTCTCTCAGTCCCGGTTGATCAGGGTCTTTGATCTGCAGAGTGATCTCGCCGAAGACGGTGATAGAGATTGCCGCAATGGCGACACCTGCAGATTGCGCGCCTCGGATGGCCCGTTTTATGTCTGCCTGCTTAAATGTCGCTGCGGTTTTCATGACGGCTCCTGGCTGCTTTCTCGGCGAATTCCATCGCCACGCCGCCCGGTTGAATGCCAACCGACGGCTCTATGTGTTTGCGTGACTAAAAGGGAAGTAGAAAAGTTGAGAGCGGGTCCCAAACCAAAATGCGTCTATTTCGCGAGAAAAACGCTCTCAAGACCGCGATTGGTGCCGAAAAGCTCTTTTATCGCCTCGTCGTCCTGATACAATCGAGGTATTCAGAAATCTTGGCAGTCCCGATGTACAGTATTCAGGCCGCTGTGATCGCTGGCGTCGGGCGTAATATGTGCGGTTTTGCATAGGGCAAAAATTCCCGAAACCCAAATGAAATTGATAATAAAGTTATCTAACTGATTTCATGAGGGTTTATTCTCGGTTTCTGCCGTTTTCATCGCTTCTATCAGCTTTCCCGCCGACGCTGTCTCATTGGCCTCGCCATCGCGTTGTCGATGGCGAGGTTGTTCGGTGCGTTTTACTTGATTTACATCTCTCTGAACGATTGTGCCCGTCGCTTCTCAGCGTGAATGATATCCAGAAATCGATTGGAAAAATACTGAGCTTCTTGCAGATCAGCGCGGACACTGGCGTAGGATGAAGCCAAAGGATCGGCCTCGTCGAGGATAGGTAGTGCTTCAAGCAAATCGTCGACGAGCTCGTCAAATTGTGGATCAAGGACACAGCGATTGCTGACAGCATCGATCAGGGCATGTAATGGCCTGATGTCGTCGAAAATCTCGCCGACTGCAATATCGGGCAAAGAGGATAACGCCTGTCTAGCCGCGCAGATTGCATCGGCTCCGATATCGAGGATGCGGCTGGCATCGGTCGAGCGCTTATCGACAAGAAGCGAAATATTGTGGCGATAGGTTTCAGGTATAAGGGGCATATAGTCATCCTTTTCAAAATGAATGGGTTGGTGATTTGTCCGGCCGACACCGTGGCTGGTCGGACAAATCTCAGACCACACTGTGGCTACTGCTGGGGATCGGGTTTTGGGATGGCAATCGGCGCAGGGATAATCATCCCGGACATTTGACGGTCTAATGTCCTGGCAGGCAGGGCTTGTCGTTTGAGCAGATTGGCATATTCTTCTGCGCGCTCAACGTTGGTGGCATGGATAAGAGCTCTAAGGCGTTCCAACTGAACGAGCTCGTCACCAACCAACCGACCAAGGACTGGTGTTCCACCCTTGTTGAGTGCAAAGCCTTCATGGTTGACAGAGACAATCACAAGGCCACGCAGATTGTAGACTGTCGGCTGCGTGAGACCTGCAGCACCAAAGGCGGCAGAATGCTCGACGCGGATTTGGGGGCCGTGGTTAAAAGTTGTCCCGATGGCTTGCCCCCGTGCGAGGGTCAGATAACGGGTGCCGACATAGATTGCCTCGTCAACGATAAGACATGGCAATGGCTCATTTGCGGGCTGTCGATCTTTGTCGTAATGGTATCCGGGCATAGCGAAAGCAACAATGTCGCCACAGCTGACAGTGTCTTGCCAATTGCTGGCGTGCTTCGTGGATGGAATATTTTCGCTGGTCATCAATATCTCCGACCTGGGTTGAAGGGATTTTGACACCTGCCTTTCCTGGTTTCTCTTTCTGGCGAACCGGATCGGGCGCGGCGTCACCAGACCCGCTGCGCACAATCCGGTTGCCATCCGTCAGAGGTTTTTGATCTCATGCTGATTGGTGGGATCAGCATGAGATCAGGGAGCTTGCAGTTTAAGGGAAAGAGCCTCGAGAAAACCGCCGCCAAGAGGTTGTCTCGAGTCCGGCTGAAGGCCGCCAAGGGGATCCAAGGTGGGCATGGCAATCGCTCCCTTGGCCGGAGTTGGTCTGGCAGAGAGGATCGTCTGCCAGTCGCCAGACAGGCCCGTCGGAGACGAGTGGGAGATCCAAGAGGATGGGCGCGATAGCCCCCTCTGGTCCGGCTGATGGCCCCGGTTGGGTTTGGGTAGGCGGCGCGCTACCCATGCGGCGATATCATAGCCGCTGGGGTCGAGGGCTCACCCTCGCGAACGGCAAGTGACAGTCAGACCGTCAGGGCTCTGTCACTTGCTTAGTGAGTAGGAAGGAACAAAAAAATATAGCGCTGTCTAGACAGCATCATTTTCGTCATTTGATCTTTTCTTCCAGCGAGATTTTGCCAGGACCCCATCTCCCTCCACGTGATAAACGTGGAGAAGCGAAGCATGGACGACGAATTTCCGATCGTGTTGAGAATGGAAGCAAGGATGCCCGTTAGTCTCGGAGCGATGCTCATGCATGCCGAGCGGAAGGGGGGTGATCTTGAGCACTGTGAAGTCGATCGACGTGATCAGACGATTTGGTATGACGAAGTTGGTCCACATGACTTTGTCAAAGCAGTCAAAGACGAGATCGCGAAAATGTCCCAATCCAATTTGGTCAACGCTCTTGAGGCGATGGACAAGAACCGGAGGTTCGCTGATCATGCCAAAAGAAAAAAGGAAGGGGTGAAGCCACCATATCGCGAAGCTGAGAACGGGCCTCTGCGCGAAGTCATTCTGACAGCCAATGCGCAGTATTTCTATGCCGATCCAGACGACCCCGACCCCTACCGAGCGCACCGGACGACCAAGGATGGCGATCGCGAAACTGTCTATTTATCGCGCAACAAGATCGAGGCATTTAATAAGAGAGGTCTTGAGTTCTTCGCAGAACATTTTCCGGGTCAACTCCGGCATCTTCGACTTGATATGGATGAAGAGGTACCACACTTCCACGCTCTCATAATGGTGACGAAAGTCACGAACAGTAAGCGGCGCGGAGAACAGACCAATATTGTGCCAAGTGCCAATCCGTACATTCGTAACTATGAGTGGGCACAGAATGCGGCCGGTGAGTTCTTCTCAACAATTGGTCTTGTCCGTGGCGAGCGTCGAGCTGAAGCGAGACGTAAGGCCAAGGAGCTTGATAACCCGGCCCCCGAAGACAGGGAGCATGTTTCGCCAGCCGAACATCGCGCGGAACGCGCTGAAGCAATAAGGCAGAAAGAAGTCGATGTCGAAGAGCGTTTATTTGAGGCGTGTCAGAACCTGGAGGAGGCAACACAGATTGCCGATGATGCCGAAGTGAGAGCGGAAAACACCAAACAAAAAGCGGTGGAAGCTGCAGATAATATCCGGCAGGAGGCTGATGCCACCAGAAAAGAAGCAAAACAGGAGGCAGATGAAATTCGGGCCAAGGCGTTGCGCCAAAAAGAACTGAATGAGCAGTATATCGAGAGATACGACGATGCTCTTGAAGCAGGCTTGGCCGCTGTCGATGATGAGACGATCCGCTACAAGCCGGCTGTTGCCAAAGATCAGGATGACAATCTCGTCTTTGGCTCAAATGCCCCACAAAGTAAGCAGGATAGGAATGATCTCTCCGCTACCCTGAGACCAGCTTTGAAAGTGATCAAGAAATACGCCCGGCGAATCTGGAGCTCAGAAGCGGCTCAGTGTGAGCGCCAATTCAAAGCGGATCCTTCACTGGTCAATGTAGAGGTGACATATAACCCTGATGCAGAGCCTCAGTCTGACGATATTCTGAAAATGGACGTCAAGGTCAGTCTTGACGAGATCAAGGGCCTGTCAAAGCCAATGAAGCGGATTCTCGGCGGCATCGCGAATGTCATTGCTACGCAGGTTGGCAACGCCGCGATCAAGTTGGCGCGATCAAAACTGCGGGATGAATTCGACGCCCTTAAGGCATATCGTGTCCAGCACCGACAGCAATATGGCACCGTTGATCCAAATGCCGAAGCCAAAATGTCTCTTCGGGAACAGGGCCTGGAAAACATGATGGCCAAGGCGCCAGATCCGCGTAATGCAGAGCGACATGCAAGACAGGATCGCAAGGCAAAAGGTGACAAGATGGATCGATAGCCTAGTATCACCAATGTCGTTGATGTCAGCCTTTCCTGGTATTGCAGAGCAATGTTATGCAGAGGGCTGATAGCTCGGCCAAGATTCCAATATATAGTGGAACCAAGAGATCGGGCGCATATGGGTCAGTTCGAAACCGTTGCAGGACTTTCGCGATCCGCTCTACCACCGTTTCGTCTGATGACGGTAAATCCTCGTGATGACTGTCCGCTTTTCTTGCTGCTTCAATGGCCTCCGCTGCCATTGCCTCTGCTTGATTATATTGCCGTTCATATTCTGCGGCCTTTGGCCCGCATTTGTCGCGTCGACATTCCGCCTCCCATTCATCATGGTAAAGCGCTGCAGCCCTCTTTTTCTTGTTATATGTGATAATATATCCTTCAATGATGGCTGCCTGCTTCTCCCTCATGTCCACTTCGTCCGTCGCTTGCTGCAGAGGCACGGATAAGAGCGTGGTGGTTGAAAGAATGGATATCGGGGTCGCGACGGTGATGTATAGAACCAAGAGGCTGGCCAGGGACCGTCGGTGGTTTCGGGCGCATCGCAGCGCGCCACCTATCGCTGTTGATCGGCAAAGGTCCAAAATTATCATAAGAGCCATAATCGTATAACTTGTTGCAGGATCGCTCCCTCCAATCTCGCGGCCCAATCGAGCGTTGATGACCATCAAGGCGACCCAGATCATTGTGCAGATGACCTGCAAATAACTTATTCGCCATATTGTCTTTGTTGGTGGCTGCGTTTGCGAGGAGGTCAAGGTGCTTGGGGAAACGATTGTTTCAGGCGACGCAGTTGGTATCGGTGAATTCTTCGGGGCCTGCTCCCACAAATTGGACTGCTTGTTGTGGCGTATCAAGCCTCGTTCTTTGGCTTTCTGCATTGCGCCCCGCGCCATATTGCAATCGACCGAAGCCTCCAGTCCGGCGGCTTCAAGAGCGTCGCTGAATGCTCGCTTTGTAAAGGCTTTAGGCAGTTGGGCCAATGCGGCTTCGACTTGGTGCAGATAAATCGGTGTGCCAGCGAAGGTGCCGAAGAGATCATCTGGTTCTTGCCCGGTGGTCGGGTAAGATGTGCCATTGTTCATTCTATTCTCCTAATCAAGACATCAGTTGTTTGACCGGAAGGGCGAATGCCCTTCCGAAAAGGAAATAGAAAGAATTCCCGCGATCAAAAAAGTTTATGCAGATTACTGCTGGAAGATAGCTTCACAGGTGATGTTTGTGCTCAGTTCGTGATAGCTGTCCGTGCATCAAAAGGTGATCGTGACGGCCAGAAACGCACCTGATCAATGACGCGTTGGAACCAAAAGCCGCGACAAGCATCACGTAGGTGCTGATGGTTCGAGGCGGGTGTCTGAAGGCATTGATAAAGCCCGACATGACAGCTGGATCAAACGGATCGTTCGTCACAGACAAGGTCTAGGCTTTGACAACTGCTGGTGATACGCAATTCAGGCTGGATGGACAGGAGGGATGGGTTGATTGCCAGTAAATGACCGAAATGCCGCTATCGTGTTCTGCGTCATGCTGTCATGACAACCGTCAGGACTGTCATAACAATCATCAGAACACCCCGCCGACCATCATGCCTTGCGAATGTTCGGACTAGTGGATCTTATGATGGCCATGCTGATGTGGATGCGCAATTGGTTGGCTGCATGCTTTGTGGTCAGGAAATTGCTGACGACGCTGGTGACGATCAGTCTCTCATCACATTTGTCACAAAGACGGTCTGCCGTCGCATGGCAATCGGAGTATCTGTTCCGCTCCTGTTTGAACTGCCATCATAATAAGTAGCCAGTCCGTCATGACGTTACGAAATGTGCCTGACATCCATCAGAAGAATCCTGACAACGTGATGACGAATGTGATGCCACGAACAAAGCAAGGTCTTGGGTGGGCGGAGAGCCGACCTTCGCTGTTATCATTGCGAAGGGCAGCGATGCACAGCAAGCGCAAATTTCTACAAGGGTGTCTGGGTTTGGCTTGCCAACTTCGAATGAACGGCGGATAACTCCAGAAACTATTTTCAGACTTCGAAGCCGGCCTGCAAGAATTGTTGGTCTATGGCTACAACTGAGACTGCGGCAAATCCACAGGAGCGGATGTATGGGGTTAACTAACCAAAGGCAGGGACAAATAGGCGTCAACGTCGTAGAGCGTATCGTGCTCGCGGAGTGGGGCGCAAGATGGCAACCTCTTGAGGCCCATAACGATGATGCCATTGATGGCCTGATTTTTTTGGAAAAAGGAGGAGAACTGTCGGGTCAGATAGTTTTTGTTCAGATCAAATGCCTTGCCGCCCCACTGCGAAACAGCGGAAAATATGCCATCCCAATCAATGCGCCGAACTTAGCAAGAAACTTAGGTGCTTGGCGCAAGGTTGTTGGAGCGGCAATTGTGGTTCTGGTTGATCCAGAAACGCTAGTAGCTCGATGGACGGACATTAGGCCGGAGGCAACTCGAACTTCATCGCAAATCTATGTGCCGAGCAATAACCTATTCAACAAAGCAGCAAAGCATGTAATTTCTGGGTTATGTGGAACTCTTCACCAAGATCTACAGGCGCAGAAGGTACATACATTTGCAGAGGACTTTCCTCACCTCAGATGTCGTGATCACATCCAGCGTTCGTCACGCCAGGTCTATAAATCGCTACAGAATGTGCCGACACGCCTAGGGGGTAACGGTGAGCAGGTTCACTTTGATCGAGAAGGATGGAGACACATCACGCGGCCCGATCGCAGTCAACTGACCAGATATCAGAGCTTTGTATTACTGGGTGCGGTCAGAAAAATCATTGAGAGCTACAATGTCAGGCTGATCGACTCAAGCAAGCCTCTATCGAATATGCTTGATGTTTCATTCATGCAAATCGACAGCATGGTCAGCTTTCCGTTCCGCCAAACAGGACTCATCCGTTTGGTTCTGAAATGCGTCAATGTGGGAAGTAATGATAGCCCGAAGCTGAAGTTTTGGACGGTGTACGAACCGCGCCGAAAGTTGAATGGAATGGGCGTGCAAGAGCCACGACGCCCATAAACCCGAAGGCTTCGAGGGGATTTGAGCAGCTCTCACACGTCGAGACTCTACCACAGTAAAGAGCGAGAAGCCACTCAGTAGATGGACATTTTGATTTCAGCAAGACACATCATAATTCGCCTCTACTGCACATCAGATACTGTACCGCAGCCATTAGTGATATCTCAAAGCTCACCCTGGCAAGAGCAGCCTGTTCAGATGGATTGAGATCATTTCCCGTTTGGATGAGATATTTCTCTTCACACTGCGTGGCTACATAAAACAGCGAAAGTCATAGATACGATTTACCATCTGTGGGTTTTGTTGAAGAATGTCCGCAAAGGCCTTGGAATACACCAATGTGACAGGAAGTTTTTTGTAGAGGGTGTTGTTGTTCCAGTCCATCTTGGTTAGCCCAAGAACGCCCGCACAAGTGTCATGCCACCCCCCTTCACCGGAAGTAGCGACGCAACAAGACAGGTGAAGGTGTAGGTTTGAGAGCTCCCTCCTTGTAGACGTTATAGCGGGGGTTTTGAACGTGCACACCTTGAACGCTACCCTGCGTCCAAAGCAGCGCCTCGCTCTCGCTGATCGGCAGATACGCTCCTCTTTGAGCCGGGTACTTGTGGGCTGAGGGCGGAGATTTCTCGTCAAATCTGATGCCTTTCCAATCAGTGCCCTTTACGATTTGCACCAATTCGATCTCAGTGTCCGCCCGGAAGCTGTCAAATGCGCCAAGTATTTCCTCTTCCGTAAACGAGGTGTTTTTATGGATTGTGACCTTTTTGGGCGCAATGCCGAGATGACCGCGTTGATATATCTCCAAACTGCGGGTCAGAACCGATTGCATCTCGTAGTAGGAGAGATAGGGGTTCTTTTGGCTGTCCTGGGTGAAGTCCTTCGTGTCATATGCTACAAACTTGAAGCCTGTTCCATCAGGATCAAAGACCTGACTACAGCAGGTGCTATATTGCGTGCCCGTAACCTTGTCGACTTTCATGGCATAGCTAATACCGATGAAAGCTTCATCGGGCGCAAGGCCCGTCAATTTCCACGGGATGCCACCTGCTTTAGCGTATAGCGCGACACTAAGGCCCCACATGACGTTTGCGCGGCATCTGCGGTTAAAGCTGGCTTGCCGAATGATCTGTATCGGGATGTCAGACGGCGCACAATATGCTTTCAAGTAGTCATGAAAATCAAAGTTCTCACCTTCGAAACAAGATGCCCATTCATCAGGCAGGAGCACCAAAGCAACGTCAAAGTTGCTGCGCAGAGAAGATAGCCGAGAAATGCAGCGAAAGAGACCTTGCGCAAGCTCTAGCTTTGACCGATTTCGCGCGAATTCATCCAGATTACTGGGAAGCACAATCTCCGGCGCTCCATCGACGGGTGCTACAGGCGCTCTGAACAAGGCCTCGAAACCGGGGTATTCGGGATAATAGACTTTCGCTTCAATCGGGCTAGCCTTTGATTGAAGTTCGTTCACTAGACGGCGAAGCTTTCCCAGCTCTCTATCCGGCGCGACGAGAGCAAAGCGAACAGAGGGGAGTGTTCCAAACTTCAGTCCATATGGGCCGTGTTCTATCAGCCCTAACAACGGGTGCTTGTGGGTTCTGCCCCCGTTGAAAACTAGATCAGGTTCTGGCAAGCAGGTGTAGCCAGGAAGCTCACTATCATGAGATTGTGTCATTATAGCCTCCTGGAAAATGCTGTGCGGTTGCCCAATGTGAACCGTGGGTTCTCAAATTCTTCGCCTTTGGCAAAAGGTCGCACCTGAATATCCGCGTTACGCTCATGCGGCCCTAATAGAAGCTGCACCCATGCACTCACGAGCTCATTGAATCTGTGATTGAAACGGTCACTTTTGCGCTTATCGAGGAAATCGGTAGCTATCCGCCGCGCTCTTGGCGGCCATATCCAAATATCAGGATCGACAAGAAGCCAAGCTTGACCTTGCTTGACTTCAAGAGATATCCGGACAGCCTCGGACCATTCAACCTGCTCTCGCCGAGGAAAGTACTCGCTGGGTTCTGTGAAAAGACCGGGTATCTTCCCTGAGGTCTTGCCGACAACTTTTTGTAGGGATGCCAATGTAGCTGTGTCTTCCGAATACCCATCAGAAATCAACCAAGTTCCGGAACGGCTAGTTCTCGCCAAGAGTGGCTTGGAGCGAGCAAATGCTTTTGCGAGAGCATCTTCCAGAAAACCTTTAAAATGAAAGTTCTCGGCGCGAGAAAGGTCTTCCGGCAAGTCAGCGGCGTCGATGGACGCCAACGCGGCACCAAAATGACCTTTGGCAATTGCTTTTTCACCCCAGCACCAAACATGTTCGGCCTTGGTTAGCACGAGACGTCCCTCGGTTTCATGCTGGGCTTTGCGAAGGTCACTCCATTCTATTGGAGTTTTTAACCTGAGCTGTAGGCATTGAGAAGGCATGCTTTTTATTGGCAAGGCGTTCAAACGCAGCAATGGACTGTGTGATCCATTCTTTGGAAGCGGGATCGTAACATGCGATGTCTTTGATCTCCTAACCTTGCCATCTAGCGCCCGCGGTCTTCCGTCGATGTTGCGCCAGATTCTTGAGAGTAGCGAGTCAAAGGTTTCAATCTGAACGTATTCAGCCCGAATGCCTTTCATTTTGGCCTCGTCCAGTAAAGCGCTTACAACTTGGATGGGTTTCGCCGACATACCTGTCCAGTACAAGCCATGCGGGAAAGGATTGCTCTCGGCAAATGCCGAACGGAACAACTCCATGATGCTTTCGTCGCGCCCGCTATATCCGGAGATTATGAACCCAAACCGGCTTGCAGCGTTGATCATGCATTGCGCCAGATACGTGTTCTGTGCGGCAAGATCATGCGGCAGGTTTTTGATGCTGTCATACCGAAAGTCGCCGTGGAGCTTGCAGTAAACCGGATATTCTTCATTGTTTAAGGCATCGTTAGCCGAGCGAGCACCTTCGATGTGATAGGCGGATAGCGATGTACCAGCCACTTCGGCAACTGCCTTTTCGAGGACAGTATCAAAATTGGTTGTGAAGACGGCACGCGTTAGGCCCGATGACATCATGGCCCCGATGACACGGTGCCCGACCGAAAGCGACACATGCTCTTCCGAAAGCATGGCTTTGATGTATTTCCTCTGGCGTTCTTTGTCGTCACCGAAAATTCGCATGAAACATGCGGGGTATTCGGAGTCGTCCCAAAGCGGAGGAAACCCTTGTGATTCAATGTATCCTTGAATTTTCTCTTGAATGGCTTCAACTTGCATTTCCTGCCGCGAAATATCTTGGTTTTCCTGACGGCAATAATAGCGCCTCTTCAAATCCCAAAGCAGGTCTGTCGCTGTTGGTAATCCAGCAGAACGAGAAGCTCCGGCCCCCAAGAACCAAGCAAAGTTCTGAGGACGTGAGCAGATTTGTTCTATTAGTTCGACTTGTTCCACTCTGCTTAGGCCTTGGTTTGTACAGTCGCTCTAGATGACCGAGCGATTCAATTCTTAGGCACCAGAAATTTCACCACTTGGTGTTGCGGTTGTCTACTAGACATATCGCTTTGAGTGTACACAAGAGATCTGCCTGCCAGTTGCAGATGGCTCCTTCTAAGATCAAACCCCATTGTGATCCCAATAACTTTATCAGTTAAGGCTGCTTTGAGGAGGCATCTGCCATGAAGGAGCTGCGATGAGAAGATAGAAAATTGCAACCGTAGTGCTTTGCCTCTGTGAGGTAAATACGTTTCGTCTTTCTGCGGCGTGTACGAATGGCAGGAATGGGAAGCTGGCTTTGTGGAAGTCGTCCCTGCAGAATGTCGACTCTGGGCCGCGGTTTCGACGCACTTCCTTCGCGCTTGCGAAAAGGCCCGTCAATTCCGATGACGAGTTTGGGCTCTTACCGCCTTTTGAGATTCACTCGGATGCCATCACCTGAGAACCAGCCGCCTCCCTCGCTCCACGAAGAGATAATACCGCGAGTATCAAGCCATTCTACCAAGTCACGATTTTCATCTGAGTTCGATAATCTAGGTGTGTGGTATCCTGTCGTTATCTCAGAAAAAGGTTTCGGAAGCGATGCTAGGACTTGGCGAACTTCCTCTACGGTCATCGTTGAATGAACCTTGTTGAAGAGAGAAATCTGCGTCTCAATAGGTTCAGAGTTCAGGATCAGAGATCGTGCTGACATTGAGTCAAGGTGAGGCAATTGAACATCGGAGCGATCAAGAATCGGGCCGATGAGTGCTGCTCGATCCGGATACTCTGCTAGTGCGCTCATATCCATAAGGTCAATGATCGCGCGCTTATCGCCATCTTTTGTATCGCCTTTAAGAAGCTTTTCGCGGAAATCGTCGTCAATTGTAAACGTGTCAGGATTCGCGAGATAAGTTTCGATGTTTTCTGCTACGAAAAGAATGGGCAAGTCCTTCTCGACGTCTAGTAGATCGAGGTTTTCCTTTGAAAAAATGATCTTATGCTCTTCGATAAGTATGGCGAGCTTCGAAGAAGCTAGCTCCTTGGGAAATCTCTTGAAGGGGTTGGGCAATGCTCGGACATATTCTCGATAGCTTTCGTCGCTAAGTGCATTCGCGTAAACAATGGTTTGGCGTAGCGGCAGCGTCTCCGTATCGCTCGGCATAGGGTGCTTCAGGATCGCCGCGCGCACATCTCCTCGATTAAGATAAGCTAACAAGATCTCTGCCGCATATCCACTGCTTCCCAAGAATGCGATGCAGTTCCCCCATGTTGGTTCGATACGTCGTAGCTCAAACATCATGGCGTGGAATCTTTCGGGAACTCCATCAAGCGTTGGCAGGAGAGCCGTTTGTTGTTTGAGAAACGTGCGCAGATTGTCTTCATCAATTTCCTTGCGGCAAAGGACATCTATTATGGCCGCGACATCTTCTTCGGAATTGTCGCCAAGCTTGAGAAGCACGACGCTAAGATAGAGATCGAAGTCGCGTTCAACCCTCGTCAGCAATGTCGGATCCGAGATAGAACGAATTGTGGTGTAGTTGCGCTCGCGAAAGGCCGTGAGATTGGTCTCCCCCAGAACCTCTCGATAAATATGTTCAAAATTGGCTATAGATAGCTCAAACAGCCCCTTCTTTACCATGAAACGTATGGTTCCGGTGTACATCCCTATGGCCGGAAGATCCCGAATCTCGAAGCCTATGCTCTCCAGCCGCTCGGGTGCCAGGTCGGATGCAAGTGCCAGAATTTCAGGAAGGTTCGCTGCTACGAATTCTGGGAATTCGTCGACTTCGCTTGCCATTGTTGCAAGCGTACTTTCAGGTAGATGTGTCAATAGTTGCGTGATATGGGAACGACTGTGCTTGCTAGTGATAGCCGTCGGAACAAACTGTCTCCATTTGTTGACTAGACCGGAAAGCAACCCGGAGACATTTCGACCAGTAGTGTAATAGGCCTCGAAGAAAGCTTCGCAACCATCAAAATTGGACGAGATGAACTCAAATAGACTTCGAACTTGGTCGGTGTAACGGATCGTCTCGCTTAGAAGGCAGTCAACCAGTTTGATGTTAAGGACATAGCTTTGACCGAAATCCTCATCGCGCATCGCCACGATGACCTCTTTGGGGTTGTCGATTGGAAAGGTCGGTTCGGGTATTTCGAATGACCGTATCTGAATGAGAAACTTGTTGTCATTGGGCGACAGTCGGCCAGAATGGAAGAGCGATGTATACTGGTAATAAGTGTCGTCAAGATGACCTTCCAAAATAAGGAAGCGAGCCAAATCTCCTTTCTCGTGAAACCCGTCGAAAAGATCTGTTACACGCTTGGCGCTTGAACGTATGAGTTCGTTGAATTTGGTAGTTCGAAGCGTCCCGATCCTTGATCTTAATTCCCGAATTCGGTGCAAGCTCTCTTTCTTCTTGTCCGTCGCTTTGTTTTCTATTTCTGATTCGCGTTGCGAATAGGATCTCAGGGGATCAACATCATCTTGCAAGCTGGCAATACTGACCTGATGCGCGCCATTGATATTGCGGTAGTAGAGATGCTTAGCATCTATCAATTGTTCGAAAGTACTGTGACCTACCAACTGCTGAAGGGGTATCCACGACCTTGCGTCTAGGCTGACAGAGATGACATTCGCTGGAAGCATTTGGATAAGAGCCATTCCGTAGATTTGGCGTAACTCTTTTTGGTCCGCAGGTGTCTGCCGCTCCGCAGCTTCAATTTTTTGTTCGAGATCTGCAATCTCGGATTTATACTTAGCCTCGCTCTGCATGATGAGTTCATCTTTGCGGCTTAAGATTTTGGCTAGATTTCCTTCGCCTCGATGCAGATGCTCGAAGTCTCGAGGATAAACGTTCTTGTAGATCAAGATTGCAAGCAGCTTATCGGCGTTGAGTACATTCTCGTTGTCTGTTTCCAAATTAGCTGCGTATATGGCGTACTCGTTGAATATATTCTGAATTAACCTGAGGTCATTGAGGTACCTAGATACTTCTCTTAGGAATTGGCGACTAAGGCGTCCGTCAAGCGCGAGCCTCTTTCCTTGCTCCAAAACCATATCGATCGAGTTTGAAGTATTGATGATCGGAATGACTGGGATTATGAATTCGAAGAATTTGGTTCGATCTGTGTTGGCGAACACATCGTCGCGTAAGGCATAAAGGAACCTGATGGTTCGTTCGATGCCTGCGTTCTCATTCACCAAGCTGTTTATTTCACGCAATGTCACAAAGATTTCGGGGTCTTCAAAGCGATCCAAGTCCTCAATGATGACTAGATCATATTCTGTCGATTGGAAGAAGTAGATGATTTCATCTAGGTGTCGGTTGAGGATGGAATCCTGATTATCAGATGACGGCCTTATCTCAATGTCTTTCAATGAGAAACTCTTCAGTGATAACCCAAAGCTTGCTACATAAAAGTGATGCAACACTGCCCAGAAAAATAGCGTTGCGAGAGCGAAGACACCGAGATTAAGCCAGTTGCTCAGTGCGAACGGCTTGAAGAAACTTCCGTCCAGAATAACTTCGCGCTTTGCGAAAACGAACCAAAGCGCAAGCAGGCCGATTGCGATACACAGCGACTTAAATGTCGAACTAGCTCCGGGAGACTGAATCCTCTTAAAGCGCGACAACGGAAGTTTATTAGCGTCCGCGCCATAAAGCATCTGCTCCAGTATGCTTCTTTCAATTCTTTTTCGTCTTTCATCACCATTAGCTGGGGCTGCTTCGTGTGCGAACGCTGCGAGAGATATGTGAAGGCTCGGCCGAGGATGCTTTTTGAGAAAGGATTGGATAATACTGCTTTTTCCCGACCCATAGGGACCTGTTAGCGCAATATTATATACCTTTGGGTCGGCCATGGCGGATTCTAAAGCTTCAGAATATACACCATCCTTATCAGCTTGATCGGTTGGTGCTAGATTCACGAACTTTGACGGCGTGGCCGCCGATCTGTCCATTCTTTCCAAAAAATTCGCCAAACCAATGAGCCATGCCGCCAACCAGTTTGTTAGTGCTGCAATGTGTTTGCTCATAAGTACCTAACAATCAAAGCTCCAAGCGGAAAAAATTAATTTGGCCTAGAAATAAACGAAACCCAATCGCCGAGAGCTCCGTATTTGAGAATCAATCAGCAAAACTCCAGTGTCTACAATTATAACGCGAAATAACCAGCGGCAATAGTTTTATCAAGGGCACTTATTGAACTATCACGACCGGAATGCCCGCAGAAGCGGGCATTAACTCAACGTCTCACGAATGACCACTTAGGGCCGCGATTGCCGGTCGCGGATTTGAATGAGCGTTCTCGGACATTGATGACCCAACGGTGTCCGCTCCGAGCCCTCTTGAGACCTTCGACGGTTGCAAAAAGATAGCCGACTTTCCGTCTTCGGGTGGCCTGAATGGCCAATTTAATGAGGTATGAGAACCACCGCGTTTAAGATATCCTTCGGTACGGCCAATTGGTCGGTATCGTGAGTAGTGAAATGAGCAGGAACCGAGACGACTTTAGCCGAAGAACCCGATACAGGCTGGCGGACAGAGCCGGTCATCGTTGCTCCTATTGCAAGACCCCCACCATCGGCCCAAGCGACGAGGCACCCGACGCAGTGACAAATATAGGTGTTGCCGCACACATAAAGGCAGCATCGTCGGGACCAGGCGCTCGCAGACACGATCCCGAAATGAGTGCAGAAGAGCGCTCCAGCATCGAGAACGGCATTTGGTTGTGTGGATCGTGCAGCACCGTCATAGACCGTGATGCCGTGCGCTTCACAGTCGAAGCGCTCCAGAACATGAAGCGCGACCACACTGAGTTCGTACGCCTCGGCGAACAGAACCTCGGCGAGGTCGACATCATAGCCATTGGACCTGATCTTGTCGCCGCAGGACAAGTCACGAGGTTTGGGCCCACTGGGGTACAGCTTCGCATCGCCTTCTTCATCCATGGCACGCCGCAGGACCTAATGGTCTTCGTACAGGACTTTGAGAAGCGGACTCCATTGTCCCGATACATCGTCCTTGCGGATTTGGGTCGCGGCGGTCTTCTCCTCGAAGCTCCGACAATTGAGCAGCACGATAGCACCCGATATCTCAGCTTCCGATGGCAGTCTGCCGCTCCACGGCGTGACGCTTCACAACCGATCGCAGGCGTGTCTGCGCAGACGGGTCGGATCATCACTGGCTTCGACTATCTTGTTCAGACTTTTGAGCAGTGTCTCGGACACGCGAAGGGATCGTGGTTCGCTAGTCTTGATGGAGGCAGCTACGTTTCTGAGCTCTATTGGCGTTTCAAAGATTCCCCATGGTTCGCGCAACTTTTGAAGGTCGAAGTGGCCCGGCTATCATCAATTCCCTCGTCCAGTTCGCTCGGGTTGCCTGACAACGGCTATCCTCCTCTTTTATGTGTGAACCAAGTTCACAGCGTGCGCGTGCCTAGCTTTGATCTGGATGGCAACCGTAAGCTCAGGGTCGAGTTGGATCTCGAACTAGAGGGGCACGGACGTTGGTCCGGCGACCTTCTGGTTTACATCTACGACCCGAATGGCCTTGAATTGGAAAGGGCGAAGGCCGTCTGGATGAAGGAGAACATCAGGCGAATTGAGAGTGGTGGCAATTCTCTTCCTACGATGCTTCCCCCGGAGGGATGGCGCATCGAGGATGGGTTTCCATAGCTGCGCGCAGTTGTGATGTAGAACCAACTAGATGGTTGTTGCGAAAACCATCGTTTTTGCAACAGACCTTGAAGATCTCAAAAGTCCGCCCACCAGTCAGTTGGCTACGGAAAATGCTGCGCTTCGATTAAATGTCAGGAATGGGGAAGTGCACTTGCCCCAGATGATGGCTGGCGAGTGTCCGGAATGGGCCGCGATTGCCCAACACGCTCCGGTATTCGTGTTTAGAGCCTCATTGCCTTTCGAATAAGTAAAACACCATGTCATCGTGGGTGACTGAGATGCTGTCCCGAAAATTCAGAGAATTGACGTTACAGTTGAAGGTGAAATAGTACTCCACGACCAACATGCTACAGGTTTCATTGACCATGGATGTGCAATCGACGATTGGAAACGCATCACCATCTTCATCCGGTTCTTCAAAAAACGCGTCTTCTGAGAGATATGTGCCGGTAACTGTTTCGAATGCCACTAGAAGATCTCGTAAATCTTGACACCTTTGATCAGTGATTTCTGTGCCGAAATCATATAGGCCCATTATCTCTGCGTTATCTCGACGGGCCGATGCGATGAAGCTTGCCACCTGTTCGGCGGTTATTTCTTTACAAGAGATCATTCCTTCGGAAAAGTTTCTAACACTGATTGTCGAGCGCATGTTTATGCAAAGGTTCTTCATGGGATATCTCCATTGTATTTTGCAGCCAATTTTGTTGAAATGCTTGAAGACGGGCTGTGTGTTGCCTTCCGTCAGAGGTCAACACGCAGGTCGGTTCACATCGCGGCCCTAATTGATTTCGAATGGAAAGATTGTCTTCCAGTCAACGGTATTAGGCCTGTATGAGGCTGATAATAATCGTCGCAAAGGGGTTGGACATTTGCTGAAATTGCTCAATAATTTCAACGAGCCAGTTCTGGAGGTTGGACACGGATAAGTCGTTGTATTTTATAGATTATCGCACTCCCGTAGGGCGTACCACTTTCGACAAAAAGCCCTTGCAGCTCAAGTAGTTGCGAGGGCTTTTGTTTGTGCAGTGGACTTGTATGTTCTGCCAGCCAAGCTATTCCAATATCCACCATCGATGCACGGTTTGCTGTCTTCGCTTACGGTTCGATTTTTGCTGGCAATTCATTTCGTCCTCAAAGAGTCTGTCGCTTTGCGACGCATGGGCGGTGAATTCTCCCACCGACAAGCACCACACGGCATCTCTTGTGACCTCTCAACTGATCTTACTTGTTCAAAACCTGTTGTTTGACGGCTGCAAGTTCCAGCGTCCATTTTGATATCGGAATATTCGATCGGCCTTCAGGATTGCTAAAAATTTCTGGCAGTCAAATCTCCTCATCTCACTGCTTTCGCGAGCAAAATCCAAACTGCAGCTTGTAGCTTTGACAATTGCGAACCATCGGAATTTGGTCGAACCAGTACAAATTTACGAAGCACTGTTGCTTAACATGACTAACTATTGCTCAACGTATTTGCACGCTCCAACTGGATTGCTCTCGCTATGCCTTCAACAGCTCGCGCAAAAGTCCTACTTCTTACCTCAACAATCCTGCTCCCCATCGTTTCAATAACATCTTCAGAGGCAGATACCTATTCCTATTGGACTGGTGCAGAAGACGGCTATTCCTACCGGCATTTCAGCAACTGAGATGGTGCTTTTTGTTGGCGATCATCTGGTGATTGATGGCGATTTTCGGATGAACGAGTACGTCGGCACAATCGGGGTGGATTCTACCAGTACAACGATCCCAAAATCGCTGCTCGTCAAGGGTGGCGCAGAGCTGACCGCCTACAATATGATCACCATCGGGGATGGATAGAGCGAACACGGTCTCCACGATAACCATTCAGGGTGCAGGCACAACATTGATCAGCAAGGGCAGCACCTACATAGGCAATGGTGCCTCGACAATTGGATACCTGAAAGTCCTTGATGGAGCATCAAAGAAACTCGATGGGACAGCTTCGGATTTCATTCTTATCGGCAATGGTTCTGGATCTGAAGGCATTCTTCTCATCGATAGCGGTTCTAGCCTGTCCACCGGGTTCTATCAAAATATCGGTCTGGGAACTCAGGGAGCTGGTCCATTAACCGGCAACCTGATCATACAGCCAACCTCTACGGTCGGGTTATCGCGGGTATTTATTCGACCAGTACAAGGAATTTCACGGTTGCAGGCGGGTCCCAGGTCAACCTTTATGACGGAATGGTACTGGGTCAGGAGGCCAACTCCATCGGAACGGCCACATTCAGTGGCGAGGGAACCGTCGTAACCCTGATTGGTGCAACGAGCATTGGCAGTCGCGGAACGGGCACCATGAGCATCTTCGATGACGCAACGGTCAAAACAGAAAACATCGACACCATCACGGTTGGTGAATTTCCGACCCCTCCTTCACCATATGAATGGCAGGGACACGGGACTGGAACAATCTCGATCGGCGGCATCTATGATGCGACCTCGGCAGATCAAGATGCCCGCGCGTCGGGAACACTCAACGCCAGCTATATCGCATTTGGTGAGGGTGAAAGACATCTTCAGTTCAACATCACCGACAAAGACCTCTATACCTTCAAGACAGGGGTCAAAGGCGCTGGCGATATCACAGTCTATAATGGTGATATCAGCCTGACAGGCGATTACTCCCAATACACAGGCGATGTGACCGTTAGAAATGGCTTGCTTTCCGTTGATACAGCCAGTTTCAAGTCGAGTGCGATAACCGTCGACAAAAACGGATCCCTACGCGTCAACGGATCAGTGACTGGCGCCGCAAACACCGTGACGCTCAATGGTGGTTCCCTCGTCAACAATGGCACGATTTCAGGTAGTGACTACGGCGCCGTGCTGTCTTCAACAGGCAGCCAGATTACCAACGCAGGGAAGATTTCCGGTGGAACCGGTGCAATCTTTTACGCAACTGGCGGCAATAGTCTCTCGGTGATGGAAACAGCCACTTTCGGCAATTTGGTCGACTTCAACAACACAACCGGCAACTCCACCATCTTCGGAACAGGCAGCTATTCTGTCGATGTTGCAAACTATTCGACCGCTGGCAACCAGGTCACGCTCAGCAATTCGCGCCAGACCGTTGTCTATGACAGTGTTGCGACCAGCGGCACAATGTCCGTGGTTGATACAGGGGCTGCAATGACCATGAGTTCTGCGGTCAAGTCACTCAATGGGTCCATTGGATCGACTGTAGATGATGTGCTGGCTGTCAACGTTCAACGCAACACTCCTGTCTATGACACACCAAACTCGGATAAGGCACTTGGCTATGCCGCAGCGAAGGACGACAGCGAAGGCGAAAAAGCCATTGCGACCCTAGTCGGTGATGACCTTGCTGTAGATCCCTTTGGCAACCTGTTCTGGCTCAGGGCCTTTGCCGGGCGCAGCTTTGATGATTTCAGTGACATCCGTACCCGACATGGTGGTTTCGCATTTGGTATGGATCATCTATTTGATGAGACTCGCCTCGGCGCCATGGGTGGTTACAGCAAGATGAAAAACTGGACTGATGACGGTGGATCTGAAACCAGCGGCGACATCTATTTTGGCGGTGCATACTTGCGGCAGCCAATCTCCGGCTTCACCTTCGATGCTTCGGTCGTCGCCGGTGGCATCAATACGCACAGCGAAAGGCAAGTCAATGCCGGTACAGAAACGGCCCAAGGCCGGTTTGATGGCTGGTTCATATCACCCGAAGTTGCTCTTTCCAAAGCCTACGGGCTTCCGCTCGACTGGACGCTGACACCCAAGGGTTCGATCAGCTACACCCATGCCTTCTTCGAAGGGTATGATGAAAGTGGCTCCTCCATGAATGTCAGCTACGCAAACCGCGCTTCAGATGCGGTCGAAGGCAGTGTTGAGGTGAAGCTCAGTCGCCAGTACACATTCGATGGTGGACAGGTTGCTACCATTGCCCTTAGCGGAGCGCTGGTGGACACCTACAATCTCAGCGGATCGACGCTCAACGCCTCTATTGCCGGCACCGACTTTTCGGATTCCACCCTCAGTGGCCGCAACCAGCTAGGCGCCCGACTTGGCCTGTATGGCCAGTTGGACTTCAATTCACAGATGTCGTTGTATGCTGGCGCCAAGATGAGCCGCTATACCGACGATAGTTGGGATTATTCAGGGAACATGGGCTTCAAGGTGCGCTTCTAGGAGAGCCCTTGAGAAAGGTGTGCCGTAGCTGACTGGCAAGGCAGACAGCTACGGCATGCCTTGATCAGCAAGCTTCTTTGCCTCTTCGCTTGAAAGCTAAAGTAATACGACTTGGCAGCCTCTCAAGGGCCACCAGTTGGTAGCCCTTCGAGAGGTTGGCAAGCCCTACCCTCAGATCACGACGATTGGCGTCTGATTTGGCACCCTGCGATGCAAATCGATGATGTCCTGGTTGAGCAATCGAACGCAGCCGGAAGACACCGCCTTGCCGATGGACCAGACCTCTGCCGTTCCGTGCAGGCGATAGAGCGTGTCCCGACCATCCTGATAGATGTAAAGGGCGCGCGCTCCGAGCGGGTTGGATGGGCCCGGTGGCATGCCACCGTTCTGCCAGCTCCATTTTTCCAGTTCAGGCTGGCGCTCGATCATCTCAGTCGGCGGCGTCCAGGTTGGCCAGATCGCCTTTCTTGCGACAATGGCGCGGCCAGACCATTCAAACCCGGCTCGGCCAAGACCTACACCATAGCGAATGGCTCGACCGTTTTCCTGAATGAGATAGAGATAGTAATTGCTGGTATCGACAACGAGGGTTCCGACCTTCTCGCTGGTCGGATACCTGACTTCCTGCCGCAGAAAACGCCTGTCAATCTTTCTGAGATCAACTGCGGGAAGAGGAAACCGCTCGTTGGGGAGTGGTCCGTACATCGCCTCGAAGGAGCCATAGGTCTCGGTATCCTCGATTGAGGGCTTGGGCCGTGTTCCACATGCCGCCAGAAGTCCGAGGCCCGATAACATGGCGCCCCTGACGAGTGTTCTGCGCGTCATCACGCCTTTAGGTTTATTCTGATTATGTCCCATGTTCTTAAACTTCTTTTTCTTTGTTTGGTTCCGTGCGGCATCCAAAATATTTCGCCATCGCAACGATTTGCGGTTAACGCCGAAACCAGCGCATCCGAGTAGACCGCAGTGGCCGCAATCGCAGCTTGCTGATGGTGAGTGATTTGAGTTTGATTGAGTCCTCTTGAGACGCAGGGTCAATCAGACTGCACGAGGTGGCGGGGGATCGGGAGTGAAGTTTCGGGCTTCTAGGTTCGATATGATTTGCGTTGGGCTATCCGACCCAACGGACGAAACAAATGATTGCGAAAGACTGGACAGTGCCAGGATCTTGGCACTGCAATGCGACTGATGCTCATCCAGCAATGTTGCCCTTTGCTGGCAGGGCGTGTGACTGAATTTCGCTGACAGTTGGGTCTGCTTTATCTCTGCTGTCAGAAGCTGATTTGCTTTGGATGAGTTGAAACTCGCTGAAAAGTCGATGCCGGAATAGACTAGCCCCATGACACCCATAATCATGAGCATCAGGCCTATCAGTCGGTAGCGATTTAGCAAGCGCGTCATTGGCGCCTTCCTGTTCATACGAGTCAGGTCGCCATAATTGCATAGTATTTTTGGACGGCATGTTCACGAATTCGCGAGTTGGCACTCACCATGCCTATTCAGACCCCCGCATTGATATTTGTGCAACACTTTTCAGGTGGCGACAAAAGGGGGCGTCACAAGGTGACTTCAGCGGCATCGATAATCCGCAGTTGAACGGAAGGTCTTCCCTGCCAATAGTCAAGGCTGAGGCTACCGGCGATGTGGATGCTCTGGCCGCGTTTATCGAGAAGCAGCTTGCCCAGTGGCTCGTCTGCCGCTCTGAAACAGATGCCTTTCAATTTGCCACCCGATGCGTTGCCGATGGTGCAGCGGACATGCCCGCCCTGCCCGACCACATCGGCGAAGGTGATCTTGTGAGACGGGAAAACAAACACCGGTTCGGGATTGCCTGCGCCGAACGGCCCGGCTTTCTCCAAGAGCTTGACCAGTTCCTCGGTCGCGCCGGTTGCCGTGAGCGCTGCATCGATCTTCAAGTCATCCGCCGACCAGGCTTCCTTCACCTGAGCGGACAGGGAATCGCTGAGGAATTGCCGGAAGGGATCGATCTGCTCGGCCTCGATTGTCAGCCCCGCGGCCATGGTGTGGCCACCTCCTTTGACCAGAATCCCCTTTTCGACAGCGGCTCTTACGGCGGCTCCAAGGTCAGAACCGGGAATGGATCGCCCTGATCCGGTGCCGATGCCATCGGGATTGAGCGCGATGGCAAATGACGGGCGGCGGAACCGCTCTTTCAGTCGGGAGGCCAACAGGCCGACGATGCCGGCGTGCCAATCCTTGCTGTGCGTGACGAGGCTGACGCTGTCCGGGTCTTCCATCATCTGGCGGTCGGCCTGACCGATGGCTTCCTCGAGCATGATCTGCTCAAGGGCCTGCCGTTCCTTGTTGAGGCGCTCCAGCTCTGCTGCCAGATGCTCGGCTTCGCTCTGATCCGATGAGGTCAGAAGTCGCGAACCCAATGCCGCGTCGCCGATCCTACCACCAGCGTTGATGCGGGGGCCGAGAAGAAACCCGAGATGATAGGGACTGACAGGGCCGGACACCCGAGAGACAACCTGCAATGCGCTGAGGCCGACATTGCTGCGGGCGCGGATGGCGACCAGCCCCTTGACCACGAAGGCCCGGTTCAAACCAATAAGCGGCACCACATCACAGACGGTTCCGAGCGCAACGAGGTCGAGCCAGTTCAGCAACTGCGGTGCTGGGCACCGGGTTTGATAGAAGCCCTTCTGCCGCAACACTCGATTGGTGGCAACGAGGGTCATGAAGGTGACACCTACGGCGGCGAGATGACCAAGCTGGCTCAAATCATCATGCCGGTTGGGATTGACCAGTGCAACACAGGGAGGCAGCGACTCTCCCACCTGATGGTGATCGATCACCACCACATCGGTGCGACGTTCCTCAGCTCGTTCAAGCGCATCAAAGGATGTCGAGCCACAGTCAAGGGTCAGGATCAGACTATGCCCCTGATCGATCAACTGATCAATCGCCGCCGGATTGGGGCCATAGCCCTCGAAGATCCGGTCCGGGATATAGATGTTTGCCTCGCAGCCGCAATGCCGCAAGAACAGCGCCATCAGGGCGCTCGATGTGGCACCATCGACGTCATAGTCGCCAAAAATCGCGATCTTCTCGCCCTTCTCCACGGCGACCGCGATCCGCTCGGCGGCGACGTCCATGTCGGTCATGACAGACGGATCTGGCATCAGGAGCTTGATGCTCGGGTCGAGATAGTGCTCAGCGCTCTCAAGTGACTGACCGCGCCCGACCATCACGCGGGCGACCATGTCAGGAATGTCGAGGCTTTGCGCAATGGCTCCGGCCATCTCAATGCCGCGCAGATCCAGTTGCTCCACCCACCGACGCCCCTTGGCTGAACGGCTGACGCCAAGATAGGGAGTGGTTGCAGTGGAGGTCATGTCGGACTTCAAGTCTTTCCTTGATGCGGGAGTCACCGGGCCTTGATGCGGGAATCACCGGGTGTGTGTGGTGAATTTAGCATGGTCGCTTCCAAGCGACAGAAAAAAGGCGAGCTTTTCATAGCCCGCCTTGTTCATTTCAAACGATAGCGATCATCAATCGAGATGGAATTTCTCAAACTCGCGGTGCTCGGATTTCACCCAACGCACGGTACCGGTCGTCGAGCGCATGACGACAGTTTCGGTTCTGATGACGTCACGGCCGAATTTCACACCGGACAGCAGGTTGCCGTCTGTCACGCCGGTCGCAGCAAAGGTCACGTCGCCGCCGGCCAGTTCGATCATTTCGAACTTTTTGGTCGGGTCGGCGATTCCCATGCGGATGGCGCGGTCGCGCTGCTCATCGCTATGGATCACGAGACGTCCCTGCATTTGGCCACCAATGCAGCGCAGTGCCGAGGCAGCGAGAACACCCTCAGGCGCACCACCGATGCCCATGTAGATATCGATGCCGGTTTCATCCGGATCGGTCGTGTGGATGACGCCCTGAACGTCACCGTCGCCGATCAGACGAATGGCAGCGCCAGTGGCGCGGACTTCCTCGATCAGACGGGCATGACGCGGACGGTCAAGAATACAGACGTTGAGTTCGTTGAGGGCGACATTCTTTGCCTTGGCAAGAGCGGTCAGGTTTTCAAGTGGCGTGGCATCCAAATCGACGAGGCCCTTGGGGTAGCCCGGGCCGATGGCGATCTTGTCCATGTAGACGTCAGGAGCGTTGAGCAGGCTGCCTTCGTCGGCAATGGCGATCACCGCCAGAGAGTTTGGCTGGTTCTTGGCACAAAGCGTGGTGCCTTCGAGCGGATCAAGAGCAATGTCAACCTTCGGGCCATTCTGGTTGCCGACCTGCTCGCCGATGTAGAGCATCGGGGCTTCGTCGCGTTCGCCTTCGCCGATCACAACGGTGCCCTTGATGGGAAGCTGATTCAGCTCGCGACGCATGGCATCCACGGCGGCCTGGTCGGCAGCCTTTTCATTGCCAGCTCCTCGAAGGCGTGCCGCCGAGACCGCGGCGCGTTCTGCCACGCGCACAATCTCCAGTGTCAGAATTCGATCCAGTACTGCGGCTTCTCTGATTTCACTCATGACGGCCCCCTTTTCCCCTTGCTGGCTGTAAGCTACCCAAAATTGAAGGCCAACCCGGCGACCGCCGAGTAAACCTATAACCTTTCTATTCTAATCATCTGCGGCGAGGCTACAATATGACCATCATTTTCCATGGCCTCCAGTGCTTTACGCACAGCTTCCTCGGTCGTTTTATACGTTAGGAGGACGATATCCTTGTACTTTGGCGAGGAGTCGTCGACCGGCTTTTTCGAAGCGGGTCCTTTTCTCTGCACAATGCTTTCAAGGGAAATCTGCTGATCGGCCATGCGCTGGGCGATTGCGGCAAAGGCTCCCGGGCGATCATTGACCGTCAACCTAATGTAGTATCCACCGGAATGGGCGCGCATTTTGGCTGGCACATAGGGTTGCAATTCAGCAACCGGCAGGCCGAGCGGTTTGATCACCAGACCGCGAGCGATGTCGACGATATCGGCGACCACAGCCGAGGCAGTTGCGTCGCCCCCTGCTCCGGGCCCCGCCAGCGTGATCGAGCCAATCGCGTCTCCGTCGATGGCGACCGCATTGGTGACATCGGAAATCTGGGCGATCTCAGATTCCTTGGGCACCATGGTCGGATGCACACGCTGCTCAATGCCGGTGTCAGTCTTGACCGCAACACCGAGAAGCTTGATGCGGAAGCCCAGATCATCAGCGGCGGCAATGTCGGCGGTGGAAATGGAGGTGATGCCCTCAAGGAAGATGGAGTCCGCTTCGATCTCCGTCCCGAACGCTAGGCTGGCAAGGATCGCGAGCTTATGCGCGGTGTCGTTGCCTTCGATGTCGAAGGTCGGGTCGGCTTCCGCGTAGCCGAGGCGCTGGGCGTCTGCGAGACATTCTGCAAAGGAAATGCCTTCGTCTTCCATGCGGGTAAGGATGTAGTTGCAGGTTCCGTTCAGGATGCCGTAAACGCGGGTGACATCATTGGACGCCATGCCTTCGCGCAGGGTCTTAACCACCGGGATGCCACCAGCAACGGCAGCTTCGAAGTTGATGCAGACATTCTGCTCTTCGGCAAGGCGGCTCAACTCGTTGCCATGCTTGGCGAGCAGCGCCTTGTTTGCGGTGACGACATGCTTTCCTGCTGCAATCGCGGCACGGACGGAGCTTTCTGCCGGGCCATTGTCACCGCCGATCAGTTCGACATAGACATCAATATTGCTGCTTTTGGCAAGGTCGGTCGGGTCATCAAACCATTCATACCCGGACAGATCGACACCGCGATCCTTGTTGCGGCTGCGGGCTGAAATGGCGGTGATCTTGATAGCACGCCCTGATTTGACAGCCAGTTCATTTTCCAACTTATGCAGGCGTTTCACGACAGAAACACCTACCGTTCCAAGGCCAGCCAGGCCAAGCTTCAAGGGGGCGACCATTGAATGTTTTTCCAGTCTTATTGCGCCGACTTCTGACCAGTTCGGCTTGCGGGAACGGTTTTTCGGCTCTTGGGATAACCGAATTGCCGTCAGGCATCATGGTGAAAATTCTTGTCTCACCTGTGACGTGCGCGGCCTCCTGAAGACAGATGCTTCAGACCAGCCGCGCACGGCAGGATTATCGGTTCGGTTTGTTGCACACTTTAGTCGGCAGATGCAAGAAACCGACGAATGTTTCTTGCTGCCTGCCGAATGCGCTGTTCGTTTTCGACAAAGGCGAGACGAACATATTCATCGCCATATTCGCCAAAGCCAACGCCCGGCGCGACCGCCACGTTGGCTTCTTCAACGAGGCGTTTGGCAAATTCGAGAGACCCTGCTGCCTTGAATTTCTCTGGCAGCGGCACCCACGCGAACATGGTTGCTGACGGGGCAGGGAAAGGCCAGCCAGCGCGAGAGAAGCTCTCGACCATCACGTCGCGACGAGCCTTATAGATCTGGCGAGCTTCCTCGACGCAGTCATCAGCGCCATTAAGCGCTGATGCGGCGGCGACCTGAATGGGCGTGAAGGCGCCATAATCGAGATAGGACTTCACACGCGTCAGGGCGTTGATCATGCGTTCGTTGCCGACCGCGAAACCCATGCGCCAGCCGGGCATGGAGAAGGTCTTGGACAGCGAGGTGAACTCGACCGCGATGTCCTTTGCCCCTTCCACCTGCAGGATGGACGGCGGAGGATTGCCGTCAAAATAGATCTCGGCATAGGCCAGATCACTCAGAACCATGATTTCATGCTCCTTGGCGATCTTGACGACCTGCTTGTAGAAATTGAGATCCACCGTATAGGCGGTCGGGTTCGAGGGATAGTTGACGATCAGCGCGATTGGTTTCGGGATCGAATGACGCACCGCACGGTCGATAGCCCGGAAGAACTCGTCATTCGGCTCAGCTGGCATGGAGCGAACCACACCGCCGGACATAATGAAACCGAAGGAATGGATCGGATAGGTCGGATTGGGCACAAGCACCACGTCACCCGGGCTGGTGATGGCCTGAGCGATGTTGGCAAAGCCTTCCTTGGACCCGAGCGTGGCGACGATTTCCGTTTCCGAATTGAGTTTGACGCCAAAGCGACGCTCGTAATAGGCAGCCTGCGCACGGCGCAGCCCGGGAATGCCACGGGATGTGGAATAACGGTGGGTGCGCGGATCGAGAACCGTCTCGTTCAGCTTGTCGACAATGTGCTTGGGCGTCGGCAGATCTGGGTTGCCCATGCCAAGATCGATGATGTCCGCGCCCGCCGCTCGCGCCTTCGCCTTAATCCGGTTTACCGGCTCAAAGACATAAGGTGGGAGACGACGAATCTTGTGGAACTCATCCATGGTTAGGCTCCTCGATGGATTGCTGGAGACAGTTAATTAGGCAAATGCCTGCGAAATGAAACCGAAAATGGCGGCAATGATAAGAATTTGCCACTTTTATTTCGGTCTTTTGCACATGCGATTTGTGGCATGACATACAGGAGCACCGTGACCTAACTGACAGCAGGTCGAACTGTCAGTGAAAAGCCTACTTCTGATTTTTGTTGGCGAGGTTTTTCAGTTCTTGCTCGAGACGCAGGCGCTCCTGTTCGCTTCTGAGTTCCTGCTCATTGGTGGAGATGTCCCTAATTTCGGGGAACTCTTCCTCATTCTCCGGTTTGTTCAACAGGTGGAGGGAATAACGAACCTGCGACGGAGCCTGAGTGTTGACATAGTCGTTGACGGGTTTGCCTTTGGTCAGGAGCGTCTGATCCTTGGTGATGATCTGTTGTGTCGGAGCAGGCTGTTGCAGCGCAGTGGAGCCGGGCTTTTCAACATCGGACGTCACACACCCACCAAGTACGAGGGTGAGGAAAGCTGCTGCCGGAAACGCCTGTTTCATGTCTTCAACTCTATGTTCGATGTGCCCTGCGCCCATGTTTGGCCGAATCCGGCAACCGCATTCCGTATTACCGTTTTGCTTAGCATAGCACGAGATTGTTTGCTGAAGCCTTTCCGGGCCTCCATCCAAGCTTAGGCAAGGGCAAATGGGATACTCTTCTGTTTCTTTTGCTCACTCATATGGTGATTTGAAGGTCAAAACAAAGGCATCCCCGTTTGTTTGATCCCGAAATCATCTTTCGTCACGCAGCGGTGGAACCTCAGACTGGAATCACTTCAACTTTCAGGCAGTCTACCCATAGGGCGACTTGTCAAAGTGGTGAAATGTCGTCCTAATGCAGCAATGAGGAGAGTCAGACCGACGAATCCCGATCTCGCTTCAGTAGGCCTCCAGCAAGGTCAGGCGCGATCTGGTGGTCGATCGGTCACAGCAAGCGTTGTAGCGGGGACCCATGGCCAACGACACAAAGCGTGAAGATCAAGACAAGGGCAACAAACCGGGTGGAACGGACAAAGACGACGGGCATACGTCGGATCTGGTGCAATATATGATCCATGATCCGGAAAAGTTTGCCGTCAATTTCGCCCGCATCGTCGAAGAGGCCGGGAAAGCTGCGTCGGCCTATCTCAAGCCACGCGAGAATGGCAAGGACGACGCCACGGTCGAAACCGTCAACCACATGGTGCGTACCTTTGGCAAGGTCGGTCAATATTGGACCTCCGATCCCCAGCGGGCAATGGAAGCCCAGACAAAGCTCTGGGGCCGCTACATGGATCTCTGGGGGCAATCGGTCCGCAAGATGATGGGCGCGGAGGAAGAGGACGTTGCCCCTGCCCCGGCCCATGACAAGCGCTTTGCCGACCCGGAATGGGAAAACAACCAGTTCTTCGACTTCATCAAGCAGCTCTACATCATCACGTCCGACTGGGCGCAGGACATGGTCGATGGTGCCGTTGATCTCGACGACCATACCCGGCGCAAGGCACAATTCTATCTCGAGCAGATCATCAGCGCCCTATCGCCCTCCAATTATGTCCTGACCAATCCGGAACTGCTGCGCGAAACCATGCAGAGTGACGGGGAGAATCTGATCAAGGGCCTCAAGATGCTGGCCGAGGACATCGAAGCAGGCGGCGGCGATCTGATCATTCGCCAGTCCGACAATTCCGGCTTCAAGCTTGGCTCAAATGTGGCTGTCACGCCCGGCAAGGTGGTAGCCCAGAGTGACATTTGCCAGATCATCCAGTATGAGGCACAAACGGAAGAGGTCTTGAAAATCCCTCTCCTCATTTGCCCGCCGTGGATCAACAAATTCTACATTCTCGATCTCAACGAGAAGAAGAGCTTCATCAACTGGTGTGTCTCGCAGGGACACACCGTCTTTGTGATCTCGTGGGTCAATCCCGACGAGAGCCTCAGGGACAAGGGCTGGTTTGACTATATCGAGCAAGGCATCCTGTTTGGCCTCGACACGGTCTATCAGGCAACAGGTGTACGCAAGCCCAACGTCATGGGCTATTGTGTCGGCGGCACCCTGTTGGCAAGCGCCCTCGCCTATATGGCCTCGAAACGCATGTCACGGGTCAACAGCATCTCGTTCCTGACCACTCAGGTTGATTTTTCCGAAGCGGGAGATCTCAAGGTTTTTGTCGACGAGGAGCAGCTCATTGATCTTGAGGAGCAGATGGAACGGCATGGCTTCCTTGATGGCAAGAACATGGCCAGCGCCTTCAATTCACTGAGGCCCAACGCTCTCATCTGGCCCTACTTCGTGAACAACTACATGCGCGGCATTGAGCCCTTCCCGTTCGATCTGCTGTTCTGGAACTCTGACTCCACACGCATGACACCCGCCAACCATTCCTTCTATCTCAGGAGCTGCTATCTGGAGAACGCTCTTGCGAGGGGCGAGATGGTGGTCAATGGCGTCAAGCTTGATCTCGGCAAGGTCAAGCTTCCCGTCTACAGTCTTGCTGCAAGAGAAGACCATATCGCACCGGCCAAATCAGTCTTCATCGGCAGCAAGCTGTTCGGGGGACCGGTCGAGTATGTTATGTCCGGCTCCGGGCACATTGCAGGGGTCGTCAATCCTCCGGACAAGGTGAAATATCAGTTCTGGAAAGGTGGCACACTCGACGGCTCATTCGAGGACTGGCTCGAGGGGGCTGAGGAGACCGCCGGTTCCTGGTGGCCGGACTGGCATGACTGGGTTCGCCAACACGGGGGCGATCTCATCCCTGCCCGCGAAATTGGCGGCAAGAAGCTGTCCCCGCTCGAAGATGCTCCGGGGAGTTATGTCCGCGTGCGCTACTGATCAACGCAATCTCATCTGACGCGAAAAAAGTTTGAACCTTTTGGCAGCTCCCGTCGACCTAACAGACAGGAGCGACCCACAGGCCCGTCAACGCGGGGGCCTGACACAGCCGAAGGAGTTCGAAATCATGCCATTCGTCGGATTGGACAGAGACCTTGCAACGACTCGCAGATCAACTGGCGCAGGCGTGCTGGAAGCCATGATCCTGAGTGGCTACAGCCTCGCCCGAGACCCGTCGCAACGGATCGATGCGAGCCAGAAGTGCCTGTCCGCACCGCAGCAACCCTCATCCCTTTGCAGACAAAATCAAGGTCAATTGCGCAAAGCGCTCTGAATTGGCCCGCCTGTTGCATATAATTTCCCATAACCTGATTGTTCGGTTTTGCGCCAATTGTTGGTTCTAAAGAATTTGCGCGAAACACATTCGTTTCATAACCAATGGCCACAGCCCTCACGGGCTGTGGCTTTTTGACGCGAAGACTGCGTAAATCCCCCGATTCCAGCAAGGTTTTCAGTTCGGAACAAATGTATTTAATTCACGTAGATCGAGAAACAATTGTGCAATTTATCATGAAAATCAGCCCCTTGATGCAATTTTTCTCCGCTTTTGCATGGATGGAGCTTGACGCCCCCCTGCTTAACAATTACGCAGACACTCAGTTCTGAAATCCATTTTCTCGGCATTTGTTCTATAGTTGGATGAATGTTCGGGATACTTGCGCCTCTTTTTACAAGAGTAGCCGAGAGAGTGACTGGCAATGCGACAAGATCTGCCGCAAAGTTCGACATAAGCTCGCAGCGTAAGCACTGCCCAAGGCAGTTGGAGATGGAAGGAAGCCAGATCTTCGCGAACTGGCGCTCAGATGGACAAGGCAGATTGTCCAGTTTCGAAAAAACGTTGGCGCTCCGCGTTTTTGACCTGATAAACAGGCCAGGAACATGGATCGCAGACCCAAAGTAAGTGAGGACTATCGGTTTGGAACAGTCTCAGCATCAATATGGCCTTTATGACCACAGCTTTGAGAAAAGCAGTTGCGGCGTTGGTTTCATGACCTACAAGTCTGGTGTGCAAACCCATGACGTGTTGGTCAAAGGTCACGAGGCGCTTTGCACTATTCCGCACCGCGGCGGCATGAGCGCCGAAGGTGTTGGTGACGGTGCCGGGGTATGTATCGATCTGTCTGTCTCTTTCTTCCGCAAGATCACCGGCATGCCAAAGCTTACGCTTGGCGAATTCGGGGTTGGCAACTTCTTCCTGCCCGAAGACCGCAATGCCTGGGGTGCTGCGGACAAGCTGATCAAGGAAAGCCTCGAAAAGCACGATCTGAAGATCATTCTCGTGCGCGATGCTCCCGTCAACCAGACCGTGATCCGTCCGGCTGCCCTCAAATATATGCTGACCGTTCATCAGGTCGTGTTCGTGAAAACCGACGAGATGGACGCCAAGACCTTTGATCGCAAGATCCACGATGCCCTGATGGACATCGAGGCGGTTGCCTATCTGGAGCCGAACCTCAAGGGTCTCTATCCGGTTTCCATGTCTGCTCACACTCAGGTTTACAAAGGGCGTTTGAACTCCAACGAGATCATCCCATACTTCCTCGACCTGATGGATGAGGATCATGAGATCCATTCCATGTTCTTCCATACGCGTTTCTCGACGAACACCGAGCCGCAGCCATCCATGGCGCAACCATTCCGTCTGATGGCGCACAATGGCGAGCTCAACACGGACAAGAAGAACCGTCTGTCGGAAGCTGCTATTGCCCAGATGAAGAACCAGCAGATCTATTCTCCTCCGGGTCAGTCCGACTCTGCGCGTCTTGATCAGACGCTCGAGCGTCGCCTGATCGAGGACGATCTTGATCTCATCACGGCCGTTGTCGCCATGATGCCTCCCGCTTGGGAGAATGACAGCCGGTTCCCCGATGATGTCAAAGTCATGCTCGAGTATTTCTCTCTCTATGAAGAGAAAAACGACGGCCCGGCCGCGCTGATCTTCGGTAACGGCACGGTTGTCGGAGCACGTCTTGACCGCCTCGGCTTGCGCCCCTTGCGCTCGGTCGAGACGGACGAGTATCTCTGCGTGATGTCCGAAGCCGGTCAGATCGATTTCCCTGCCGAAACGATCACCCGCCGTGGCCGTATCGAGGCTGGTGGCATGCTCTATTTCGACCACTCAACAGGCAAGTCCTACACCTCCGCCGAAGCACTCGAAATGCTCGCGAAAAAACGGGACTATCGCTCGCTGCTTGAGGAAGCACGCGCCAACCTGTCCGACCTGCCGAAGGTCGAGGGCACGACTGAGGTCGCCTCTTCCTTCAATGATCATCAGCGCTCCGTCGCCTATGGCCTCAATCAGGAAAGCTACAAATTCCTGATGGACCCGATGATGCAGTCCGGTTCGGAAAAAATCTCGGCCATGGGCTATGGCGTCGCCATCAACTCACTGACCAATCAGGAAGGCGGCATGGCGAAATATTTCTCCCAGCGCTTTGCACAGGTCACGAACCCGCCGCTCGACAGCTTGCGCGAAGCGGACGGCATGACCTTGCGCGTTGCTCTGGGTGCCAAGCCGAACTTCAACAAGGACGCCACCAAGCAGCTCGTCGTGCAGACGCCGATCCTGTCGCCGGACGATCTTGCGACCATCCGTGCGCAGAGCGATGTGAAAGTTACCGAGATCGAGACGGTCTTCAAGGTCGATCATAAAGCCGACAGCGAGAAGGTCATCAGTGATCTTTTGGCCGCCGTTCACAGCGTTTGCGATCAGGTTGAAGAAGCAGCCAGCAAGGTTGGCGGCATCATCATTCTGTCCGATGCGATGGTTGATCCCGAATTGGCGGCCATTCCGCTCATTCTGATCATTTCGGCGGCGAACCAGCGTTTGATCGAACAGGGTTTACGCTTCCGGGTGTCCCTCATTGCCGAGAGCGGCCAGATCGCATCCGCCCATCAGGTAGCAACGGCGCTTGGCTTTGGTGCCTCTGCGGTGATGCCTATTGCCGTTGAGGCACGGGCTCGCGAATTCGCCAAGGGTGATCCGGCAGAAACCCGCAAGGGCATTGCCCGTTTCATCAAGGCTGCAAACAAGTCGCTGATGAAAACGATGGGTAAAGTTGGCCTCTGCACCGCGGAAAGTTATATCGGCGGCGAGTTTTTCGAACCGAACTTCCTCGATACGGACGAGAAGATCCTCAAGCGCTTCTTCCCTCACGTGAAGAATACGGTTGGTGGTGTCGACTTTGCTGCGATCGCCCAGAGCGTCGTCGACTGGCACGAACGGGCCTGTGAAGTGAAAAGCGAGGATGACATTCCTCTGCTCGGCCTCTTCAAGGAACGAGCCGAAGGCGCTGGCCATACCTATGGCACGACCGCCGTTCGCGGCTTTGTCGACATGACCGAAGAAAAGATCCAGTCCGGTCGTCATGCACCTGAAAAGGGAGATGCGAACGAGACCGATCTGCGGCTGCTTCCCGTTGCCCGACTGAAAGACGCCTATGGCAAGGATGCTGATGCTTATCGTCATACGAACTTCAGCCGCCTGAATGAGGAAGAAATCGACGCATTCCAGATCACTCCTGCCTATCGCCAGTTTGTGCTCGAGCTGCAAAAGGAGCGCGAAGCGCGTCCTGCTGCCCTACGCGACGTTCTGGCCTTCCCGGCTGACGTCAACTGGGCACATTCCGCCGAGGAATTCGGTCAGGAACTGTTCAAGCACGATGTGGTCGGCAACAACAACTTTGTTGTCCGGGGCATGAAAGTGGTTGCCAAAGACGAAGATAACTTCGCGATCAGCCTCGATGCCGCAGCAGGCAATCAGGAGCGTCTCGTTGCGCTCTCCGTCGCCTTCAAGAAGAAGTTCGGCGATGATCTTGTCAACCTTGAAACCTCCGACGCGGAAATCCTCGTCAAGGCGCAAGGACTAGCTCTTGGCTACTTTGCCAACGTTATCGAGGCGAATCCGGTTCTGTCCGTTGACGAGGTGCAACCTGCTCATGAAATCTCGGCCATGCTGGCGTCTGGCGCCATGTCGCACGGTGCGCTTGTCGCACCTGCCCATGAAGCTGTCGCTCATGGTACGAACATGGTCGGAGCCTTCTCCAACTCTGGTGAAGGTGGCGAGCACATGTCGCGCTATGGCACCATTCGTTCCAGCCGCATCAAACAGCTGGCGTCCGGTCGTTTCGGTGTCTGGACCGGCTATCTTGCCGACCCGACCCTCGAAGAGCTGGAAATCAAGATCGCGCAGGGTGCAAAGCCCGGCGAAGGTGGTCAGTTGCCCGGCAAGAAGGTGACGGTCGAGATCGCGGCAGCCCGTGGCGGCACGCCCGGTGTCGAGCTGATTTCACCTCCGCCGCACCATGATACCTACTCGATCGAGGATCTGGCGCAGCTTATCCATGATGCCAAGGCAGCTCGTGTTCGCGTTATCGTCAAACTGGTGTCGTCCGAAGGCATCGGCACGATTGCCGTTGGCGTGGCAAAGGCGGGCGCTGACATCATCAATGTCGCCGGCAACACCGGCGGTACGGGTGCTGCGGCTGTGACCTCGCTCAAGAACACCGGTCGCGCAGCCGAAATCGGCCTCGCGGAAGTCCATCAGGCCCTCGCGCGCAACGGCCTGCGTGACAAGGTCATCCTGCGTTGCTCGGGTGCCCACCAGACGGCATCTGACGTGGTCAAATCCTGCCTTCTGGGTGGTGACAGTTTCGAGTTCGGCACGACCGCTCTGATGATGCTCAAATGTGTCATGGCGAAAAACTGCAACATCAAATGCCCGGCCGGTCTGACGACCAACTCGGAAGTCTTTGATGGTGACCCACGTGCTCTGGCTCAGTATCTGCTGAACATCGCTCATGAAGCCCGCGAAATCATCGCGTCTCTCGGCTTCAAGTCGATGCGCGAGGCTCGTGGACGGTCCGACTATCTGCATCTGGTCAAGCATCCGCGTGCCATCGGTCAGATGGATCTTCGCAAGATGCTGACGGTTGTAGAAGAGGTGCATATCAAAGAGCCGGTCTATCTCGAAGCAAACTTCGAAATTGACAACATGCTTCTCAAAGAGTTCCGCAATCAGGCCATACAGCGTCATCAGCGCAGCGCCAAACTCGTCGTCACGCGCAAACTCGACAACCGCCACAAGACGGTGGGTGGTCAGCTTGCCATCGACATCGAGCGGATGCTGCAGCATGAGATTTCGGAGAAGCATGTCAAATCCATGCCGATGGTCTACACCGATGACCGTGGCCGCAACCTGATCAAGCCTGAGCTGCTCGAGATCCATACCCATGGCTCGGCTGGCCAGTCTTTCGCAGCTTTCTGCAACTCCGGCATGGTCTTCCACCACACCGGAACCTGCAACGACGGCGTTGGCAAGGGGGCGTCGGGCGGCAACATCGCCATCCATTCCCCGGGCGGCGGCGAGAAGGAAAACTATCTGATCGGCAACTTCGCTCTCTTCGGCGCGTCGGGCTCGTCCCTGTTCGTTGAAGGTGGCGCCGGTGACCGTTTCGGGGTTCGTAACTCGGGCGCAACCGCCGTTGTCGAGGGCGTTGGTGACTTCTGTGGTGAATATATGACCAACGGAGCCATCATGAACCTTGGCGGCTTCGGCAAAGGCTTCTGTAACGGCATGTCCGGTGGCGTTGCCTACCAGTATGATCCGTATGATCAGCTCGAAGCACTCTATAGCCATGACTCGGTCAAACTGCACCGCCTTGACGGGGACAATGATCGCGCCAAGCTGCATCGGATCGCGGTAGAAACTCTGCTCAAACGCCATGTGAAATTTGTCAATTCGGAGAAAGCCAAGTTCATTCTGGAGAATTTCGAGACCGAGGTTTCCAACTTCAAGTTCGCGACCCCGTTGGCTCTCGAAACCTATCAGAACTACGAGGCCATTCTGAAGGCGAACACGCGAAAGGAACTGGTCGAGGAACTCGGCAACGCGCTGGTTTCCTATCAGATCCGCAAGTTCAAGGAAGCCTATCGCGATGGCCGCACGATTGCTGGCGGTGCAGTTCCCCAGCACGGGGAAAGCGATACGCAGCTGATGTATGAGCTGATCAACAATTTCACGGTCATCAACATGGCTCAGCAGGTCGTAAAGGCTCGCTATCGCAGTGAAAGTGTGGATCAGGCAACGCTTAACGACGGCGTGCGCAAGCTCATTCTCACCGAAGATTACACCCTGATGACCAAGTTGGCAGGGATCGCACGACAGGCACTGGAGGATTATTCCGACATGGAAATCGCCGTCATGGTGTCTGACAAGCGGATGAGAGACTATAAAACGGCACTGTCCAACCGAAATGTCCGGCTGATGGACTCCATCGGCACCTACGGGTGGATCCTGCTTCAGGATCGGTTGAACCGTGCAGCAATGGGCGATCTGCCGGATTTCGAGGTTCTGTTTGCTCGAACTTCCAGCATGGAACTGGTCAAGCAGGTGTCTTAAGGCACCTGCTTCCACAGCCTCCCTCCCCATTCCTGACGACGGACAAGAGTAATGAAAGTTCCATTTCTACCCGAAGATGCGCCCTTCTCTGACGACCAGAAATCCTGGCTGGCCGGGTTCTATGCCGGTTTGCACACGCAGATGCTGCAAGGGCAGCAAACGACTCCTTCCACCTCGACCGCCTCTCTGACCGCCAACATTCTTTATGGTACCCAGACGGGCAACTCGGAAGGTCTGGCAGAAGATCTCGGTACGTTGATGAAAGCCAACGGCATGAATGCCAAGGTCGCCTCCCTCGACGAGGTCGAAGCCGAAGATCTCGCCAAGATGGACTATATCCTGCTGATCACCTCCACCTATGGTGAAGGCGAGATGCCGGACAATGCCGAACTGTTCTGGGATGCCTTCAAGGGCTCGGGCATGCCGCGCCTTGAGCATGTGCACTTTGCCGTACTTGCTCTGGGCGATACCGCCTATGACGACTTCTGCGAGGCAGGCAAGCAGTTCGATCTTCGTTTCGAGCAGCTCGGCGCAAAACGCATGGCGACCCGCGTTGACTGCGACGTCGACTTCGAGGAAGACGCCGAAGCCTGGAGCACGCATGTCATCGAGGAGCTGTCGAAGTTCAAACCCGCTGGCAGCGACGAGCCTATTGCAGCGGCAGACGAAGTCGAGAAACCCGGCAAATCGAAATGGACCCGCAAGAACCCGTTCTTGTCGCCCGTCACGGTTAATCACCTTCTGTCCGGCGAAGGCTCGGCCAAGGAAATCCGTCACTACGAGTTTGATCTGTCGAACGACGGTCCGTCCTATGAAGCCGGTGATGCGCTCAATGTGATCCCGACCAACGATCCGGCACTTGTCGCCTCGTGGCTCGGCTATATGGGTGTTCCGGGTGACACGGCCCTGCCCGGCAAAGATCTGCCGCTTGAGGAACTGCTGCTGAGCCAGCTCGAGATTTCGACGCCCAGTAATGATTTCATCAAGGCCGTTGCAGAACGGACCGATGACGATCATCTCAAGCACATCGTCGGGCATGGCGACAAGGAAGCCATGGAGGCCTATCTGTGGTCGAAAGATGCACTCGATGTTGCGATGCTGCATCCGAAGGCGCAGTTCAGCGTTGCCGAGCTGGTCGATCTGTTCAAGCCGCTGCAGCATCGTGCCTACTCGATCTCGTCGAGCTCCAAGATGCATCCGGACAGCGTTCACCTGACCATTGCTGCCGTGCGCTACAACAGCCATGGCCGCATGCATGGTGGTGTCGCGTCCTGTTTCCTTGCCGATCGTGTCGGCTCTGACCCGGCGCGCGTCTTCGTCTCGCCGAACAAGAGCTTCCGTGTGCCCGAGAACAATGATGTTCCGATGATCATGGTTGGCCCCGGCACCGGCATTGCACCGTTCCGCGCCTTCCTTCAGGAACGTCAGGCGATTGGCGCTCAGGGCAAGAACTGGCTGTTCTTCGGCGATCAGCATGAGCATTGCGATTTCATCTACAAGGATGAGCTCGGTGCCATGCAGGACGCCGGTGTGCTTCACCGCCTTGATCTCGCCTTCTCACGCGATCAGAAGGAAAAGATCTACGTGCAGACCCGCATGAAGGAACATGGCAAGGACCTGTATGCGGCGTTGCAAGAAGGCGGCCATTTCTATGTCTGCGGTGATGCAACGCGCATGGCCAAGGATGTGGATCAGGCTCTGCATGCCATCATTTCCGAGCAGGCAGGCGTCAGCGAAGACGGAGCCGTTGAATATGTCAACGCTCTCAAGAAGGAAAAGCGCTACGTACGCGACGTTTATTGATCTGACTGACCAGTCAATTTTTGAAGCCGGCCCTTGTGGCCGGCTTTTTTGTATGCTCTCGTTGCACCCGGTGGAAGCAATATTGTACCTACGCTGTACAATGCCTTAAGAGCTCAATCGAGGTGACTTAAAATCTCGTGGTCAAACCCCTCGTTCGAGCATCAAAAAGTTCATATTTCGCGATGTTCTAGTACATCCGGTTACATTGTTTGGCTGTATCACATGGCGTATAATTGCGGTACGGCTTTGGGCAACAAGACAACGGGTCTTCCCGCTCTGTCAGGAGGTGTTCTCATGACCAGTCTTTCCAATCTATCTCGCAAGGTCCTCATTGCTGCCGGCTTCTTGTTTGCAGCCCCAATTGCCACAGTCCCGGGGACCGATTTTTCATTCGTCAGTCAGGCCAATGCGCAGGGCTATCAATATATGAGCTGTGGTGAGCTTTGGTATGCTCGCAATGCGATCTACGCGCAGCAGGGATATTGCTTCAAGACCCAACGGGCTCGCCAGACCTTTGGCCCACGCTGCTATGCACCGTGGGGTCGTCTGACCGTTTCGCAACAGCGCCGGGTCAATCGCATCCAGAGCTGGGAACGGCGCTACGGCTGCCGCTAATGGTCCTAAAAGGCAGATACTGCCTGCGGTCTGATCTGGATTTAAACTGACGTTCTATCAATCAAAAAAACCCGCAGTCCTAAACTGCGGGTTTTCTCAAATGGGGCCATTGATAGAAGACCGTTAGAGCTCTGGCTGATCCGAGACTTTGGAAATGTTCCGTCCCGCCCGTTCCATAAGGTCCGAAACGTCCTTGAAGGCTGGGGCCGTTTCCATGTCTTCCAGCGTCAGTGGGCACTTTCGCCGCCAGTTGGGATGCTGATCGATGGTGCCGGGCAGATTTTGCGCTTCTTCCTGCGCCAGTATATCGTCCAGAGACAGGGCAATCATGGCGACGTCGGAATTGGCCAGAGAGCCGTGGACCACGTCGAACAGATGCTCAAAGCTCAGGTCATTGTGGGTGGCCGGGTCCGGATCGAGGGCGGCCAGCGCCTTCACATCAGCCTGACGCTGTTCCAGAGCCGCCGCTGAGACCCGATTTTCCTCCGATGCCAAACGGTCACGCCACGCGATATCGATCCCCTTCATGAAGCCCTTGAGGGTCGGAGTGTCGTGGGTGCTGAAACAGGCAAGGCTATATTGTCTTAGCTCATTGGGATGCTTGAACCGGCCATCGTCCCATTTCTCATACTGCAACACCGAATAGCCATAGATACCGCGGGACTGCACCTTGTCGCGGAACCCGTCGGGCACAAGACCGAGGTCTTCGCCGATGATCGCCGTTTCCGTTGCGTTGGCCTCGATGGACAGGATCGCGAGCATGGTATCCATCGGCTGGGAGACATAAGCCCCCGGGCTGCCATCGGTCGGGATCCAGAAACTGCGGTTGAGACCGAGCACATGATCGATGCGCAGAATGCCTGCATAGCGCATGGCGGAGCGGAAGATGTGCCGCAGGGACTTGTAGCGGCTCTCGGCTAGCTTCCTCGGCGCATAGGTCATCAGACCCCAGTTCTGACCGTCTGGTCCCAACATGTCCGGCGGAGCGCCCAGAGAGACACCATGGGCCACACTGTCATATTCGCACCAGCTTTCCGCACCATCCCTGCGAGAGCCGACTGCCAGATCGAGATAGAGCCCCATGCCTGTGCCGTTTTTGGCGCAGCGCTGGGCTTCCTCAAGCTGGACATTGGCCACCCACTGGAGCCAGCAGTAGAACTCGATGCGCGGCGACAGCTGATCGACCGCGTCATCGAGAGTTTTCGGATCGCGATCCCGCAAGGGTTGCGGCCAGCTCTGCCAATTCTGGCCATAGCGTTCTGCCAGCGCCTCGAACAGCGCAAATCTCTGGAGATAATCACCACGGCTGATTTTGAATTCCTCGTAGGCCAAACGGGCCTGAGGCTCTGCATGTTGCAAGAAGATCGTGTAGAGGTCTCTCAGCGCAGCATTGTGGCAGGTGCGGTGCGGAATATAGTCGACGCGCACCGTCGATCTCAGTTCGGCCCATTGAGCCTCAACTGCCTGCAAAATGGCCTGTGCCTGAGGTGCGCCTTCAATGCCCGGAATGGCGTCGGTCGCGATGTGCTGGGTGTTGAAAAAGCCCCTGTGGCTGGGCGAATAGGGGCTGATGGCGTATGGGTCTGCAAATCCGAGCGAATGAACTGGGTTGATGCCGACAAAGCTGCCCCCGAGGCCCTTGATGAACTTGCCCATGTTGGCGAGGTCGACATAGTCGCCAACGCCCGAGTTGCGGGCGGAGCGGATGCCATATTGCGGCACCGTGACACCCCAGATCCTCTTCTTGCCCCCCAGCTGTTCGATGGACGGCGCAAGCAGTGGCGTGCTGACGATCACGACCGTCTCGACCCGGTCGCCGACTTCACAGACGAGGTCGTGAATACCGGCCGGTAGAGGCGGCAAAGAAATATGGGTCTCGGCATAGCCGCTGAGCGTGCTCTGGGAATAGGTCGTGGCGAACTCTTCTGACACCCGCTCATCAAGCTCAATGTGCCAACGAGCACCAAGACCGAAATTGCACTCGAAGCCATAGCCAGCACTGGTGATCAACTCGCGGGGGAACCATCGATCCTGCTCGGCGACCACGAAGGTTTCGACCGCTTCGCGGATCATGGCGTCGTTGTCGAGCTCCAGTCCATTGGCTCGCAAAAGCGCCAGCTGAGTTTCGGGGGATGTGAAAACCTGATGCCCGTCGAAGTCGTGATAGTAGGTGTGGATACCGAAATGCGCGGCCAGAGCGTTTAGATTTTCGACAGTCATGAAAGGGCGCTTTCCGCTTGAAGAATGAGAGCTACGACGGAGGATCCGGACACTTCGGTCACCTCGTCACGGGTTTCGCGGCTCGGATATTGAACGTGGCGGGCGGTATCGAGCGCCCTCACCCAATGATAGCCTTCGGGTGTTGTCGGCAAGACGACACTTGCGGCAACATTGCTGCGATTGAAGATGATAAAGACGACATCATCGTCTTTCTGCCATGAGGGTGCCTCGGCGGAGCAGCGCAAAGTGAGACAGAAGCTGGAGAGCCCCGGGTCGCGCCATTGTAGCGGGAAGCCACCAAAGTCCGTCCATTCGACATCCTTCATGTCGTCTTGTTGGCGCTTGGCTCCGTGCAGGAAGCGATCCTGTCTCAGCGCCTTGTGGGCCCTGCGGAAATCCGACAGATAGCTGACAAAGGTCTTCAGTTCCTCGTCGGACTTGTCCCAGTTGACCCAACCGATTTCGTTGTCCTGACAATAGGCATTGTTGTTGCCCTGCTGGCTGTTGGCGATCTCGTCGCCGGCGAGCAGCATCGGCGTGCCCTGGCTGAGGAACAGTGTGGCCAGAAGGTTGCGCTGGCGTCGCTGCCTGCGGGCGTTGACGACCGGATCGTTGGTCTCGCCTTCGTAGCCGCAGTTGTCGCTGAAATTGGCGCCGTGACCATCCATATTGTTCTCGCCATTGTCGAGATTGTGGCGGTTGTTGTAGCGCGAGATGTCGGCAAGGGTGAAACCGTCGTGGGCGGCGATGAAGTTGACCGAAGACCAGGCTCTGCGCCCTGCCCTGTCAAACTTGTCCGCCGACCCCAGAAGGCGTGAGGCCAGATCGGGTGTGGTTTGCGGATCGCCCTTCCAGTAGCGTCGGGTGGTGTCGCGATAGGTGTCGTTCCACTCAGAAAATTCCGGCGTGAAGCCGCCAACCTGATAGCCGCCCGGCCCGATGTCCCATGGCTCGGCGATGAGGCGAACCTTGTTGAGCACTGGATCCTGACGCAAGGCATCAAGGAAGCCACCACGCGGATCAAAACCGTATTCTTCACGGCAAATGGTCGTTGCGAGATCAAAACGGAACCCGTCGATGCCCATGCTCTGGACCCAGAACCGCATGGAATCGAGCACCATGCGCAAGACATAGGGATGGGCGACGTTGACGGTGTTGCCGCAGCCGGTGTCATTGGCATAATAGCGCGGCTGGCCCTGAATGAGCCGGTAGTAGGAGGCATTGTCGAGGCCGCGATAGCAGAGCGTCGGGCCGTTCTGGTCGCCTTCTGCGGTGTGGTTGTAGACCACATCGAGATAGACCTTGATCCCGGCCGCCTGCAGCTTCTTGACCATTGATCGGAAACCGACGATGCCGTTCGGCCCGAAATATCTCGGCTCGAGCGCAAAGAAGCCTATGGAATTGTAACCCCAATAATTTCTTAGGCCCTTGTTGAGCAGAAACTCATCATCAAGGAAGGAATGGCTCGGCATCAACTCGATGGCCGACACATTGAGCGACAGCAGATGATCGATCATCGCGTCACTGCACAGGGCCTCATAGGTGCCGCGCAGGTTTTCCTCGATGCCGGGATGCAGCATCGTCAGTCCCTTTGCGTGGGCCTCATAGATCAGATCCCGATCACTATATTTTGCGGCTTCCGCTTCCATGAAGGAAAAGAGCGCCGGATCAGAGACGACAGACCGTGGAACACAATTGGCACTGTCAGCAGCACCAAACGTTAAATCACCGCCAGACGCTCCCTTTTGATAGCCAAAGAGCGTCGCTGATGCCGTCCACGTCCCGTGCAATTCGCGGGTGTAGGGGTCTAGCAGCAGTTTGTTGGAATTGAAACGATGTCCCTGCTCGGGCGCATAAATTCCATGCGCACGATAGCCATAAAGAGCGCCGGGTTTGATGCCATCAACATAGCCGTGCCAGACCGGGCCGGTTCTTTCGGGCAACGACACGCGATCAATCTCCCGTTTGCCATCTTCTGAGAAGAAGCATAGGTCGATGTGGCTGGCGTTTTCCGAAAAAACGGCGAAGTTGGTGCCCTCTCCATCGAAGAAGGCACCCAACTTGTGCGGACTTCCGCTCGACACTCTATATTTCATGCACTAGTCGGTCCTGGTGGCTTTCTTTTTTATCAATGACTCAAACAAATTGGCGTAAAGCTCGGCCGAGCTGTTCCAGCCCACTTCCTGTGCCATCGCTCTACGCATCATGGTTTTCCAACTTTTTGTATCTTTAAATAGGTCACAGGTGCGGTGGATGGCCCGATCAAGGGCTTCTACCGTCACCGGAGTAAACTGGATGCCGGTCGCGCATTTTGAAATCAGCGCAGCGGCGTTGGCGTCGATGACCGTGTCAGCCAGACCGCCCGTGCGTGCAACCACAGGAATGGTGCCATAGCGCAGGCCGAACAACTGGGACAGGCCGCAAGGCTCGAACCGGGACGGCATCAATATAGCGTCCGATCCACCTTGCATCTTGTGCGACAGATCTTCGTCATATCCAATCTGCACACCAACCGAGCCGGGGAAGCGTCTCGCCATGGCGAGATATCGGTCTTCCATATCCCGATCTCCAGAACCAAGAACAATCAGACGAGCACCGCGCTTGACGATCGTCGGGATGGACTCGAGCAAAAGATCGAGACCCTTTTGCGTGGTCAGACGTGAAATGACACAGAACATCGGAGCCTCTTCATTAGGCTCGATACCGAAATGATTCTCCAGAAACTCGCGGTTGGCGACACGACGATTGAGGGATCGTGGGCTGTAGGGCTTGACCAGCGCCGGGTCCGTTTCTGGGTTCCAGGTATCCAGATCGATGCCGTTCAGGATGCCGACGAGATCGGCCTGTCTGCTACGCAACAGGCCCTCAAGGCCCATTCCATATTCGGGTGTCAGCAGCTCGGTTGCATAGGTCGGGCTGACCGTGGTGATCTTGTCTGACAAGGCGATACCGCCCTTCAGATAGCCGACATGGCCCCAGAATTCAAAGCCATCGGGATTGTAGAGGCCCTCGGTCAGGCCAAGCGTTTCTCTTATTTCCCCATCGAAGAGGCCCTGGAAGGCAATGTTGTGAATGGTCATCACAACCGGGGGTGCCTTCCGGCCTGATTGCCGTAGATAAACAGGCACCAGACCGGCTTGCCAATCATGGGCGCTGACGATCTGGGGTTTCCATCCCCCGACACCGTCAAGCCCGATCTTTGCGCCAAGCAGGCTGAGCGCGCCGAAGCGGATCGGGTTGTCCTCCCAGTCGCAGCCTTCTTCATCGAGATAGATCGAACCGCCACGGTCATAGAGATGCTCGGCTTCGAGCAGCAGCAGGTTCAAACCCTTTGCCCGGACGGAATGAACCCGGGCAGATCCACCAAACAGATCCTCGAGTTCGAGTTCGACTTCACCGTGTTTTATCCATTGCTTGAAGGCGGGATAGGCCGGCAACAGGACCTTGACTGTATGGCCCAGCGCTTCAAGAGCCTTGGGGATTGAGCCGATCACATCGGCCAACCCCCCGGTCTTGACGAATGGTGCACATTCAGAGGCAACAAATAGAATGTTCATTTACAAATCCAGCTTGTCAATCATCGACTGGGTGATCAAGCAGATGCCGTTTTCCGTACGCCGGAATCGTTTGGCATCCAGTTCCGGATCTTCCCCTACCACCAGACCGGCCGGGATGACCACATCACGATCAATCACGACATCCTTGAGCTGGGCCTTGCGGTTGATTTCCACATGAGGAAGGGCAACCACGCCGCTCAATTTCGAATAGGAGTGAGCCATCACGCCGGTGAACAGCAGGCAGCGATTGAGGGACGAACCCGAGATGATGCAGCCACCAGAGACCATAGAGGAGACAGCCTGACCACGGCGACCTTCCTCATCGTGGATGAACTTGGCGGGCGGCGTCAGTTCCTGATGGGTCCAGATCGGCCAGTCATTGTCGTAGATGTCGAGCTCGGGAATGAAGTCCGTCAGGTCGATGTTGGCTTCCCAGAAAGCATCGATCGTTCCAACGTCGCGCCAGTAGGGTTTCTGCTCAAGACCGGTCCGCACGCAAGAGCGGCTGAAGGGGTGTGCGATGGCCTTGCCCTGTTTGACGAGCTTCGGAATGATGTCCTTGCCGAAGTCGTGTTGGGAGTTCGGATCGTTGGCTTCTTCGCGCAGCAGATCGTAAAGCAGCTTGGATTCGAAGACGTAAATCCCCATCGAGGCAAGCGCGCGGGTCGGATCCCCGGGCATCGAGGGCGGATTGGCCGGTTTTTCAACGAAGTCGAGAATGCGGTCATTCTCGTCGATCTTCATCACGCCGAAGGCAGTGGCGTCTTTGAGCGGAACTTCGATGCAACCTACGGTGACGTCAGCGCCGGTTTCCACATGCTGGCGGACCATGAGGGCATAGTCCTGCTTGTAGATGTGGTCTCCTGCGAGAACGACCATATATTTCGGGCCGTAGCTTTCGAGAATATCGATGTTCTGGTAGATGGCGTCGGATGTGCCCTTGTACCAGTTCTCGTCATCCATGCGCTGGGATGCAGGAAGGATATCGAGAAATTCGTTCCTCTCCTCGCGCAGGAAGCTCCAGCCCCGCTGCAGATGCCGGATCAGGCTGTGCGCCTTGTATTGGGTGGCGACGCCGATGCGTCGGATGCCAGAGTTCACGGCATTGGACAGGGCAAAGTCGATGATGCGGCTCTTGCCGCCGAAATACATGGCCGGTTTTGACCTCTTTTCGGTCAATTCCTGCAACCGGCTGCCCTTGCCTCCGGCAAGGACAAAGGCCATCGACTGATTGGCCAGTCTTGATGTTTCACGATCTAGTTTCATTACAACCTCCCGCCTTCTAGTTGATCTGTCTTGATCATTGATTTTCTCATGCCCGCTCTAGTTCAAAGTAGAGCGTTGCCAGCGGCGGCAAGGTCAGAGACAGGGACTGGCTCTGGCCGTGTGACGCCACGTCTTCGGTTTCTTTTGCACCCAAGTTGCCTCGTCCACCACCGGCATAGAGGCTTGAGTCGGTATTCAGGATTTCGTTCCACTTGCCCGGCATCGGAACACCCATGCGGTAGTCCTGACGCTCGACCGGGGTCATGTTGCTGACCACGAGGACCGGTGAAGAACCTTCATTGCCCCAACGGATCCACGCAAAGACGGAATCCTCATGGGCATTGACTTCGATCCACTGGAACCCTTGCGGCTTGGCATCCAGCTCATAGAGTGCCGGTGTCTCTCGATAGATCCGGTTAAGATCGCGAACCAGCGACTGCACCCCGCGCTGGAAGTCATGATCGAGCAAGTGCCAATCAAGGCTCTTGTTGTGGTTCCATTCATCGCCTTGAGCAAATTCGCCACCCATGAAGAGCAGCTTCTTGCCCGGATGCCCCCACATGTAGCCATAATAGGCACGCAGGTTGGCGAATTTGTCTGCCGGATAGCCGGGCATGCGATCAAGTAACGAGCCCTTGCCATGCACAACCTCGTCGTGACTGAGCGGCAGAATGAAATTCTCCGAGAAAGCATAATGCATCCCGAAGGTCATGTCATGGTGATGATATTTACGATGAATCGGATCCTGCGACATGTAACGCAGGGTGTCGTTCATCCAGCCCATGTTCCATTTGAAGCCAAAGCCCAGCCCGCCATAGTTGGTGGGGGCGCTGACCCCCGGAAACGCCGTGGATTCCTCGGCAATCGTCATGATGCCTTCGGCTTCCTGATAGGCAAGCATGTTCATGCTGCGCAGGAAATCGATGGCTTCGTAGTTCTCTCTGCCGCCGTCCTTGTTGGGGATCCACTGGCCTTCCTCGCGGGAATAGTCGCGATAAAGCATGGACGCCACAGCATCAACGCGCAGACCGTCGATGTGATATTCCTTCAGCCAGTAGAGCGCATTGGCGGACAGGAAGTTGGCGACTTCGACGCGGCCGAAGTTGTAGACCAGCGTGTTCCAGTCGGGGTGGAAGCCTTCGCGGCGGTCTTCATGCTCATAGAGAGCTGTACCGTCGAAACGTCCAAGGCCGTGCACATCCTCGGGGAAGTGGCCGGGCACCCAGTCGATGAGCACACCGATATCGGCAGCGTGACAGGCTTCCACGAACCAGCGGAATTCCTCGAGCGTTCCGTGTCGGATGGTCGGGGCGAAGAGGCCGATCGGCTGATAGCCCCAAGAGCCATCGAAGGGATATTCCGAGATCGGCATCAGCTCGATGTGGGTGAAGCCCATGTCCTTGACGTAGGCCACGAGTTCCTGTGACAGCTCATAATAGGAAAGTGGACGGTTGCCCTCGTCATGGACCTTTCGCCAGGAGCCGAGGTGAACCTCATAGATGGAGATCGGTTTGTCGATGCGGTTGAGGTCTCCGCGCTTCTTCATCCAATCCTCGTCCTGCCAGTCATGACCATCGAGCTTGCGGACGATGGAGGCGGTGCGCGGCGGATGCTCGGAACCGAAACCAACCGGGTCAGCCTTCAAGGGCAACAGGTGGCCCTGTCGATCAAGAAGCTCGTATTTGTAGGGTTCGCCATCGGAGAGGCCGGGCAGGAAAATCTCCCACACGCCGGTTACGCCCCGTTGGCGCATCAGGTGTCGGCGGCCGTCCCAATTGTTGAAGTTGCCAACGACCGAAGCCCGTCTGGCGTTGGGTGCCCAGACGGCAAAGTGTGTGCCATCGACACCTTCGTGGTTCATCACGTGCGCGCCGAGCACTTTCCAGAGCGTGTGGTGCGTCCCCTCACCCAGCAAATATTCATCAAGCTCACCAATCACCGTACCGAAGCGATAGGTGTCCTCCTCGACCCAGATGTGATCGCCTTTGGTGATACGGAACTTGTAGGCGAAACGCCCGGTGCGGCCTTCAATCTCGTTGCAGAACAGATCCGGCGCCAGTTCTTCGCGCATGAGCTCGGCAATCGTCTCGCCGGTTTCCCAGTCAAGAACCTCGACTTTTGCGGCAGAGGGGACAAAGGCCCGGATGACCATCTTCCCTTCCCATTCATGCAACCCCAGAATGCCGTAAGGGTCACTGTGAGTTCCGCTTTGGATGGCTTGCGCGTCGCGTCGGGAGATATATGTCATTGATCCGCCTTTTCCCTCAATTTTCTTCTTACGGTAGAGCAAATATTAGCCAATTGGAACCGCTAGCTCGCTCTATCCCTTTGTTTTCGCCGGTTCTTTCATGGCGCCTGATCGCCATTTGAACCGGATACTGAATGACTGACGCAGATGTCAAACAGAAGAGCCGGCCATTCCAACTCGGAAACGGCCGGCTCAAGCCTATGTTTTCACTTAATAAAGCGACTTGGTATCCCAAATATCCTTGGCGTAGCCCAAGATCGTCCTATCCGAGGAGAACCAGCCAACATTGGCCGTGTTCAGGATTGCCATTTTCGTCCAGGTTGCAGTGTCCTTGTAGGCCTTGTCGACCTTGCGCTGACAATCGAAATAGGCGTCGAAGTCACAGGTGACGAGGAAGTAGTCGCTCTCGTACATCATCTGCACGATGGAGCCGTAACGATGCTGCTCATCGGGCGAGAAGACACCGCTGGCAATTTGGTTCAACACGCGGTAAAGGCGCGGGCTGGCTTCGATGGCACGACGGGAATATTCGGGCTGCTTGCGGCGTTCGACGACTTCAGATGCCGTAAGGCCGAAAAGGAAGAAGTTTTCCGGCCCGACATGCTCGCGGATCTCGACGTTCGCGCCATCGAGTGTCCCGATGGTCAGGGCGCCGTTGAGGGCAAACTTCATGTTGCCCGTGCCTGATGCTTCCTTGCCTGCGGTGGAAATCTGCTCAGACAGATCAGCAGCCGGGATCAGCACTTCGGCCATGGTCACGTTGTAGTTCGCCGGGAAGACGATCTGCAGATAATCCTTGGTTGCCGGATCATTGTTGATGACAGTTGCCACGTCGTTGATCAGATGAATGATCTGCTTGGCCATGGCGTAACCGGGAGCCGCCTTGCCGCCGAAGATCTTGACGCGCGGGGTCCATTTCTTGTTCGGGTTGTCTTTGATCTCGTTCCAGTAGGCAACCGTTTCGAACAGGTTCATCAGCTGGCGCTTGTATTCGTGGATACGCTTGATCTGAACGTCGAACATGGCGTCCGGATTGATGGTGACGTTGGTCTTACCATCAAGCCATTTGATGAGATCTTCCTTGTTCTTGCGCTTGGCGGCGGTGAACTGTTCCTGGAATGCAGCATCCTCGGCATATTGGCTGAGGCGCTCCAGACGCTCCAGATCATCCGGCCATTCGGTGCCGAGCGTGGTGTTGATTAACTCGCGCAGCGGCTGGTTACAGTTGTAGAGCCAGCGACGCGGCGTGATGCCGTTCGTTTCGTTGATGATACGATCCGGATAGGCCTTGTGTAGATCCCCGAAGACGGTTTCCTTGACCAACTCGGTATGCAGGGCCGACACGCCATTCACACGGTGCGCCATGATGAAGGCCAGCTCGCCCATGTTGACGTTGCCATGATCGATGATACGGATGTCAGAACCAGTGGCTTTGAGATGCTGATCCTGAATGATCTCGATGATGCGATAATGGCGCGGCAGGATGCGGGCAAAGAGATGCTCCGGCCAACGTTCGAGCGCCTCTGGCAACAAGGTGTGGTTGGTATAACCAAGACATTCGCGAGTAACCTTGATCGCCTTGTTCATTTCCATGCCATGGACGTCACTCAGCAGCCGGATCAATTCCGGTCCGGCAATCGCCGGATGGGTGTCGTTGAGCTGGATCGCGGCCTTTTCGGCCAGTTTGCTCAAGTCTTCATTGGTCGACAGATAACGACGGATCAGGTCTTGAATGGACGCCGAGGTGAAGAAATATTCCTGCTTGAGGCGCAGTTCCTTACCGATATCGGTCGTATCATCCGGATAGAGAACGCGAGAAATGGTACGAGCAAGGGCTTCCGGAGCGGTCGCACCGAGGAAATCGCCTCGGTTGAAGCTCTCAAGGTCGAAGGCGCGGGTTGGTTTTGCTGCCCAAAGGCGCAAGGTGTTACACCAGCGGGCCTGCCAGCCCAGCACCGGCGCGTCATAAGCCTGAGCACGGACCGTCTCCATCGGATGCCAGACAGCCCGACCATCACTCTCGCTTACATGACCACCAAAACCGATTGGGTAGGAAACTTCGGGGCGTTCAAATTCCCAGACGTTGCGCTGAGCCAGCCACCCTTCGGCGGTTTCTACCTGACGGCCGTTCTCGAAATGCTGCTCGAAGAGGCCGTGCTCATAGCGAATGCCGTAACCGTGGGCCGGAATGCCAAGCGTCGAAAGGGAATCGAGGAAGCAAGCCGCCAGACGACCGAGACCGCCGTTACCCAAAGCCGCATCGGGTTCGTTGGCAACGATGGCATCATAATCCTGACCAAGGTCATGCATGGCGTCGCGTGCTACGGCCTCAAAGCCGAGGTTGATGGTCACGTCCTCGACAAGACGACCGATCAGAAATTCCATGGAAAGATAATAGACCCGCTTGGCGTTGGCCTCATATGTCTTTCTCGTGCTGTCGAACCAGGGATCGACCACCATGTCACGAATGGCAAGGGAAAGCGCCATGCGCCAGTCATAGGGAGTTGCATGACCGGCATCCTTGCCCAACGAGTATTTGAGGTGACGGAGAATTTCCTGTTTCAGCTTGATTTGAAATATTTTTGTATTCATGGGTCCCAACGTCCATTTGTTGTCTTGCGGGCTGAACAATCCCAAACGCGGCCGAAACGGCTCATCTGGCTGAAATTGCGAACCTATTGTTCGCTTAGGGTAATGTTTCCTGAACTGGTTTACGCCACGCATATGTCATGAAGGTAGCTAGTCTGAAAAATGTTCGCGTGGTCCACATTCATAGGGAATCTACGGCAAATCAGGTGTTCCGTCCAATGCTCTCTTAGCAACTTACGCGTAGTTGCGCATCTTATGGGCAATAATCTGATTTTTCAGCAGCCACCTGAGTTTAGTGCTTAGCAGAAAGGCATTAGAATTTAATTACGGAAGCGAAATGATAGATTTTTCCCCACCTTTCATACCCTTAGAAGGCATTTGGGTGGGAAACTTGAGCCAAATTGCCGCAGTCATTAGCGCTCACACAGTCACGTGACACCGTGAATGCGGGAAATCTGAGCAGAATCTGGAAAACTTCGGATGCCTGACGCCATTCAAGCGCGGTCAGCACCTATTGATAGGCGCGAATGAGGTCCAATCCATCAGTCAGAAGCCGGTCCGCATCGGCCTCTGTCCGGGCCTCCACATAGCATCGCATTTCGGGTGCGTTGCCCGAGGGACGGAAGTGGATGACATTGCCGTCGCGCAAGGTGACCCTCAGCCCATCAATGTCGCTCAGATGATCGGGCACGCCGACGGGAGCAAGGAAACTTGCGAGATTGTCCCTTGAGGCTCTGAGATAGTGCATCAGGGACGCGCTGCGTTCCTGAGCATAGTCGGTTACTCTCTCAGCCGCTGCGACCGGAAGATGGAAGTCTTCGGCCAGTTCCGAGATCTTTTTTCCGCTCTTTGCTGCGAGACCAAGCGTGGCGAGGATGGGCAGGAAACAATCCCGCGTCGGCAAGGCCGTTAGTGTTTCGCCCTCGAGCGTGATCGGAGTGGCAGTCAAAAAGCCACCATTGGCTTCAAATCCCACGACATCTGTCTTGCCGTCCCGGACAGCCTCGTCCATGCCGGCAATCACATAGGGCGAGCCGACCATGGTCCGGATGACATCAGGGCCGAATTCCCGTTCAATCCCGGAATTGGAGGTGACGGGTGTGACGATGAGTTTGGCTCCCAGAAATTTCGCGGTGACGAGCCCGAGGAGATCGCCTCGCAAGGGCTGCCCCGTTTCGTCGGCGACGAGAGGCCGGTCGGCGTCGCCATCCATCGAGACCAGCCCATCGAGGGAATGTTTTTTTGCCCAACCTTCAAGAAGGCTGATTGTATCCTTCGATACAGCCTCGGTATCAACCGGAATAAAGGCTTCAGACCGCCCCACCGGGATCACGTCCGCGCCATAGCTTGCCAGACACTCGACCAGCATGTCACGGCCCACCGATGAATGCTGATAGACGCCGATTTTCATGCCCTTTAGGGCATCTGCGGGAAGAAGGGCTCTGATCCGTTTGTTGAACAGATCGCTCGTCGCGCCTTCGTCCGACGCATTGGGAGCGGTGCGATTGACTTTTGTCGTAGTGGCGAGCTTTTCTGCCCAGCGAGACAGGGCCTCTTCGTCTTTCTTGTCGATCTCACCCGATGGCAGATAGAATTTGATACCATTGCGGTCAGCCGGAATATGGGAGCCGGTGATCATGACGCTGGCGCAGCCATCTGCCAGCCCCTTGCAGGCAAGGGCCGGAGTTGGGAGCGTACCGCAATCGATCGCCACAAGCCCGCAGCTTTGAATGGCACCATAGCAGATCGAAGCAATTTCCGGGCTCGACGGACGGAAATCCCGTGCAACAAGGATTGGATCCCCTTCCCTCGCCAGCCCCTGTTCCAGAAGGTGACGACAGAAGGCAGTCATGTAGAGCGCTGCAGGCAGTCCCGCCAACTCGGTAGATAGTCCGCGCAGCCCGCTTGTCCCGAATTTCACCTGCATGTTGTCGCTCCCGAATTCTTTCCTTGGCCCGTCCGTCCAAAACCCTTGATGATAGACAACTGGATATCTTCTGGTTGAACAGCCAAGTCAACCAAGGACAGTCATTCCGGCCTGATTTATGTTAGAACTGTTTGCCAACACGCAATGACGGCAAACATTGTCAGAACAGTGACCAAGTTCGCTTTGCGGCAAAGGCACTGGCAAATTCGCGAATGTCCTGCATGCGGGCCTCGTCACCGAACTGAAGGGCCTTCTCCAGCACCCGCCATGTGGCTGCAGGGATAGCGCCTGGCTTGATGGGCGCCAGGCCCTGTTCCTTCGCTTCTCTGGCATTCCTGTCACCGAAGGGGCGCTCGCCTGTGAGGGCGATATAGGCAAGGGTCGCCAGCGAAAAGATGTCATCGCTCTTGCTTGGCTCTTCGCCTGCCAGACGCTGGGGGGACGAATAGAGCGGAGTAACAGCGCCATAGCGCCCGAGAATGCGGGCGGTGTGATCATCCCCCGCCTCCAGTCGCGCAATGGGAAAGGCGATGTTGAAATCGATCAGCTTAATTTGGCCATTCTTGCAGATGAAGACGTTGGCTGGTTTGATGTCGGCATGGACAAGATGTTGCTCGTGTGAGAGCAGGCCAATGCCGCTGCAATGCTCTGGACAAATTGCTCCACTAGGGATGGATCGAGCCTGTGGGACGGTGCCGCGCTCAAGGCCTTGGCGAGGGTGTGCCCCTGCAGCAGTTCCATCACCATATAGTGCCGGTCTCCCGCTTCGTGCCGGTCGATATCCATATCGAACACCCTGACGATGTTTGGATGGATCAGATTGCGCAACCGCCGCGCTTCGCGGTGAATGAGGTGGACGATATCTGGGTCGGTGTCCGGTTCCATCTTCAGGACCTTCAGCGCCACATCGCTGTCCGGAATGCCCGCCTGATGCGCGATGAGGTCACGGGCCTGATAAACGTCCGTATGCGCTCCCTTGCCGATGTGCGACAGGATCTCGAAGCGCTGCCTGAGGACTGCTCCAACTTCGAGCGGGTTGCCCTGCCCCTGTTCCGCCATGGAGCCCTGCTGGCCACCAGTCTTTTTCGGCAGGCCTTTTCGTTCGGTCTGGCGCGCTGTGCTCGCTCTAGTCATCGCCAACAATCTCCAACAGGACGACCGTGATGTCATCGAGCGAGCCACCAACGATGGCCTTGGCGACAAGACGCTCGGCGAGGGCCTCTCCTCCCTGCGAGAGAATATCGGCCAGCTCTTCCTCGTTGACGCCCTTGATCAGACCGTCACTGCACAGGACCAGCTTGTCTCCTTCCTTGATCTCAATGATCCTACGGTCGATCTCGACATCCGGCATGCAGCCGACGGCGCGAGTGAGCGCACCATCCTGACGGGCGTGGTCTTCGGAAATCAGATAAAGCCAGTCCTTGCGCAGAAGATAAAGCCGGGAATCGCCAACCCAGAGGCAGCAGGCATAATCCTCATCGAGAATGACCGAGACCAGCGTCGAGCCGGAGATGTCCGCGGCGGCTTCCTTCTGTGTCTGGCTGAACAGCGAATGATTGGCGCGATGGATGGCTTCGGAGACCGTGTTGATCCGGTGCTCAAAATCCTCTTGAGGCGTCAAGACATGCCCGAGCACAGAAACGATGGCATTGCTCGCGACATATCCTTCCCTGTGTCCGCCCATTCCGTCGGCGACAGCAAAAATGCGCGCCTCGGCGTTAACCAGATAGGCATCTTCGTTGTGGGAATGTCTGCGGCCTTTTGAGGATGCGGCTTCCACCTGAAAGGCTCTCTTGCCGAGGGGTCTTGTGCCATCTATCTGCAAATAACATGCTCCGGTTCTTCTTGAGGCCTTCTGGGGCCTTTGGGAGCGGTGGCTAAGCCAAAGATCCGCTCTTGACTTTATCCAGTTGTAGTCTCTTCACGCCAACCATACCAGTTCCAGTTGGCCAGAAAGAGCGAGACGAAAGAAGGGCCATATGGCAAGCCATTGACGATGCAGACTTCCGCCGGACGATTGGACGCACCTTCATGCCACCAGAGAGACCAGCGATCCCCTGCCCCCCCGCCCTTGGGGCGATCCGGCATCCGATCGAGCACGAAGCTCGAACCAACGCTGAGCCCATCTGGTCTCACGTGACAGTCGCTGAAACAGGTCGCCGGATAGCGCCTGAAGCCTGCATCAATGGGAGCCGCATCACTATTGAGGACCGGTTGATTGACCATCAGACCGGCGAGTTGATCCCGGAATTGCGTCTGGTCCGTTTCACCGGCGAGAAACCCCAATGTCTGGCTTTCCAGTCCGTCAAGGATCCGGGACAATCGGAAGACATGGTCAAGCGAGGCGGATGCGATGGACTGGGGGATGAGCACGACGAAGGGAAAGACCCGCCTCGCCTTGTCCATCGAACCGGCCATCACGCCATAGAAACCGGATTCAGCAATCACGCCATCGGGAATGAGGAAGCGCCACAGCGGCGCACTGACCACACGGGCCTTCCAGTCCGGATCAGCATCATCTAACTTCCCGAGAAACCAGCTCGCGGCCACATCCGCCCATTCGTCGAATTTGCTCATCGACAGCCCCTGATGCAGGAAATCTGCTACGGTCGGTATCTTGCCGAAATAGGCCGGTTCCTGCATGGCCGTCTCCGATCACAAGGAAGGCGGGCAGCGGAAGGACGTATACAAACCCATATTGAAGGGATTGACGACGCTGTTGGCGCGCAGTTGGAAGGTTGCGGACACTTCATCCTTGGTGATCGAGAAGGTGAAGTTGTCCTGCCCTCGGGAGCGAGACAGATCGGCGCTGCTCAAAAGCCGGAAGATCGACCAGTTGCCATTGCGCTCGACCGTTCGCGAGGTGTTGTCCAGAAGCGTCAGGCGAATACTCGCCTTGCTGGCGCTCAACTGGCTGGGCCATGTGAAGTCCTTGCGGCGGATCGGTCCGTGACGATAGATCAGTTCGTTGCCATCGAGCTCAAATGACGTCTTCAATCCCTTGGGATCAAGGAAGGATGGCTCGATGGTGAATTTGGTCTCTGGTGTGGTCCCGGCCTGACCGAAGAAGGCCTCTTGAATGAGTTTGGCGCGGGATAACTGCGACAGGCCATCACGCGACAGGCCAAGGGCCGCATTCTGCACCGAGGACTCGACATATTGCCGGCCACGGTAGGTGGTGAAGGGCTTGAGATAGTCGTTCACGAAGGTGTCGATGAGGCCAGATGGACGGAAGAGTTCCGAGAAATCATCAAGCGAGACATCCTGTTGCGAGCCGAGCGAGAAGGGATAGCGATCAGCCAATATTGAATTACACACGGGCAGAACGTCCTGTTTCCAGCGCTCGTTCACATACTGATAGCTTTCACGCATCATCAGCTGCCAGTTACGATCAACGATGTAATTGACCATGGAGCGGATGGGTTCGGGCTTGGTGGCTGCGGACGCGCGCAGTTTGGTGACACTGTCCTGTGTCGGCTGGTTGGCCCGCTGGGAGACGATCTCGAAGGCCGCCCCAGACGGCTGCGGTGCGGTCACGACGCTGTTGAGTGTGCCATAGAGATCGCCGAACAGCTGCTGGATTTCGAGCAGGGTCCCGGTGTTGCGTGAGGTGTCGAGCAGGCTGACAAGGGGAGTGAAGGCCTCGCCGATGGTCTGGCCGGGCCAGACAGAGCTGCCGAATGCGGTGGCAACGGCGGTTTCAGCCAACGCATCCTTGACGTTGCCGAGCACGTTTCCAGCACCCGGAACCGCCGGGGCTGCGCCATTGACATTCTGGTTCGACCCGGGAAGCGGGATCTCGGTGTTTTCCTTGAGCTTGTTCAACAGGTTCGTCAGGGGCGACTGTGGCTGAGACAGCTCCTGCAGCACGATCTGCCCGCGACCGAGGGTCTCGAATTCGATGACCTGAACGCTGGTCACCGCGTCATTCCAAGCCTTGATATAGTCTTTCACGTAGAGATCGGTCACCTGCCGCGCGATGCGATCATAGGCATCGCCAGTCAGGTTGTTGTCCCCCAGCACCCAGTCGTTACCGGTGGTGCTGTTCACATAGTCGGGAAGCTGTTTGACGAAGATGTCGTAAAAGCCACTCTTAGTGTAGAAACCGGGAACAATGCTTGGCGCACCGCCGCCGGTCTGGCCCACCTTGAGGGTCCCTGCTCCCAGCAATCCGGTGATGTTGATGGCGGGCACCTGAAAGCGTTCCCGCGCGTCATAGACCATGCGCTGATAGATGTCCTGAGCCTGTGGCGTCTGGGACAATTTGCTTCGTGCAGTCTGGATCGTACCGAAATCACTTTCCTCGGACTTAGGCAGGATCTGCGCAAGGCGTCTCGTATGCTCGTTCATCCGGTCCTTCTGATCGGAATTGAGCGCAAAGACAGCCTCGGACTGGCGATCGAATTCCTTCTGCACCGTCGTCGCGGAATAGTTCCGACCGGAGGTCAGCATCAGATAAGCCTCAAGCTGTTCTCGCAGCAGAAGGTTGTTGGAATTGGCCGAGCTAGAAAGCAGCTGGATCTGGTTCTGGATGCGGCCCCGCATGGTGGTCAGCAGATACTTGTCGAGCACCGTGTCGTAGGTGGCCTCAGCCGCGTCCGACAATTCAGGGCGCGCGTCGATGCCGAACATATTGAAGTTGATGCCGCCCGGAACGGACACCATTTCCCTCAGCTTGTAGGTGGCATCCAGAGCCGGAAGGATGGTTGGCAGTGTCCTCTGCCGGTCGGCATCTTCAAGGGTTGCCTTGACGGTCTGGACCTGTTCTTCGGATTCGTGGATCAGCTCTAGTGAGGATTGCAGCCCCCAGAGCCAATAGCCCGCAATACCAAGACTGATCAGCGCAACCGCCGCATAGCCAGCCACATAGAGCGACGCGAGGCGTCGTTCCAATTTGGCATTCTGGCCGACGAGATTCTGCTCGCGGAAAATGATGTCCGTGAGCAGGCGCTTGATGAAGTAGGCCTTTTCCTTGCCGGAGAAACCGATCTGCTGGGTCGGGGCAAGGGCAAAACTGCGGCTCATTGACCCCAGTAGGCGGTCAAAGGGCGTGCCTTCTTGCGTACCAGAGGTGAAATAGATCCCCCTCAGAAGGGGCTGAGCCTCATAGCGGTTGATGCGGAAGACATCCTGAATGAAGGTGCGCAGCACCGGAGCCATGGCGCCGAATTCGTGGGGGAAACCATAAATCTTGCAGCGGAGCGAATTGCTCTTCTCGGCGGCCAGCTTGCTCGGCAGCTGTTTTTCGAGCCGACCGATCAACTCGAGAAATTCCCGTTCGAACTCGTGGCCATAGGTCATCTGCTGATCGTTGAACGGCAGCGTAACTCCCCAGACCTGCTCGCGTTCATTTTCGGAGATTTCCTCGAAATATTCCTGAAAACCGGCGATGAGGTCGCACTTGGTGAAGACCAGATAAACAGGCAGGCGCATCTCGAACATGCGATGCAGTTCGCGCAGGCGCTGACGCAAGGTATCGGCGAGCTGCTGGCGCTCATCAGGAGAGCCCAGCGCCAGATCCTCGATGCTGACGGCCAGCATGAGGCCGTTGATCGGACGGCGCTTTCTTTGCTCCTTGAGAAGCGCAAGAAAGCCGTTCCATGCAGCGGCATCAAGACCCTGATTGACATCCTGCGTGGTGTAGCGACCAGCGGTGTCGATCATGATGGCTTCGTTGGAAATCCACCAATCGCAGCTCCGTGTCCCGCCGATGCCTTGCAGAGCGTTTTTCCCGACCCCATCGGAGAGCGGGAAATCAAGGCCGGAATTCTGCAGGATCGTCGTCTTGCCGGTCCCCGGAGGGCCGATGATGATGTACCAAGGCAACTGGAACAGATAATTGCGCCGTTTCTTACCATCGAGTGGGTTTTCGCGAAGAAGCTCCATGGTTTCTTCGAAGCGCTCGCGGATATGGGCGACTTCATCGGCGCTGTAGTCACCACCCATGGAAACCAGCTCGTCATTGGCCAGCATGGAATTGATGAGTTTGGCATTGGCGCGGCGCACCAGCAGGTGCCGGATGAAGGTGATGACGAAATAGGCGACGACGATGCCGATGCTGATGCCAAGGCGCAAGGTGTCCTTTTCGAACGGCACCGAGCCGTTGATCGCGATCATCTGGCCGAAGAAATAGAAGACGGCACTGAGCGCGATCAGCAGGATCAGAATGAGTATGCTCGAGGGTCGGAACAGATTGGCAAAATAGGCTTTGATCATCGTCTTGTTATCCGTTCACCAGCGACCTGATTTCATTCGCAGCTGGCTCAAGCGCGGCGGACAGGACAAATTCAGCATAAAAATGGACAAACAACAGGGCAACGACAGCAAGGCCAACAACCATCCACATGGAGAGGAATGACCGCATGTGACGCCCGCCAATGGCGGCAGTGGTGAGCCGTGCGAGTGGCTCGGTCGTCTCGATCTGAGAATTGCGTTTGATAATCTTGGAAAGCTCATTGCGCAGATCTTCAAGCTGATTGCGGCCGTCCTGCTGCACCCGGAACCGGCCTTCGAACCCGAGCATCAGGCAGGCATGCAGGAGGATCAGCACCGGCAGTTTCTTGCGGGCGTCCTTGCGTAGCTTGTCGAGGATGACAAACACCTTCTCGCCGCCCCAGGTCTCGTTGTGATACTGGTTGATGAGACTGTTGGAACTCCAGACGCTGCGGCTACCCCATGGTTTCATCAAGACCGTCTCATCGACAGTTGCGCAAAGGATATAGCGGGCGGCGATGATGTCACCCGTCTCACAGCCTGCGGCCTGAGCTGCGGTCTGGAAGCGATCAATCTCTTCGACAACCTGATGGCGCAGAGCCGTGACATCGGCTTCTTCCTCGGAATTTCTAAGCTGCGCCACAATGATCAGGATGGGCGCGGCAAGGCGTACCAATGTTCGCTCGGGTAAGGTGTCGAGCTTCTGGACGATGTTGGCCGCATTCTGCAAGACACCGCCTTCGATAGCGGCAGGTGCCTTGGGTGCACGCGGCTCAGACTGAACAAGGATCGGCGGCTCGTCACCATTGGCATCATTCTGGGCAAGCGATGTGCGAGCCCTCGGACTGAGCCAATCGAAGCGTGTCGGTTGTTCGAAATCGTCCTCTTCGCCACTCATTTTGCAGTCCCTTTTTGAATGGCCCAGAGTTCAAGGTTCAAGCCCGGATAGTCGCCACTGACGTGAATGGCTGCGGCAACAGACTCGACCATTTGCGCCCACAGTGCATTTTTGGAGTCGAGCTCAAAATAGACCGCATTCTGGATGAAGGGAATTTCTCGCGGCGCCACAGAGAGCGGTGCGATAGAGATCCCGGGCAATTGCAGGTTCACCAGATCCTTGATCTGTTCGGCCGGGCCGATTTTTGCCTGAATGGGCAGCCGTTGGCGGATCGTCTCAAGCGCGACATTGGCCTGCGCAATCAGCACCACACGACGATCAAGCAGCGTCATGCGATCCTCGATTTCACCGATCCAGATGCCATAGCCACGTTCGGTCAACGGGATAGAGACAGCATTCTGCTCGACGATTACGCTGAGCAGATTGCGCAATTCGGCGAGGATGGGTGCAAAGGTGCCGCGCAGGTCCGTATGAACATATTTCGGCATGTCCTTGGACCGGCGATTGCTGGCAGCATAGGCAGACAGTTCGCCGACCATGCCGATGCAATTGCGGTAGATTTCCTCGCAAGAATGATAGCCGGCCTCGATCATGTGCGAGAAGACCAGCTCATTGCGGTTGACGGCCCCAAGCAGCATCAGGTCGAGCATCCCAGACCGGTTGTCGCCGCCCTGCCCCATGACGGCTGATGCCAGCGATTGGGAGCGCAGGCGCAACAGGCCCCTGATCTCTTCAAGGATAGACAGGAAGCGCTTCGAGGCCCCGGAGCGAAGCAGAGGCGGAATGAAGCTTTCGACCAGCGTGATCTTGCCCTGAGCATCGACTGTGTCGATTTCGGCGATCTGGAGAGAAACCTCATCATCGAGGCTTTCTCCTTCGAGCAGGATGCGCATGTTGAGCGCTCCGAGCAGGATGTCCTGTTCAGGGCGGCCACTCTCGATTGTATCGCTGAGGTTGGAGCTGACCTTGAGATAGCGGCGGCTCGGGTTCTCGTTGTCCGACAGTTCCGAATGGCCAAGGGAGTGCATGGCGATGGCCAGATAGACCTTCTTGCCCTGATCTTCGAGAGTGATCTGTCGCGCCTTGGGACCGGGCGTGCCCGTCTTGTCATCGCAGACGCTGCCGTCGGGGAAAATCAGATCGAAAGCGGAGAGCTTGATTTGCCCCAACCCCAGAGCAGCAGCATCAAAGGCCAGATCCCTGATCCCCCAAGGAAAGGGAACGAGGCCGGCAACCCGATGCTCCAGACCGGATTCAATCCAGCGATCCTGCTGCTGGAGATGCTGAGGACGCAAGAACATGCCTTCCAGCCAAAGTGGTTTTCCCGTCGTGAACACCTGCTACTCCCTGCTGGTCAAATGGGTCTTGTTTTGGAATGGTCTGAAGTTTAGTCAGATCCGACGTCAGCTGGAAAGCCTTCAGAAGCTCAGTCCCATCACTGATCGTTTAAGTTCTTGTATTGTTACGGAAATGCCCGTCAAATTGATCAAAAGCTTGACGTCGTCACCCTGTTCCAGCTGGAATGACGTGCGCCATTGAGCCTTATCGATTTCCCTGAAACCGACTACAACGCCAAGGTGAGTCGCCTCGGAGGAAATGTCGGACTCATATTCCTTTGTCGATCCGGGCGTCATTTCATACTCGCGGCTGGCAAGCAGATCGGCGCCAAGCGTCGCCGTTTCATCGTCAAAATCGAAGAAGTCGGCGTTGTTGAAGGCCTTCACACCCTTGAGTTCGTAAATACGAACGACCACCGGAGACGGCGTACCTTCCTCATTGGGGTTGATCGCAGCGGCGGCCTGAATGGTCACGGCGGCGGGCGTCGGATCGGGCGTGCTCGTGCAACCGGTCGCGATGAGCAGCATCGCAATGCCAAATGTTGCCGAAAGGGCTCGGATGAGATTTGTCATTGGTTCTTCTCCCGTCGTTCGGAAGCCATTTTTCGGGCGAATTCTTCTTCTGCCTGCGCAAATGCCTCGGAAATGATCTGGCGAGCCAGTCCGTCGATGCGGCCGCTCAGCCGTTCATGCTGTTCGACATACATGGCCCATTCGGACTTGCCGACACCGAGGCCGCGAATGCGACCGCCCTGCTGTTCGATCTGATAGGTAATGGCTTCGGGTGAGAGCTGGTCGAACAGGAGTTTGATGGCCTTCTGCATCGCGGACATGGTAAGCATCGTGTGCTGCTGCAAATCCTCAAAGGCTTCGTTCACCGCCTGAGGCGGCGACAGATAGCCACCCTTGCGCGTAAGGAACATCTCGTCGAGCGCCAGCTCGGAAATTCGGAAATGCTTGAATGGATTGTTGTCTTCAGGCCGGATCTGGGTCTCGTCCATCCTAAATTCAGACTTCACCATCTTGCGGGCGGACAACAGAAGGATCAGCCCCTTGGCTGTCTCCCGGATCATGCGACCGGCATCGAGCATCACGTCGTTGCGCTGGGTCGATGACAGATCGACGTCGGGAAAGCCCAGCGCCGAGAAGAACAGAGACAGAGCTTGCTCATCCAGAGGATCGGCGGCACCTGGCTTGGCGGAGGCTTGGGTTGGTGCGGCGCTTTGTGCCCCCTCAGTCGGGGCCTGTTGGCTGGTGCCGGTGGAGGCCATCGGCGGCATACCATCCCAAGGAGCGTTCGCGCTCGCCACTCCAACACCCGGCACGACCTGATTGGCCTCGGGCAGTACCGGAGCATGAGCGGTGTTGGCGCTTTTGGCCTTGAGAGCTGCAGCCCGTTCGGCGCGCCGTGCCATCATGGCATCCATGGGATCGGACACTTCGGCGGGCTTTGCCGCCCCCCCATCGGTCCCGGGCTCAGGAATGTGCATCAGATCGGCCGACATGGATGGCGGCAGACCGGAGGGCGACCCGACTGGGCTTTGGGGGACGGCTGGCGGAGGCGTTTGAGAAGCGCGCTTTGAAGATCCGAGCACTGAAAGGAAATCAAAGTCGTCAGGTATCGCCGGACCGGCAGATGCCTGCGGTGCAGGCTGTGGCGCTGCTGGCGGGATTGGATCAACGGCTGGTGGTGGCGGTGCAAACGCGGCCGGAGCTCCAAGGGGCGGCTCGATATGGCCTTTTGGCGGGGGAGACATCTCCTCCTGTCCATTGCCAAGCAGGTTCGCCAGACGCGCGATATCATCAGCTTCTGCAGCGTTGGGCTCCATTCGCTCAGAAATAGGCATGGGCGCAGCAGGTGCAGGTGGCCGTGCCGTTACGTTTGGCGCGACGCTCGGACCGGTGGACCGCTGTTCGGGGACGACCACATCTGGAGCGGCGCTGAGAGACGGTGCCCGGTGCGCATTCTGATGATCGGAATAGGACGGCCCTGCCCCCCAGTCTGGCTGACCCATCGGCGCTCCGGGGAAGCCCTTACTTCCACCCAATGACGGGTTAGGCCCTGAATCGTCATCGAAATAGGCGAGCGGATCATTGGCGCGATCAGCGTCCAGATCCACTGGCGCGGGACGCATGTCCGCTTGCTTTGGATTTGGCTGGCGTCGTGGGGTCAGAAGATCGGTCAGGGACGCTTCATGGCGCTCCTGCGGAACGGACACCGAGGGTGCCTTGGGATGCTCCGCGGCTCCCTCGAGGCTGGCGAGGATCAGGTAGCGGCCCGCAAAGAACTTCATGCCCGGCTCGATCAAAACCGAGTTACCGCGTCCGATAGGCTTCTGATCGCCATCGAGATAGATGCCGTTGGTGCTTTCATCCTTGAGGTAGAACTGGCCGTCCGAATGGGAAATCCGTCCATGCAGGGAAGACAGAATCCGATCCGTATCAGGCAGGACCCAATCGCATTTCTTCGAACGTCCGAACACGCCGCCAGCGCTGTCAAAGTCATGCCCGTCTACGCTATCATTTCCGACAAGGGCCAATTTCAGCTTCATTGTTAGGAATCCGTTGGGTTTGCCTGCATATCCCGCTGAGCACCAGTCTGGCTGGTCTGCTTTAATTCTTTGTGAAGGTTTGCGGTATCCGGTGTTACTAGTTGTGCGATTTCGTGCTCATTCAGTGGAGAAAGACGTATCTCGTTTTCCAGCCTTGAGGCATCTCCCCCGGACAACCAGCAGGACCACCCAAGTCGTCCACTCCCAAGCCGCATCGAGGGAATCGTTTCCTTACGGTAGACGAAACAGATCTCCCAATCGAGTGGGTCCCTGTTGATCATCAGGATCAGCTCCTGCAACTGCTGATGATAGACCCCATCGGGCAGGAACTGGCGCAGAGTCTCATAGCCTTCCGCGTCGATTTTGACCGTGAACTTGCCAAGATCGTCCAGCAGGCTTTCGCCAAGCAGGACCTCTTCGCCAAGGCGGCAATTGGCGACGCCGAGCTGGCACTGCGCCTCTTCTTCGATCATCACGCGGCGTTCGGTGAATTCCTCAACCCGGCAGCGCAAACCGAAGAAACTCGACAGCACGGAAGCCATGACCTGTGCGGAGTTGGAATATTGCGACAACAGGCCGATGTGGGGCAGCAGCGCGGAACGCGAAATGTGGCCGACTTCCTTGCGATCCTCGAGCGGGAAGCCGCAAAGCGCCAGAAATCTCTGCGACAGGGCATCGATCCCACCGGCTTCATAGCGCAGATAATAACGGTTCTTGCGCCAGATGACGTGCATCATGGATATAAGCCGGTGGTTGAAGATATCGAGCAGATCCTCAACCGCAGACGGCACGTCGTCGGACTCGATGATACGCTCTGTGTAATAGGGTGGTAGCGGTGACGCCGGGCCATAAAGGCCAAAGAAATTAACGCGCAGTTCCAGATAGTTGCCGCTCTCGTCATAGCGAACCGAAGACATGTCTCCGGGTCCGAAGCTCAAGGAGCGGCTGGCACGGAAGCGGATATATTCGTGCTCTCCGCGAAGATCGAGATCGGCCTCAAGGGCTGAGCCGTTGAGAATTTCGATCAGCGAGACCAGCTGATGAAAGCGGATCTTCGTCAGCCCGACCAGATCTCCCGGCTCGATGTCAGCCAAAGCAGCCCTGCTGCCGTCAGACTGGGCCTGAAGCACGGACAGGACGTTGAATTGACTGTCGATCTGATCGGTCACAACGTGTTGGCCTCCCCCCATTCGGGCTGGAAGCGATAGCGAACATTCATGTCCTTGCCAACAATCGTGAAGCGATGAAGGCTGTTGACGCTCGCATAGGATCTTAAGAAATGATCGAGCACGCGGCCGAACAGATACATTTCGCCCTCACCGCCCATCTGCATTTCCGACAGGCTCAGCGTCAGTTCGTAGGCGCGCACCGGACGTCCCTTGCGCACAATGTCTATCGACTTGCGCTCAAAACTATCGAGGGATTGCAGCAGCAACTCGAGCTGTTGAGCGGCCTGCTTGTCGACATGGGAGCGGAAATCATAAGCACGGATAACCGTCTTCAGCGCCTCCACATCAATCAGGGAGGCAAAGTTGCGCGCCAGATTGGCAATCAGCGTGAAGAGCACACTGTCATCAAGCGGCGGCATCACCTCACTCATGATTGGCGTGATGTTGGAGAACTTCAGCTTGTTTGGTGTCGTTGATGTCGGCTGGTTGACCGACCCGATGCCGAAGCGCGTGGCAAACTTGCCGTTCGAGCAGATAAGGCGCAGGGACACGGTTTCTGTCGGAGGGATGCCGAGCTTGTTGTAGCGCGAGACGAACGAGACGAAATGATCGATGCCAAGACCGACCATGCTCGGGCGTACCTTGGTGCGGTAATAGAGCTTTTCCCCACCATCGGACGTTGCCGGATCATGGCGGAAACTCTCGAACAGTTCGTAATCGACCCGTTCTCCAGTGCCTTGAACCCAGCCAACAAGATCCGAGATGGTGTGAATGGAAAACTTGTCCCTATCACCAATCATGCGGACCGGATATTCGGACCTGTCGTGGGAGACAAGGAGGGCTTGCCCCTCTGTCTCAAAGAGGTTGACGGCCGGTGTGCAGTTGATGACGATCTGGTCGTCATCGAGTTTAGACGAGACGCCGAAGCGCTGCGAGAATTCAAAGGTCAGCGTGAAGGAATCCGCGGGTGATCCGGCGAAACGCTGAAGCCCGTCGAGTTCGACATAGAGAAATTTCTCCGGGCAGGAGAAATATTCCTGCATGATTCTGAAGCCACGAAAAGACCCCTGAGGATAGGGCAATGTCGCCTGTTCGTCTTCGAAGCCACAAGAGGACACTCCGAGTTTGACCTTCTGAGCGGGTTCCCCTTTTGCGGCGAATGTGGCCTGAGCCATCTTCTCGTGAAACAGCGCAAACAGCCCCTGAGCAACCGCCAGGTTTCTGTTTGAATTGAAAAACAGCCGCACAGGCCCTTCACCCAACCCTTGCAGACCGGCGCCGGCCAGTCGCTGGAAGCGAATGGAAATCGTGCAACTTGACGTGCGGTTCTCCAACTGGAGGTCATCGATCCGGAATGGCAAAACGGTGGTGTCATATGAGGTCCGGAAGGAGACGGCCTCCCCGTCAATCGTGCCGGTCTGGACACCTGTGTTGCGAGGGACCTTGATCGAGGCCCCGCTCGCGCCATCGGCAAAGCCCAGCTGCAGCGTCGTGATCGGCGGTACCGGCTTGAGGTAATGCGGCCAGATCAACTGAAGCAGGTTATGGGCGAGTTCGGGCATCTCGGCATCGATCTGCATTCGCAGTCGCCCGACAAGAAAAGCAAAGCCCTCAAACAGACGCTCAACATCCGGATCGCTACCATCCCGCGACAGATATTGAGACAGGCGCGGGTTGGCGCGGGCGAATTCTCCGCCCTTCTCACGCAGATAGCTCAGTTCATCGCGGTAGTAGGTATTGATCGACATCGCCAGGATCTCACAATGAATAAGTGGTGCGCAGAATCGGCAGTTTCAGAACGCTTTAACCATAATATTTTGCAGCATATAATGATCTCTTAAGTCCACCGGCATTCAGCCAAATACCAGCATTTCCCCAATAGGTTAAACACGGATCTCATGAGATCTCGAAGGATTGGACCGATCAGCCATTGAAGCGCATGGACCCATCCGCCCCCATGATGGAGTCGAAGGTCACGCGAATAGCGTCACCATCCCGGTTTAGCTCTGCGCTGATGTGAAAAACATATTCCAACCGCCGCTCTTCATCCTGAACGGGGCGAACCGACACATTGCGCAAACGCGGCTCGAACATGACGATCTGCCGTTGAACGTCACGCGCGATCATGGCGACCGAGTTCGTCGCATTCTCGGTCGCGTTAAAATCGGCAAGACCGAATTCCGGCCGTGTCTCACAGTTGCCTCTGCGGGAGTTCAACAGAATGCGGAGATCATGGAGAATACTCTCCATGATCTCGCTATCATCATATTGAATTTGCCTCGAGGTCTGTTCGGGGCGAACCTGTTCCAGCTTCTGCAGCAGACTGACTGTAATCATGAACACCCATCCGGACTTCAGGTCTCAACTCAGGATTTGTCGAGTTTCCCTTTGAGAGACAAAGTGAAATCGGCACCCATATATTTGAAGTGCGGCTGCACGGACATGCTGACACTGTACCAGCCCGGCTCACCTGCAACGTCGGACACGACGATTTCAGCCTTGCGCAGAGGACGGCGGGACCGCACTTCCGCAGACGGATTTTCCTGATCCGAAACATACTGGCGGATCCAGTTGTTCAATTCACTTTCCAACTCGGTACGGTTTTTCCAGCTGCCGATGTTTTCGCGCTGGATCACTTTGATGTAGTGAGCCAGACGGTTGATGATCATCATGTAGGGAAGCTGGGTGCCGAGCGTGTAGTTCAGCTGTGCTTCCTTGCCTTCCTCGGTATTTCCGAAGAATTTGGTCTTCTGGGTCGAATTGGCCGAGAAGAAGGCCGCATTGTCCGAGCCTTTGCGCATGGTGAGGGAGATGAAGCCCTGCTCGGCAAGCTCGAATTCCTTGCGGTCGGACACCAGCACTTCGGTCGGGATCTTGCTCTGCAGCTGACCCATGGCCTCGAAATTGTGAACCGGAAGATCCTCGACGGCACCGCCGGACTGCGGGCCGATGATGTTCGGGCACCAGCGATATTTGGCGAAGCTGTCGGTCAGTTTGGATGCCAGCGCGATGGATGCGTTGCCCCAGAGATAGTTTTCCGTTTCGCCTTCTGCCTTTTCTTCATAGTTGAAGGATTTCACCGGCTCGGTTTCGGAGCCGTAAGGTGTGCGCAGCATGAAACGCGGCATGGCCAACGCGAAATACCGGGCATCTTCAGATTCGCGGAACGAGTTCCACTTGGCGTATTTCGGACCTTCGAAAATGGAGGTCATGTCCTTGAGGTTCGGGATTTCCTCGAAACTGTCGACACCGAACATCGCTGGCGATGCGCCTGCAATGAAGGGAGCGTGAGAAATCGCCCCGACACTTGCGCAATATTGTGCCAACTTAACATCCTGAGAGCCGGGGCCGAAAGCATAGTTACAGACGACGGCAGCGACAGGCTCACCACCAAACTGGCCATACTCGGCGGTATAGATATGTTTGTAGAGACCGGACTTCATAACTTCCGGGCTGTCTTCGAAATCGTCAAGCAGGTCTTCTTTGTTGACGTTCATGATTTCGAATTTGATATTCTGACGGAAGTCGGTGCGATCAACGGCAAACTTTAGGCTGCGCCATGCGGATTCGAGCGTTTTGAAGTCCTCGTGATGCAGGATCTCGTCGACCTGCGTCGACATCTTGCGATCGATCTCGGCAATCATCTGATCAATCGCACCGCTGTTGACGGTTTGGTCGGCACGCGTCGGCTTGAGCAGCTCGGCAATGAAGGCGCTTACGCCCTTCTTGGCGATGTCATAGCCTTCGTCGCTCGGGGCCAGTTTGGTCTGATTGAGGATCTGATCGAGAAGCGAACCGTCTTCGACAGTTTCGGTTGCTTGCGATTGTTGTGCGGATTCGAGTTCAGCCATTCTTCCAAAAACCTTGTCATGCAATGTATGCAGATAGCGGCCCCACCAGTGCGGAACCTGAGCTCAAGACTGGGATCATTCGCCCTTGTCTTTGGCTCCCTCGGTAGCATTCACCAGTTCGGCGAGAAGTTTTTCGCGTGCGTCCTCATCTCCGAGCACGCCCTGAATCGCCTTGCGGAAGGCAGGCACGTTGCCCAAAGGACCCTTGAGAGCAACCAGCGCTTCGCGCAGTTCCAGAAGGCTATTCAGTTCGGGAACTTGACGGGCGATTGCATCGGGTTTGAAGTCGTTGATATTCTGGAACTTGAGAGACACGGTCATGTCACCCGGATCTTCCTCGCTCTCGTCCGCCAGCTTGTTCGGCGTGGCAAGATCAAGCGACAGATCCATGCTTTTCATAACGTCGTTGAAGTTGTCCTTGTCGACGTTGATCAGCTCGCGATCTTCAATCGGAGTGTCGTCTTCCTTCAGGGTGTAGTCGCCCATGAAGACCATTTTCAGGGGCAGTTCGACTTCTTCCTTGGCATCCCCGGTTGCAGGCTTATAGCGGATATTGACGCGTTCTTTCGGTGCGACAGATGATTCTTTAGCCATGTTCCCTCAGTTCCTCGGTTTCGCGGGCCATTACGGCTCACTGGATCTGCGACTTTTGCCCGTCAAACGTGGGTTACAATCATATGACAGACTAAACGTCAGTTTTATTACGACGGGCATGCGAATGGAGAGTTAGCCTGTCGGCGTTGCAGCGAGCTCAGACGCCAGTGCGATATCGAGTTGCGACAACATTCTGAGTGCACTTGTCTTGCGCTCTCTAATTTCGGGTTCAGCAATTATTTGTTTGGCATTCTTATGATTGAGTGCTCTGACATTCAGACTGGCAAGTGCAGTTGCCAGTTGTGGATCCCACTCAATTAACCCCAAATTTCTTTCTTTTTCGTTCATTCCGTCCAACATTGCGAACAATGGGAGCAAATTGTCGAACCTTAGACAAAATTCTCCTATCTCCAGGCGCGCTAAGAAGGTTTCGCGCCCTCCGGTTCGACTGTTGGCATATTCGGTCAGGATCTTGAGGCCGGCTGGCACCTGTCCACTCTGGGCAAGCTTTGCTGCCGCCGAGCGAGCATCTGCCAGGACAGGGTCGACACCACCTGTCGCACCGTCGCCGCCAGAACTTGCCAGAGAGGCCAGCCAGTTCTTGGTCTCGGGAGATGCGAACGGCATGCCGTCGCTGAAGGTGAAATCGATGACCTGAGGCAGGCGCTTGACGAAAGCGGCCGTTTCCGCTTCAACAACCGCCTTTGCCACGGCATAGTCCGAACCAAGGTCGGCAAGGCTAGTGGCAACGAAGTACTGGCAATCGAGCCAATAGGGTGACGTCAGCATCGTCCCTTCCATCGACCGGACCAATCCTTCGTGATTGCCAGCCTTGGCAAGGGCCTCGATCTCCGTAAGCTTGGCTTTCTGAGGCGGCGGCAGCATGGTCTTGCCGCCAACGGCACTGGGTGCAGCCTTGATCTTGCCCCAAGCGGCAAATCTGGCAGTCAGATAGGTTCTGGGGTCTTTGAGCGCCTCGCCCCGCATATGGGTGGCAATACGCGCAAGGGACGCACAGAAAGCAGAAAGAGCCTCGTCAACCCCATCACTCAGTTTCAGTTCTGGAACCTCAACGGCGGGCGCAGAGACCTGTGCTGGTGCAGTCGGCGTTGGCGCAAGAACTGGAGCAGGAGCCGGTGCTGGCACCAATGGGGTGACCGGAGCGGGAATTGCATTCTGATCTGGAGCTGATGGCGAAGCCGGGGTGTGAGGCTCTTCTGCCGCGACGGGTGCCTGAGGAACCGATGCCACAGGCGCCTGACCATAATTGGTAGATTGAACGGACTGGACTTCGGGAGTTGCTGCCTGCGGTTCGGGTGTGGGCGCTGAGACCTGTTCGAGAGCCTGCCGGGCCTCTGCTGCATAGGGCCGCAGGGCGCGAATGAGCGGACCAAGCGCAACGGCTACCTTTTGCAGCTTGGTATCCAGCATCTCATCAATTTCGACGAGCCGATCATGAGCAACCAAGGCAAAATTGACGACATCCGGGGTCGGTTTGCGCAAATCAATGCTGACCGCGACCTTCTCCGCCATCCAGTCGAGGCTCCCCACCCTGCCCCGCTCGCGTTTCACAGGCGGGATGAGATCTTCCCAGTGCGATTCAATCAGGTCGCGAAGTATCGAAATGCCGACAGCAAGCCCGGAATAGCCTTCATCTAGGAAAAGACCATAAACAAGACGGGTTGCGAGCACGAGATCTTTGGACTTGTTCGCAATCACATCAACCGTCTTCGCGTTGAGGTCGCGCCAATTGACCGCAGTTGGACCATCCGTTTCGCCTTTGCGAAACTCGGTCTCCAACTCCTCGAATTCTAGAGTGTCGCGGTAGTCTGATGAATTGTCGGGATCGACAGGACTTTTGCCTGCTTCCAGCCTTCCGTCAGTCAGTAATTCAGACAGATCAACTTCGGCCATTGGCAATTCTCCGATCTATTCCCGCAAGCTGACAGACGTCATTCTGGGTCGATGAAGACTGTCACGATTCGAACTATCGAGGCTTACGTGTCATAGGGATGTAAATTGTAGTTTCTATGAATCGATGAAACATATTTATGGTCGAGTCTGTTTATCATAACCTTAAGTTTATCTGAAATCGTTATGATTCTGTATGTTTCACAACTGTCCGCCATTCCACCCTCAATTTGGCAGGCAAAAGACAGGAATATAGTCCGCATGCTGGAAGTGTCTCGAACCGAAAAACCGAATGCAACGATTTTCAAACTCGCTGGCAATCTCGACACTCTCACCGCGAAAACCTTTGAGGATGCGATCACCTCCGATGTCGTCGACGGAAAGGCCGCATTGCTGGTTGGCCTCGCCGAGGTCGACTTCGTTAGCAGCTTCGGATTGCGCTCCATTCTGGTCACGGCCAAGAAGATGGCCCCGAGTGGCCGCAAGTTCATTCTGTTTGCTCCCAACGCCAGCGTGAAGGAAGTGCTGCGGGTGTCGGGATTCCTGAAGATCATCACCGTGTCCGATGACGAAGAAGCCGCTCTGGGGCTGCTCGAAGCCTGAGCCCGGCGCCCAACCAGTTTTCAGCTCACCTGACTTCGAGGTCTTCATGAGCGACGCAACATGTGACATATCAATTCCCAATGATCTGGCCAGCCTGAGCCTTGTCATGCGCGCGATCCCCGATTATGCCGAAAGCCAGCAGCTTTCCGAGGACACCCGCCGCGCCGCGATGCTCGTGATCGAGGAATTAACGACGAACATCATCAACTATGGCTATGGTGCCGGTGTACACGACGAGATCGACATCAACCTGACCAAGCAGGATGATGCGCTCAAGATCACGATCCTTGATGGAGCCAGTCCCTTTGATGTCGAGGAGATAGAGGTGGGCATAAAGGAAGACCAGTCGCTCGAGGATATGGCGGTAGGCGGTCTGGGGCTGTTTCTCGTTCACCAGTTCGCTAGCTCAATCTCCTATCAAAGAGTTGGCAATCGCAATCAAACAAGGGTCCTGTTGCCACTTGGCGGCAATGGTTCAGAAGGCCTTCATTAGGAAACACCATGAACGACACGTTCAAACAGGAAAAGAACAGCAAAGCCTTTGAGGGACTGACCACGGCCTGTGAGGCGATTGCCAGCGGACAATTCGACGCGGTTGATGCGCTCTATGACGTGATCGCCGACGAGACCATCGCCAGCGAGATCCGTGATCTGGCCGAAAGCTTCTCCTCTATGGTGGTGCAGGTCGAGGCGCGCGAGTTTCATGCCAATCAACTGATCGATGACTTGAAAGAAACACAGCGCAAGCTCGAAGCGACCCAGCGCAAGCTCAAGTCGGAAAACACCGGGCTGCGGGCGAAACTGAAGAAGCTCGACGTGACCTATGATGAGGAACAGGCCGATCAGGAGATCGAGGAAATCGCAGAGAGCGAATATTTCCAGAACCTTCAGGCTCGGGCCAGGCAGTTGCGCAACAAATTCAAGCAGGATTAAGCTTGGCGCAACGCCAGTTTGAGTAGCTTGAACCACAAAGACACGACAAGACCGGCAAGAAGGCCGACATCAGTTTGAGGACAGGATGACCAAGATCATATCCACGCATTCCTATCGGGGCGGTACAGGCAAGTCCAACCTGACAGCAAATCTCTCGGCTGGTCTGGCGATGCGCGGAAAACGCGTCGGGATTGTCGATACGGACATCCAGTCTCCTGGCATTCACACGCTGTTCAAGGTCGACCCCAATCACTTGCGCTTCACGCTCAATGATTATTTGTGGGGGCGTTGCGGTGTGGTGGAGGCCGCCGTAGATGTCACCAACGGGCTTCTCGATGATCAGGATCAGCCGGTCGCGCCAGAAGGGGCCAAGGTGTTCCTGCTGCCTTCGAGCATCAAGACCGGCGAGATCGCGCGGATCCTGAAGGAAAAATACGAGGTCGATGACCTCAACAACGGCTTTCAGGACTTCTGCGAGCAGCTTGAACTTGACTATCTCCTCATCGACACGCACCCGGGCGTCAACGAGGAGACCCTGCTCTCGATTGCCATTTCCGACACGCTGATGCTGATCCTCAGGCCTGACGTTCAGGACTATCAGGGAACGGCGGTGACACTGGAGCTGGCGCGCAAGCTACAGGTACCCCAACTGCTGTTGGTCGTGAACAAGGCGCTGGAAAGCTATGATTTTCAGGATCTCTCCCGGAGGATCTTTTCGAGCTACCGCACGCCGGTCGCAGCGGTTCTGCCCGTGTCGACCGAGCTGATCCAGATCGGCAGCACGGGCCTCATCCGGACCTTGCAGCCCGAGCATCCCTTCTCGCAAGGTGTTGAGCAGATCCTTGATCTGATTGCTGAAGACTGAGCCTTCAGGATTCAAACAGGCCGCTGTAAAAATCGTCAACACTCGAGAGGCGTTTGTCGCGGTCAAACTGCAGGGACGACGCGATCACCTCCCACGCACCGGGATCGAGATCGGGGATGATATCAACCTGCATGTTGTCGTGGGCTGCGTCCTCGGACGAGCGCATTTCAAACGGGTGAACACCTGCAATCAACTGATAGGTGATGCAGCCAAGCGCGAAGATGTCATCGCGTGGATCCCGTGGTGCTCCTTCGAACATTTCCGGGCTGGCATAGGGCGCCGTCAATCCGTTGAGCGTTGCGACATCAAAGCCGCCGGGTGCGTTGGCGACCGCCAGCCCGAAATCGAGAAGTTTGGTCTGGCCATCATCGGTCACGAAGACGTTGCCCGGTTTGAGATCAGAATGCACCACGCCCTGATTGTGGGCGTAAGACAGCCCGCTGCACATGCCTTGCACGATCTGGTTGATCCGGTGCGGCGGCATGGGGGAGCCGAGCTGTTTCGATAGCAGCCGGTTGAGCGGCTTGCCGGTCAACAGCTCCATGACGATGAAGATTTCGGACTTGTCTCGGTCAAAATCATAAACGGTCGTGATGTTGGGATGGGCAAGGCTCTGGGCCTTACGGGCCTCTGACTCAAGCACGAGCAATGCGGCAGAATTGCTCCGGAAGCTGTCGTTGAGCAGCTTCAGCGCCACATAGGGCTCGGGGCTTCCTGCCTCAAGGCGACGGCGATCCACGGCGGAATAGACAATTCCCATCCCGCCTTTGCCGATTTCAGCATCGAGAATGAAGCGATCCCTCAGGAGGGAGCCAATGGTTGCCCGCTTTTCATGGGCATCGGAAACCGAGCCCAATTGCAGCTCTTGCGTCTTGCGGCCCTGTTTGATCCGTTTGGCGTCCGAGCGATAGCGAACGGATTGATAGTTGGACAGAAGGCCATCAAGGACATCCGGTTTGGCGGACGCAAAGTCCTTCTGCTCTTCCGTGTTGCCCTTGCGATAGGATCGGTAGTCCTTGACGAGGGCGTTGAGGACCACGTCATCGACCTTGCTGCGCACCCGATCATGCTCCTTGCGGCGGGCGGCCTCTTCCGGGTTGTCAGTAGACAGGAAAGCCGGTTCGGGGCCGAAAGTCGAGATCGGCGGGCCGGAGGCGACTTGCGTTTTAGGATCTTCCGCAACATCGAACGGTGCTTCATAGGGAAGCGTCGCCTCATCGAACATGTCTGATGCGTCATCATCGCCATCTTTTGGATCCGATGCGCTTTGCGTCGCAGCAGGCACCACCGCCTTGATCATTTCAGCCAGATCATTGGGCAAGTCAGAGCGGCGTTGAAAATCAGCAATGACAGCATGGATATCGGCCGCCTCATATCGAGCGTCCGCAAGACCGGCCTTCAAGTCCCGCACAAGGCCGTCAAAAGAGCTGCGCCCGGACAAAAAGGCATGAAAGCATTCTTCGACGATATGGATTGAAATCTGGTCTTTCGTTTCTTCACTCATGCAGTCCCACCGGTCCATAAACCGGCCCTGGCATTGATCAAGACGCCTTCTGGCCCGGCCTGCGAATGTCGTAACGGTTGATCTTCTCGACGATCGTCCGCCGGCTGACATTCAATTCTCTGGCGAGCTTACTCTGATTCCAGTTCAATTCCCGCAGTTTGATTTCAAGAACCCTGGCTTCATATTGCCCGATGATAGTTTTGAGGTCTCCTTCGGGGATAACGGCCGAGATTTCGTCCTCGTCCCGGTCCGAGTAGCCGCTCAATTCGATGGGTAGATGATCCGTCTCAATGGTACCAGCATCGCGAGCCAACAAGACCGCGCGTTCGAGGATGTTTTTGAGTTCACGCACATTGCCGGGATAGCTCCATTTGAGCAGGCAATCGAGAGCCTGAGGCGAAATCAGCGGGGGCTCGATGTTGATGCTGGAGGCCGCTGACTGCAGAAAATGATCGATGAGCTTCGGGATGTCGGACATCCGCTCGCGCAAGGGCGGCAGTATGATCGGGAAGACATTGAGACGGTAGTAGAGATCCCGGCGGAACTCTCCCTTTTCGATCTTGTCTTCCAGATCCACGTTGGTCGCCGCGATGATGCGTACATCGACGAACTCAGGTTTTGTCGACCCGACACGACGCAATTCGCCCTCTTGCAACAGGCGAAGGACCTTGGCCTGAAGACTGAGGGGCATGTCGCCGATCTCGTCAAGGAATAGCGTTCCCTGATGGGCCTCATGGGCGAGCCCCTTCTTGTCCGCTGTGGCACCGGTGAAGGCTCCGCGCACATGGCCGAACAACTCGCTCTCAAGCAATGCTTCCGGTAGGGCTGCACAGTTCTGCACAACAATGGGCTTGTCAGCCCGATCGCTCGAAGTACGAATGAAGTTGGCCATCTTCTCCTTGCCGGTTCCCGTCTCCCCGCGAATGAGGATGGGTACCGACGAACAGGCAGCCTTATCGACCAGAGAATAAGCCCGCGCCATCGGAGGACTGTCGCCAATGATGTCCTCAGGCTTTTTGACTTTCCTCTGAACCTGACTGATCAGCCTGGTGTTCTCGATGATCAGCCGCTCGTTCTGGGCACCGAGCTTGCGGATCAGGCGATGGTTTTCTTCGTAAAGCCGCGCATTGTGAATGGCGACCGCAGCATGGGCGGCAAAGCTCTGCAATGGCCGCGTGAACGTATCATCAAATGGCACGAGACTCTTGTCTGCATGGCTGCGGGCATTGGAGAGTTGCAGAATGCCGATCACCTGCTCGGAGCGGATCACCAGTGGTGCGATGAGCAGAGACCTCGTCTTAAATTCGAGCGCGGCGTCAAGCGTCCGGACATTCTCGAGATCGTAGCCGGTATATTCGTCGAGCTTGCCGATGTTGACAATCTTGCCGGTGATCGCCGCAAAGGCTGCCGGATCTTCGAGAATTGGCTTCTGCTTCTTGTTGTAAAGGGAAATGCGCAGATCCTTGCGGGCACGCTCTCCCCTGCCGAGAAATTTGAGGCTGACGCAATGAAGATGCCTTGCGAGACCATCGAGGGTATAGATGGCGGCACCTTCCGCGTTGGAGAGGCTGAGGGCAGCATCAAGCACACGCTCCATGAGCGTCTCGACTTGTTGTTCATTGGCAAGGGCGATCGTCAGTTCGACGAGATCCCTGTAAAGCTGGGTTGTGACCACAGATGAAACCACGCGTGATATCAGGGTTGGAACCCGATCTTCCGGATCTGCTCCGGAAGATCAATTATTGAGTATCCCCGAGACTTTCGGGGAAGCATTCTTTTCGCAATCGGATCAGATGAGCTGGTAGGCGAAGCGGCCATCTGCACCGAGTGCAATGCTGACCTTTTCGAACTCCTTGGCATCCTCACCCATGTTGACCAGCAATTGTGTCGCGAGTTCGGGCAGGATGGTCCGGTTGACGATATGGTCGATATTGCGCGCGCCGGTTTCCACTTCGGTACAGCGGGCCGCTATGGTCTCGACCACTTCGTCGGTATAGTCAAAGCCGAGCTTCTGGTTTTCTTTCAAACGCTTGCCGACCTTGTTCAGCTTGAGTCGAACGATCTTGCCGAGCGGTTCGCCAATCAGCGGATAGAAGGGAATGACCTGCATGCGGGCCAGAAGGGCTGGCTTGAAATGGGCGCTGAGGGTCGGACGGATCGCTTCGGTCAGCTCGTCCATGGTCGGCTTTTTCGCCGCTGTGCCCATTTCCGTTAGAACATCGGTCGCAAGGTTCGACGTCAGGATGACGATGGTGTTCTTGAAATCGATCTGGCGGCCTTCGCCATCGGACAGAACGCCCTTGTCGAAGACTTGATAGAAGAGGTTCATGACCTCCAGATCGGCCTTCTCAACCTCATCGAGCAATACCACCGAATAGGGCCGCTGGCGGACAGCTTCCGTGAGGATGCCACCCTCGCCGTAGCCGACATAGCCCGGAGGAGAGCCAACGAGTTTGGAGACGGTGTGTTTCTCCTGAAACTCGGACATGTTGATGGAAATGAGGAAGCGTTCGCCGCCGAACAGCTGGTCGGCGATGGCCGTTGCCAATTCGGTCTTGCCGACGCCGGAAGGGCCGACGAAAAGGAAGACACCCATCGGGGCATCCGGGTTCTGAACCCCGGCCTTGGCGGCGCGAACACCGTCATCGATGGCATCAATGGCCTGATCTTGACCAATCACACGACCTGCGAGATTCTTGGCCATTTCGAGGATCGATCGGCTTTCGTCGCGAACCATGCTGCCAAGAGGCACGCCGGTCCAGTCGGAGATCACCTCACCGACCACGTCCTCGGTAACCTCGAAGGCCACAAGCGGCTTGCCTGCCTGCACCTCGGAGAGTTCGGCAACGAGATCCTTGAACTGTTGTTTCAGGGCTTCGCGCTCAGCGTCCGTCAACTCTTCGCCTTCAGCCGATGGCACGGCGGCCTCGGCAGCTTCTTCTGCGGCCTTGTCTGCATCCTCATGCGCTTCGACGGCGTCCTTGATGGTGTGCATCGAGATGCCGAGGGTGCTGCGAATGCCGACGATTTTGTCTACGAGTTCGAGCTCCTTTTGCCACTGGGCATGAAGCTCAGTGCATTCGTCCTGAATTTTGGCAACATCGGCTTCAAGTTCGCCGATGCGGCTATCGGCCTCGCCATAGGAGGTTGTCTCGTCGCGACGAAGCGCATCAAGGGCGCGTTCGAGCTCGGCTGCACGCTTTTCCTTCAGGACAATGACAGAGGGTTTGGCAGAACCGGAGAGTTTGACACGGGCAGATGCGGTATCGAGCACATCTACGGCCTTGTCGGGCAACTGGCGACCGGAGATATAACGGGCCGACAGTTTGGCTGCCGCTTCCACCGCACTGTCGCGAATATAGACGCCATGGGCTTTCTCATAAGCACCGCGTAGACCGCGAATGATGGTGATGGCCTGCTCGGGCGATGGCTCATCGAGCTTAACCAGCTGGAAGCGGCGGGCAAGGGCCGGATCCTTCTCGAAATACTTCTTGTATTCGCTCCATGTGGTGGCAGCGACGGTGCGCAGCTCGCCGCGGGCAAGTGCGGGCTTGAGCAGGTTGGCCGCGTCGGCACCACCAGCAGCGCCCCCTGCCCCGATGAGCATGTGAGCTTCGTCGATGAAAAGAATAATCGGTTTGGGTGACGATTTCACCTCGTCGATGATACCCTTGAGGCGGTTCTCGAACTCGCCCTTCACACCGGCGCCTGCCTGCAGCATGCCAAGGTCTAGACCGATGAGGTCCACATCTTTGAGAAAATCGGGCACGTCGCCTTCGGAAATCTTGAGAGCCAGCCCTTCCACAACGGCGGTCTTGCCGACACCGGGCTCGCCAACGCAGATCGGGTTGTTCTTGCGGCGGCGGCCCAGAATGTCGATCATCTGCTGGATTTCGATATCGCGGCAGAAGACTGGATCAATGCCGCCATTGCGGGCCTGTTCGGTAAAGTTGGTGCAGAAACGGGCGAGCGCACTGTCCGGGTCATCCATGGAGGACCGAGCACTGCCATCCTTGCCGGTTGCGCTGGGTACTGAAGCGGTGACGGTTTCGCTTGAGGCATCGACGATGTCGTGGAAGGATTTCTTGAGTTGCTCCAGCGAGATGCTCTTGATTTCACTAAACCAGCGGCTGGTGCCGAAGCGTTGTGGGTTGGCAACGAGCGCCAGAACCAGACTGCCCGAGCGGATCTGCTCAAGGCCAAGTTCGACGGAGCTGATCAGCCATGCATCCTTGATCCATTCGATCAGCAGCGGCGAGAAAACGGGGCGGCCCTGATTACCGGCCTTGATGCCTTCGAGTTCGGACTGCAAGGCGCGGCTGACATCGGACGGATCGATCTCGAAGTGACGACAGATAGCCTGAAAATCTCCGGAGCTGCTTTCAGTGAAAACCATCAACACATGCTCGATGGTCACTTCGAAATGCCCGCGTGATACAGCGAGTCCTGCCGCGGATTCGAGTGCCCGTCGCGAGCTTTTGTTCAGACGTCCAATCAATCGATGAAGATCAAGATCAACCACAATTGTTCCCCTTGACTGGCCTTTCGTGGAAAGACCCGAAAGCAATAGATGTGAGTGAGATAATTCGGATTAGCGGACGTCGCTGAAAGCATACTCTCTACAAACATGCCGCTGAAGGCGCCTTACCCCTCAATTCAAATAGCATGCGTCGCCGGGCTTCGACCTGGCGACACATGGATCTTTTTTTGCAATGACCCTGAAGTCCTGTGTTCGGTTCACGCCGAAGGACTTCGAGGCTCGAGAAGTTCTGATATCAGCGCTCGCGGTAGTCGTCAGAAGCGCTGGAAGAGGCAATTTCGTGCGTCCACTCAATCTTGCGATAGGTGAAAGAGAATTCCTCATAGTGGCCGCGAAGATCGTTCGCCGAATCCGTGGTATCCGGAATAATGGTCTTGCCGTCGACGAGAATGGCGTCAGACCATTTCATGGTGTAGTAATGCTCTGTGGTACCGTCCTCGGTGTTGATCCGAAAGAACTTGAGTTCAATATCCATCGCTTGGCCGGTCACCAAATTTTGCCACAGGATGGGAGAGGCTTTGTCGAGCGGCTTGGTGAAAACAGCCGGCAAATGCTTGCGCGTGCCGAGAGCCGTGCCAGAATTCGGGTCGCGCGGGACGATGGCATTGGCCTGGAACGAGAAGACGGTGATTTCGTCTTCGTGACCAGACTGAGCCAAGCCGCGGATTGATTTGCTCGTGCCTGCGCCGTCAGACACTTCGCTGATTTTCATGTAACCTACGGTAGCCATTTGATAGTCTCCCTTTGAGAAAGATATGTGGTTTAACTCTGTGATGTGTCTCTTGAATTTTTGTCTGGGCGTTGGAGCTTTCATGCTCGCGTCCCTTGCCAACCCAATCAGCAAGGAGCGTGCCAACTCTCCGAAAATTGATTTTTATCTCATGAATTCAATGCTTTGATTCGAAAACTCACAAAATCCCGGCTCACAGTACTGCGCGAATTTCTGCGCAGATTTTCAAGACGAGAGAAGAAAACCTGCCAACCTTTTTTCCATCCTCTCAGTTTTTTACGTAGGATGTATTAAAATCGCATTTTTTTTCGAAACAACGTTTCGTTGATTCAAAACGGTTTTTTCGATTGAACCCTCCCACCAAGCAAAGTGTGTGACAAAGCTGCGCAGTTTTCTTGGAATTGACTGTGGCCTGTCAGTGAGGAAAAGTTCGATCATCAAATGATGTTGGGGCCAATGATTTGGTCACCATCATTGTCCCGTCATACTGACCAGCCCTACTGGTCATTCGAGCGTTTCGCCTCGACATATGCAAACCAGTCCTGATCCCGGAAAGGAACGGAGTTCGTCGTGCCCTCAATCATGAAGCCAAACAGGCTCGGTGCCGCCGTTCAGCATGAGGTAACGCAGAAGGGCGGCAGAGTGACCATCTCGGCCTATGCCCTCTTCGATTTTGCGTCCCCCAATGAGTTCATGACGGATCAGGCGCTGTGGGCCATGGTTGCCGAGCAAATGCCGGCTGGGAGCGTGTTCGACAAGGGGCAGTTGAAACCCATGGGCGAGTTCCTTGTGGTCGGCAACGCCCTTTCTCCAACAGAGACCCCGGTTAGGGGCACGCATGTCGTCGCAAGGGTAGGTGATCGTCAGAAGCAGCTCGCCGTCTTTGGCAACAGGGTCTGGCGGCTCACGGAACGAGGCATCGTCATGACGGATGCCCAGCCATTCGATCACATGCCGATCGACATGGCACACGCCTACGGTGGCCCTAACCTCACGGGCAACCGACAGGGCAAGGGCCATGGCGCCAAGCAAATGCTGGAAGCCGGGTTCGATGCGCCACTGCCGAACGTGGAATATGCCAGCCGCCTGATCAAGTCGCCGGATGACACTGTCTATCCGGCCCATTTGGGACCAATTGCGCTCGATGATCCGCACCGCATGGCCTACGCGGGCACCTATGACCAGAATTGGGTGAAAAATATCTCGCCTGCCAAACCGGCCGATTTCAATCCGCTCTTCAACATGGAAGCACCCGAAGATCAACGCTGGGACGGCTATTTCCATGGCGGAGAGATCTACTCGGTTTCGGGCATGTCGCGCAGCGGATCTGCCGTTGGCGGTCAATTGCCATCCATCACCGTCCGCTGCTTCATCCATCGCAAGTCCGATGACAGTTTCACAGAGACCAGAATGGTCTGTGACACGCTCGCGCTGTTCCCCAATGTGACCAAGGCCATCATGGTCTTTCGTGCCGTTGCAGAAGCCTCCGACAGTTTGTGCGATGACATTGACAGGGTACTGATCGGCATGGAAAGCCAACAGGACACGCCCAAAGACCCGGCTCATTATCTAAAGGTCTATCAGCTCCGCTGCGATCCTGAAGAAGCACAAAAGTATTTCATGGCCGACTATCAGTTGATGCCTCAGCATCACAACGAGGCGGTGTCTGAAAAACGCAAGGAACAGCTGGAAAGAGCGCAATCAGACCGCGAGACATATATCGACAACCTCCAATGGTTCAGTGAGAAACTCCTGAAGGATCAGGGTGTCGAGCCCGATCTCGCCCCCAAGTCCGGCATGGATGCGTTTGAAGACCTGCCACTGGTGGCGATACCGTCATCCGAAGAGATTGCCAGTGGTGAGTTCGATCTCGCCCAGTTGATCGATGATGTTCAGGCTCTGGAAGAAGCGACCAACAAGAAGCGTGATCAGGAACTGGCCAAGCTGGAGCTGCAAAGACGCGCGATAGTCGAGGCCACCCCTCGCCCGTTGCTTCCCAAGCATGTGTTCGAGCCTGTCGCGTCCGACGACATCGTCGCACAATTCACGGGAGAAGCTGTCCCGGAAGACCTCAAGTCGGATCTGGATCGCCTCAATGGGGTGCTCAACGACACGGATAGCATTCTTGAAGGGCTGATCGATGAAGAGGATCCTGATCTCTCCAAGACCATCCGCGAGAAGATCCTGTCGTTCAACGATGAGCTCTTCAACGAAGCACCGGATCCGGAAGAGGTCGACAAACAGGTAAGGCTCGCCATCGCGCGCGCGCTCGGAGAGCCGGAAGGCGAGATTCTCCATGAGGTCAAGAAATCGATCGGAGACTTAAGTTTCGAGTTTCCCAGCGCAACTGAGGCCGAAGGCAGCACCGCCCTAGAAGATGAAATCATGTCCGCCTTCGCTGCGCTTGGCGACATGACATTCGGCGAAATGCAAAGCAATGAGCAAGAAGTCAAGTCAGATCCCAAGGACATGTTTCCTGCCTCTTTTGATGTGGATGTGTCTGCCGCTTCAGAAAAGCTCGAAGCGCTCAATCAGAAGCTTGCCGAGGACTTCCCGCAATTCGTCAAGGACGGGCAGGAAGATGACATTCTCGGATCCATCATTGCGAGCGCCCAGAGCATCAAGGATCCAAGCCCGAAACCCGATCCGTCCATGACCGTTTCCGACTATATCGACGAGCAGAAATCGAAAACGCTCGATATGGTCACGAAGGGAGAGGAACGGCTCAACGAAGGCATTGAGGCAAGCCGCCTGCTCTCTCCTGCTGCCATCTTTCCCATGGAGGCGTTTCTGGACGGCGTCGCAAGTGCCTTCGGGGAGCGTATCAAGGCTTTGCTCGCTGAGGGATATGACTTCAAGGGTGCCGATCTCGCCGGGGCCGACTTGCGCGGGGTTGATTTCTCCAACCGAGATCTCAGTGGAACCTGCTTCGAAAAAGCTGATCTGACAGGAGCCAATTTCTCTGGCTCTAAGCTCGTCAAAGCCGTCTTCACGGAAGCCAATCTGACACGCGCCAAACTCTCCGGCACCGACCTAAGCTTGGCGAACCTGAACCATACGATCCTGAAGGAAGCCGTTCTTGACCACGCCCGTCTGAAGGACGGACTGGTGCTGAATTCGGATCTCAGCGGAGCATCGCTGCAAGGCTGCGCGATCGATGGTCTTCGCCTGATCGACTGTGTGCTGAATGGGGCCGATTTCACCGGCGCTCGTCTCTACGAATGCCAGATCGTCAAAGGATCGGCTGCCGGGCTCGTGATGGCAAAGGCGTCGCTTGAAAAGACGATGCTGCTCTGCCTTGCCCTGACGAAGTCCAACTTCAAAGGCGCGCAGCTCAACAATGTCGCCTTTGCCGAGGCCGACGCCAGAGGGTCCGACTTCTCTCACGCCCACATTCAGAAGGTTGGCTTTATGGGCAAGATCGACCTGTCCGGCTCAACCTTTGCCGAATGCGATGCCAAAGAGCTGGGCTGCAACATGACTATCCTTGCCGAAAGCTGCTTTTTGCGCTCGAAGGTCGAGGGATGCATGTTCCAGGATTGCGACATGCATGCCTCCGACCTGCGCCTTGCCTCTTTCAAGAACAGCCGCCTGAGCAAATCCAATCTCATGGACTGCGACATGTTCGGCACGAATTTTTACGGAGCGACTCTTGGGTTTGCCGATATGCGCCGGGCTTCCTTGCGCAACGCAAATCTCTATTTCGCCGATCTCATGGACACCAAGCTGGGCAGCGCCGACCTCTCAGGCGCAAACCTTGGCGGAACATTGCTGGAGCAACCGAGTGATGGATAAGGACGTCAATCTGCAACCGATCGACCGGGACGAGCTGCTGGACTATCACGCTCACGCGCAAATTTTGTTGCAAAAAGCTCCGACCGACAGGGACTTTTCCGGCCTCAGCCTGAAGAGTGGCATCTATGTGCAATGTGACTTTTCCGGCAGCCAGTTCATCGGAGCAAATCTTGATGAGGTCTGTTTCCTCAAGTGTGATCTCCGGGGATCGAAATTCACCAGTGCTCAATTGAAGGGCACCCGATTTGTCGAATGCACCCTCGACGAGTCCGACTTTCAGGACTGCGACCTGACGCAGACGCAGTTTGTGTCTGGAACAGCACAGTCATGCCAGTTCCAGGGGGTACAATGCTCTCAGACAGTTTTCGCCACAACGGACATCAGTGGCTCCCGGCTGGATCAAGCGACTTTCTCGCGGTGCTCCATCCTTGAGTGCTCGATTGATGACATATCGCTGGCGGATACGGTGTTTTCAGGCATGATCATCACCAGCGCAGATCTCAAAGACATCGACATGTCAGGTGCTCACGTCGACAATGTCGTCTTTGCCGACGCAGATTTCAGTGGCAAGGATATGAGTGGCCAACACTGGCAGAAATGCACCATTCACAAGGGCAAACTCAACAATGTCAGTCTGGATCGCGCCTCACTCGACGGTAGCGTGTTCAGCGAATGTGATTTCTCCGGCGCGTCCCTGGAGCAGGTCTCTGCCCAGATGACCTGTTTCACCAAGTCCAAACTGGACGGGGTATCGATGGCAGGCAGCAACCTGACCATGGCGAACTTCGCGGCGTCCTCGCTCAAGGGCACGCGTCTCAATCAGTCGCAGCTCTATGCCTCGGCCTTTCTGGAGGCAGACTGCAAAGGGGCACAATTCGAGCGCTGCAATCTCGCGCAGGCGGAAATGTCGCACGCCGACTTGTCCGGTGCCAATCTCGCCGGGAGCGCCTTTAGCAACACCAAACTTCATGCGGCAAAGCGAGACGGTGCCTTGTTCCAGGCCGTATCCGGCAACATAATCGACACTGACCAGAATCGGGCCATCGGTGAGCTCTATCGACCTGATCGCGTTCTGCTCGACGGCGAAACGCAACGCAAAGGAGGATAATGACATGTTTGTAAACACCCAAGGTCCGCTTCCGGGCATGGACATGGCACCCGTTGATGTCTTCCTGCTGCCGACACCTGTCGGGCCAGTGCCGACACCTGTTCCGAATGTGTCCATGCGTGCAACAGAGATCCCGGACAATTTCACCATCCTGATGAGCTTCATGCCGTCGCATGACGTGATGAACCAGTCAGCTGTATCCGTCGGAGGCCCCGGCCCCGGTGTCGCGTCCGGCTTCGTCTGTGGCCCGAGCCGCAACATGTCCTGCTCGTTCAAGCTCTTGTTGAAATTCATGTGTGCGACCAGAAGCCTGATGGATGTGACCGGGCAAAATGGCGCCACGCCGAATTCTGTTGGCATGACCGTCTGCCCCAACCAGATTCGCGTCGTCAACCTGATGTGATCCACCCGAACGGACCGGAACAAGACAATGGCTTTCCAAGAAGACAGCATTCAAGAGATCACCATCACCCTGCCCGACATCAGCTCATCGGATATCTATGCCGAGCGCGTTGTAGGCACGGAAGGGCTCGACATGCTTTATGGCTTTTGGGTCTCAGTGATCAGCAACGAAGCAATCGATGGAGAGAAAATCCTCGGGCGTGCGGCCAAAATCAAGATCCGGGTCTTTGACGAGGAAATGAAGGTGAACGGCATCGTCACCTCGTTCAGGGCGCAGGATCCGAGTGCGTCGATGAACCGGTGCTACGAGGTTCTGATCGAGCCGGAAATGGCCTTGATGGCCCTCAGTTCTCAAAACCAGGTCTATGGCACCAATGAGGACGTCAGCGTCATTGATATCGTGGCCAATGAAATGAGCGATGGCAACAAGTCGGGCTCATCAACGGGCAGTTCCCGGCAGGCACGATCCATCCAGCATCGGATGCTAGCGGCAGCTGGCGACTATCCGACCCTCGAGTTCACGATGCAATATATGGAGAGCGACTTCAACTTTGTCTCCCGCCTCTGCGAGCGCTTTGGAATCTTCTATTCCTTCGATCATGATGGCGATAAGGAAACCGTTATTTTCGGGGATCGCAAGGAACACTTCCGCAAGCTGTCGGGTGCCAACCTCACCGAAGAGTTGAGCTATCAAAATGTTGAGGAGACGCGCGCACGCGGCGACTTCTACATCCAGTCCTTTCACTCAGAGCGTCAGGCAAGGCCCGGCGGTGTGCAGTTGCGGGATTATAACTACGCAACGGCATCCGTCGATCTGTCGGTCGAGGAAAAGACAGCGAGCAAGGGCTTCGGGGTCTGTGTCTATTATGACGAGAACTACAAGGACAAGAGCGAAGGCACAATGATCGCCAAGCGGCGCGCCGAGCGTTTTGAGGCAGAAAAGCTGATCTTCCGGGGAGAGAGCAACATCCCTAATATACGGCCGGGCTTGTTCTTCAAGCTCGTGGATCATCCGGAAAGTGCTCTCGAGCAATATTACGTCATTCTCGAGGTGAAGCACGAAATCACCCAGCCGACACCGCTCGGCTTTTCCAGCGCCTCTCTGGAGACGAAGCCCTATCGCAACAGCTTAGTCTGCATGCCCTTCGACGTGCCCTATCGCCCTGCCCTGAAGACGAAAAAGCCGATCGTGGCCGGACCGGTCATCGGCTTTGTTGATCTCGACGAAATTTCGGACACCGGTTGCTATCGTGTGCGTCTGATGGCGGAAGAAAGCGGCCTTTCCGATGGCAAAGCCAGCTGCTGGGTGCGCAAAATGGAAGCCTATGGCGGAGGTGCCGGATTCGGCACACATTCGGTGCTCAGAAAAGGGACAGAAGTGCTGTTGACCTTCGAGCGTGGAGATCCGGATCGTCCCATCATTCTGGGCGCGATGTCGAACTCCACCCATTCGAGCGTGACCGACAACAGGGATATCGGAATAGCCATGCGAACCAAGACGACATCCGGTGTGGTCTTTCAGATTTCGGATGGCGGCGAATAGCGCGGACTCAGCTTTTCCTCGGAGGAATAGAACATGGTGACTTCAAAGAAAACCGGGACGTCCTACCAGACTAAGCATACCTTTCTGTTCGTGCCGAAAGACTATGGCAGCAACAGAAACTCCTCGAATGACGACACCAACGAACCGGGAGCCTATTTTCGGCTTGGCAACTATAGCAATGACGTTGAGGCCACGCTGACAGACAGCACTTCGCAACAGAAATTCTATCCGCGTCAGCATATCAGCGATCAATCGGGCGAGAATACGGTCGTCGAGGACGCCGCCGGCAACAACACGACCTATGAAACGGTCACGGATCCTACCACCGGCGCAACCGAGACTGTCAATACGAACACCAACGGTTATGCAGGCATCATGATGGCCTGTAGCGGTCGTCTTCTGGTGCATGCCGGAGAGAAAGCCTACATTCACAGTGTCGGCGACATGCACATCGACACCGAGGGCGAGCTCGATATCAACACCGACAAAAAAATGACGGTTACGGCGAGCGAAGAAATCAGCATCACGTCAGGAGCGAACAAGAGCATCACGATTGATGCGGGCGGCTCAACCGGTGACGTCAATATCAATGCCAAGAAAGAGACGAAAAAAGTAAGCGGTAACAGCTTTTCTTTGATCGAGGAGGACACTTACAAATATTATCATTGCAGTGTCTACACCTATAAGATTGGCGGCATCGTCAATGTGACGGTTGCCGGGCAATTCCACTATTCTTTCGGTTTTACCCTCAAGATGAACACCGACATCGTCATTGGGATGACGATCGCGACCACTTTCTCCATCTATGGCTTCAAGCTGGATATCGGATACTGGAAAATTGATCTGGTCGACTGGAAAACAGAAATCAAGTCCGGTGAGATCACAACATCAACGATGCTCGTCAAGGCAGATGCCGTCAAGGCTGAAACAAAAGCCGTCGATGCAGAGGCCACGTCGGTAAAGGCAGAAGCAAAGTCCGTCGAGTCGTCCTCCAAAGCCGTCCAGACAGAGACTGTCGCTGTAGAGGCGAAAACCGGTGCGGTCGAAGCCAGTATGAAAGAAATAACAAGCCTATGATGTAAACGCCCACACTTCGGTTGCCGTCTATTCCGGCGGTTGGCCTTAGAGACAACTGCATCATAAAACTCCCTTTTCCTAAAGGATCGAAGCATGAATGACATGAACACACAAACAGCAAGTGCAACAGCGAATGAGCAAGAGATTGCATCCGCTGCACCCGTTGTTGATGCCGGTCTCGATCATGCCGTGGTCAAGAGCTTTCCCTCAATCCACGAGGCAACAGTCGAGACGCTTGACGGTCAGTTCCTGTTTGCCCGTCAGGCCGCAAGTTGTCTGCTTGCTCCTGCGATCGGAGACAAGGTATTGGTTCATACCCAAGGCGGGTCATCCTACATCTTGTCAATTCTGGAAAGAAATGCCGAGTTCGGAGCGGAACTGACGGTTCCCGGCGCGCGGGAGATCACGCTGTCTTCAGCAAAATCCCTGAAGCTCAAGGCCCCGCAACTTGGAATCAGCAGCAAGGCCATTCATCTGGTGACCGATAGTCTTCACCAGATAGGCAATTTCTTCACAAACAACTTTAAGAAAATCATCGAAAGCTCTGAAGACAAAACAATTTCGTCTGGGATTATTACGACCAGTGCCGAGACGCGAACAAGTGTCATTCGCGACGTAGAGAGCCTGAAAACAAGGATGTTGTCTCAAGAGATCGAGTCGGTTGCAACCCAGAACAGTGAGATATCCCTCATCACCGCGAAGCGGGACGTGCGCCTAGATGCCGAACGCGTCTCGATTGGCTGATCCGAAAGCGAGGACACCTTCACATGTTGGCAATGGAAGACCGCATTGCAGCGGCCGGTGAACATCTCGTCGCAAACCGGATCGAGAATGCAGCGCTGATCTACGAATCCGTTCTGGACATCAACCCGCGCAATGCCGAAGCGCTTGCGGGTCTTGCCGATGTGTATCTTCGTCAGGGTGCCTTCGACAAGGCGCTGCGATTTGCAAGCAATGCCGTTTCCGTCAATCCATCCTTGCCAGAAACGTCACTGGTGCTGGCCAAGGCTGCGCTCGCGTCGAACAAGACCGGGATTGCTGAAACTGCCCTTGATTCAGCGCTTGAGCTCGCCAATCCTCCCGCCGAAGCCTTTGCCCTGAGAGCCGATCTGCTGGCGGACGCCGGTCAGGCGGTCGAGGCAGAGTTGTTGCTGAACAAGGCTCTTGAGGTTCATGGCCCGGTCCCTCAAATCCTCACGACCCTTGCAACGCTTTATCTTAGAGACGGGCTAAACGCACAGGCGCTGGAAGTTGCGCAGGAGGCCCTCGTGCTCGAGCCGGACAATGTCGCCGCAACAGGCCTCGTCGGTGCTGTGCTCTGCAGCCTCAAGGACTATCGCAATGCCCGCCCCTACATCGAGAAGGCTCACCTTCTGGATCCCGGCAATCCGTTGTTTCTGACCTATCTTGCTCAGGTTCTGATTGGCGAGGGCGAAATTTCCGATGCGATCCGCACTGCACGCCGTGTCACCCAAATCAACAACGTGTTTCTAATGGGTTGGGGCACCTATGTGCGTGCCATGGCCTTCAAGGGAGAGGTAGATCATGCACTCAGCGAGTTCTCAGCGCTTGCCAAGTCGCACCCGAACCGCATCGAGGCGCTTGTGTCTCTCGCCGGCGCGCATAAATCCGTTGGGCAAGTCAGCAAGGCGCTCGCGTTGCTTCAACCTCTGTTGAAGAACATAAAGAGCCTTTCGAGCCTCGAACAGCGAAAAGTCACTGCGGTTTTGCGCGATTGCTGCCTCTCCACCTGCCATTGGCAGCAGGTACGGGCAACGTTCATCGGTCTCGATCTGCGGGCGATGCTCGGGTGCGAGACGTCTGATCCCACCACTCTCAGAGACGCGTTCGACCAGACCACCCTGCTCATTGACCGCCAGTTCAATGTGCTCGATATCATCCCGCTGCTGCGCTTCGCCCGCCCTCATGACACCACCACTGAGAACAAGGGCCGCGAGGTTCATGGGTCAGGCAGCCTTGGTGAGATCGTCTCACTCGTTGATGGCCTTCACTTCCACGCCAATGACATTCCGCGCAGTGATGCGGACGACAGCCTGCCGCAACAGATCAACGCCTTTCCGCTATCGGCCATCATGGCCATTGAAGAGAATATCCCGGCGCCGAAAGATGCGTTCGAGCCCTATATTCACGCGATGCCGGAGACACTCCCAATCTGGGAGGCCTCCCTCGCCTCGCTGCCCCGTCCCTTTGTCGGAATCGTCTGGGACGAACATCGCCCCGGATTGCTGCTCGACGATCTCGCGCCAATGCTTGATGGCTTTGAAGGCACCATCGTCAGCCTCGTGTGGGACGACGCCCGCCATCAGCTCAAGGGGCATGATGCGATCATTGATGCGGGCGTCCACTTCCGGTCCCTTGCTGACCTGACGGCCTGTCTTTCCATGATGGATCTCGTCATCGGCCCAGATGGGCTGCCCATGCATGTGGCTGGTGCGATGGGGCGCGAGGCACTTCTCCTTTGCCAGCCTGATAAGAACTGGTACTGGGCGGGTCTTGAAGGAACCTCGGCCTGGTATCCATCCATCGATCTTCTCGAGACAGCCGGTTTTGCCCATTGGTCTGACGCGAATGCGCTCTTTGGCGATCGGATCAGGGCGCGGATGAACGCACGAATTGAAGCACTGAGGGATGATGTCGCATGAACAACTGGAGACCGGCAACACGAGAACCCGATGCGCTTCAGGCTGCGCTTTTCGACTATCTTCGCAATCGGGCTGCATCAGTCTATCTGCAGCCATCAAGCAGTGGCGTACACAAACTTGGGCGTTCCGACACGATCATGAGCGACGGTCGCCGCCTCGCCATCGAGCTGACACTGAACATGATTGACACTCGCTCGGTGAATCACCGAGCCTCTATCCTTTATGAAATCGAAGGTCAGGCAGCCGACAGCAAGACAGCCTATCACATTCGCGGACAATTGGTTCTGGATCGGAAGTCGCTGGCTTTCAGGTCCATCGACCTGACGCCGACCATTTTGGAGCGGCGGTCCTAAAAAATCCAATCCGTGGGTTGTGGTCTTAACTATATATTTTGACTGCCCGGCTATTCTTCAGCTCTGTTCATTCATTCAGATGTCAATGAGCGGTGGTAGTTTCGAACCTCAATCTTTCAAGTCGAAGGCCAACTATGAAAATCGGGTTGCGGGTATATATTTACAGCTTGCTGGTCATGGTGACTGCGCTTGGCCTTCTGGGCCTGATGAGTGTCGTCAAATATGAATCCATCTTGACCGACACGGTCGTGAAGCGCCAGCACGCCATCACCAATGACATCCGAAATTCCATCGAAAAGGCCGGGGTGCTTGGTGTACCCATCCGCAGCTTCTCCCAGTTCGAAGGTGCAATGGCCGCGACCGCTGCCAGTGTCGAAAAAGACGTCCATCTGGTCGTCATCAACAACAGCGGCAAGGACCTGATTTATCAGAACAGTCCGATCAAGGGAGCTGACCTTGCGGCCTTCAAATCCATCGTTATGGGCAAGGAAATTCAGGAGTTCTTGAAAGACAAGACCGATCACTGGTCCGTTCGCCGGGACAACTACCTGTTCAGCGGCAGCACGATCATCAACCCGTTCGGTCAAGTCGACGGCGCGGTCGTCACCATGCAGTCCGACGCGGGGATCAATGCGCGAACTTCAGCGATGCTCACGCGGATTGCCTATTTCTCGGCTCTTGTGTTGCTGCCGTCCGCGTTGCTTGCGGCATTGGTGATCTACACCAGCCTCAGACCACTTGAACAATCGATCCGCACCATCCGGCATGTCGTCGAGGAAGTTCCAGAAGCCAAGCCCGAGATCGAAGGTCCGCTGGCCCCGACCCTGCGCTGGTTTTCCGATGTCTATTCCAAGTTCGTCAGCCAAAGGCGCACCGCAATCAGTACGCTTGACTCAATTGAGGCGCTGGCACGCCAAAATGGTCAGGAGGGGCGCTAGATGGCTGAGGACAATATCGCACAAGACAGCGCCGTGCTGGTGGATCTCGCTGCGCGGAAAATCACCAGACACATCAGCGCAGCGGTCGCCCTTCTTGTTGTTCTGACCAGTTTTCTGGTGTTCATTCTGACGATCCGCGCATTTCAGGAAGACCTGCAAGGGGATCTGCAGCAAACATCGGCACAGATCGCCCTCTCGGTCTCCAACCGGCTCGAATATGCCGCTGACGTCGGCATTCCGATCGACAAGTTGCGCGGGTTGGAAGGCTATTTTGCCGAAGTGGTCAGGGACAACCCCCAGATCCAGAGCCTGACGCTGCGCTCTCCTGATGGCACCCAACTGGCTCATGCGGACCTGCTCGAAGAGGGCGAAGAACAGGCTGTTACTGGCGGCACACGCAATCCGGTTCTCCGATGGGCAGAGAACCTTTTGGGCTTCTTTTCCTCCGAGGACACCAGCCTTGAAGAAAGCATCACGGCGGATGGCAAGGAATATGCCGTGCTTCAGGCCTATGTCGCCAAGGATTATATCAATGGTCAGTTCCGCGACATCTTGTTCGACATGATCGTCACGCTGGTGGTCTCGCTGCTCGTTGCCTTCGAGATCATGACGGCCTTCATTCTCTTCCATATCGTCAACCCGATCCGCCGCCTGATCCAGCTTGTGGTCAACGGAGCGCAAGGACGGTTCGACACCTATGTCGCCGAAAAGCGCCGCGACGAGATTGGTCAGATCACGCGACAGATCACCGACCTCACTATGTCAGTACATGGACGTTTCATCTCGCTTCTGTCTTCCATTCCCATTGGCAAGGCCGGTTTGCAGGATCAGCTTGATGTTGCCTCCAGAAACTATCACCTCAGCAGCAACGGGCCTAGCAAACTGTCCCTTGGCAGCTTTGTTGATGTTCGCGTGCCCTTGTTCCTGTTCTGCTTTGCTGATGAGCTGCAGAAATCATGGCTACCACTCTATGCGCAAAGTCTCGCAGACGATAACGCACTGCTATCGCCCGAAGTGCTCGTCGGCTTGCCGATTTCGGTTTATATGGCGGTGATTGTCCTGACGACGCCATTTGCCTCCCGCTGGGCCGATCAGTATGGCACCAAGCTGATGTTCCATCTGGGTCTCGTTCCTGCGGTGGCTGGTTATGTCATCTGCGCGATGGCGACAGACGCGATCATGCTGGTCGCCGGACGCGGCATCACTGCCTTTGGCTATTCCATCATCACGATTGCCTGTCAGGGCTATATCGCGGCCCTTGCCAGTCAGGCAGACCGAGGTCGCTCCATGGCAATGTTCGTGGGTGTGCTGATGAGTTCGACCATGTGCGGCACCGCCATCGGGGGCGTGCTTGCCGACCGCGTCGGCTATCAGGCCGTCTTCTGGATCGCTGTCGTTCTTGCACTGATTGCCGGACTGCTCGCCCGCTCAATGCTCGTCGCCGAATTCGACAATCTCAAGTCAGCCAAGCATCTCAGCCTTGTTCGAAGCATTCCGACCCTGATGCGCAACACGCGTTATCTCGCCATGTGCCTGTTGGCGGCGATCCCGTCAAAGATCCTTTTGACCGGCTTTCTGTTCTATATGGTGCCACTCTATCTTGCTGAAATCGGCTCGAATGAGGCTGAAATTGGCCGTGTCATGCTGCTCTATTCGTTGACGATCATCCTGATCGGTCCGTTTGCGGGGCGCTTTGTGGATCGAGTTGGCAAGACAGGCCTGATGCTGGCGACGGGCGGGATCATTTCTGTCGGCGGACTTCTCGCCTTCCACGAATGGGAAGCCGTCTGGGCCGTCGTCTATATGGTGCTTATCATGGGCATCGGCAACTCGATCACCAAGAGCCCGCAGATTGCCTATGCGCTGGAAGTATCTGGCCGCGAGGTGGAACTGGTGGGTCGGACGACCGTCATGGGCGTTCTGCGCACGGTGGAACGGCTGGGCAGTGTCATCGGGCCGATCCTAGCCGCCACGCTGGTGGTCAATTTCGGTTTCCAGCAGGCCATTCTGCTGTTCGGTCTTGGCCTCGCGTGTGCTTCCGTGCTTTTCTATTTGATAGTGAGTCTGAGCAAGGTGGAAATCTTGCCGGAACATGCAGGTGAATGAGACGACCTGTTCGGGACTTAATTTGATGATTGCCAAGACAATTTCTCTGATGAAATTCGTCGGTATCGTGAGCGGCCTTGTTCTGGCGCTTGCCCTGCCTTCGACAGCCCAGTCGCCGGTCCCCCAGAAGGATCGCTATACGGTGTATCTCGCCGTCTGGCGCGGGTGTGAGGAGGCGTGCGAGGGCTTTGTCAATTATATCGAAGAGAATGAAGTCCCGGCCGATGTCATCGTTCGCGATGCAGATCGTGACAAGGAGAAGCTCAAGGAGTTCGTCAAGGAAGTGCGTGAGACCAAGCCGGACCTCGTGGTTACATGGGGGACGAGCGTGACGGACGGCATGATCGGTCCGAAGGATACGGATCATCCCGACGAGTTTATCGGTGAGATCCCGTCTCTGTTCATGATCGTAGCCGACCCGGTCGGGGCAAAAATCGTCGATTCCTACGAAAGCTCCGGCAGACCCATGGTCACCGGCACGCGCAACCGGGTACCGGTCGAAGTGCAGCTGAAGGCCATGCAGGAATATCGGCCCTTCAAGCGCTTTGCCATCATCTACAACGAGAATGAGCTGAATTCGCGCCTGAATGCCGAGGCGGTTCGTCAGGCCGCGCATGAGCTCAAGCTCGACCTGCTGCAGCTGTCGCTTCCGCTTTATGACGGCAAGCCGAGCGTCGATGACATCCCGAAACTGATACAGGAAGCCGCGGATCAGGGCGCAGAATTTCTGTTCATCGGCTCAAGCTCGTTCCTGCAGGTCAATGCCGATCTCTACAATGAAACGGCGACCCGGCTCGGTATCCCCGTTGCCACGAGCTACGCCTCGATGGTCTCGGACAATGGCGCCCTTTTGGCTATCGCCTCAAAATATGGCCTTGTTGGCAGGCTCGCCGGCTATCAGGCCAAGCGGATCCTCGTTGATAAGGTTCCACCGATCGATCTGCCCATCGCTTCGCTCGACCGGCACTCCTACATCATCAACATCGAAACCGCCGACAAATTAAAGCTCTATCCTCCGATTTCCCTTCTGAACTATGCCGAGATCGTTGGCACCATCGGAGCGCAGTAGTTCCATGTCGGAGGACGAGCGCCAAACGGCTGTGAGCCGCCCTGCCATTCGTCAGGTCTTCGTACTGCTGGCTTCGGCCTTTCTGCTCGGGCTATCGCTGCTGGCAGTTGCCGATGTGGGCAATCAGCTTGCTCTCAAGCGGCTCAATGACAATCTTGCTCCCATCGCCGACAGCTATGCCAAGCGGCTCGAAGGTCTCGTCGACCTCGATCTGCCGTTCAACCAGCTCGGCTCCGTCAGGGGTGAGAACAGCGCTCTGTCTTCCCTGATCGATGAAGCTTTGGTGATCTACAAGACCGATTTGGCCGGGGCGAGCAAATCCTTCGCCTTGTTTGTCCATCGCAACAATGTCAGCACTCGGTCGCTGATCGGGTCCACCGACATTCCCTATATGCTCGAAGAGCGGCCCGTCCACGACAGTCTTGGCGAGAGCTTTGCCACGGTAGGTCTTGCCCGCAGCATCGACGATCTGGTGACAAATCTCGACGCCCGGCGGCTGTTTATGATCATCAGCCTTGGCGCTTTCACGATCCTGTCGCTCATTGCCCTTGCAATCGCGCGTTCGTCTCTCGCCTTTTCCCTGCTGATCATCGGCTATGTGGCAACTGCCGCTGTGCTATTGACCGATTATGCCGAGGAGTTCCGCGATCTGTCCCGTGAGGCGGCGACCCAGTCGGCCAACATTTTCGAGCAGGATCTGGAAAAGGCCTTCAACGTCGGACTGACCCTTGAGACCCTCGTCGGGGTCGAAGACTATATTTCCGATCTCAGATCAGCCGCACCAATGATCGGCGAAATCGCGCTGTTCACAAACGAGAAGAGTGTCTATTCGACGGCAAGCAACAGCGACTTTCTCGGCATGCTTTCGGACCGCTTTTTCAAGGTCGAACAGGTTATTCCGGGGTCCTTGTCACGCGGCTCGGACCTCACTTTGACCGTGTCGGGGCGATCACTTCCAACGCTCATCGACCTCTCCTTGCTGCTCGTTCTGGCGCTTGTGCTTCTGGTCCTAACCAAGGCTTTTGAAGCCGCAGCAATGTCCCGCTACATGAAGAAAGCACCGGTCGATATTGATGCCGCGATTGCTCTTTCGCTCGGTTTTTTGCTTGTCACCGTGGAAGGCCAGCTGGTCTCGGGTACTTTGACAGGATTGGCCGGAGCCATCTCCCCCTATCCGCTGGCTTTGGGGCTTATGGTAATCACTCTGGTTGGGCTCGCCTTGGGCTTTTTCATTTCGGGCCGGGCCGCAATGATCCTGTCGCTTCTCGCCCTTTGCGCCCTCGTCTGGGGTACCATCGCGGACGAAACACTCCTCACCTTTGCAGGTGGCTTGATCCTGCTGGGAAGCCTGTTCCAGATGATCAGCACCCGTTTCAGGCCCTTTCACGTTCTGGCCACTCTTGTTCCAGCGATTTTCGCCTCGCTGGCATTGGCCCTAGGCTGGCCCTTTAGCATCCCGATTGCGAACCTTTTGCTTGTCGCTTTTGCAACAGCGGGAGCGATGCGTATTGCCCTCAAGGCTGAGACCTCAAAACGGGAACGAGTGTCCCTCCCGGATGCCGCAGAAGCCGACCACGTTTCGCATCTTTCCCGCAACTGGTTATGGCCGGTGATGGCCGTGATGCAAGCTACTGGCTTCTTCATGTTTGCGCTGGTCGCTCTTGATGGAGAAACCTCGTCGACACAGCCGCTCGAGCAGATCCTCGTGTTCCTGACCATGCTTGCGGTCTTCTACACCGGGGCAAGCCTTGCCCGCTCAGTTCCTCTGGGAGCCCGGATGAAATGGTTCCTGACACTTGTCTGTGTGTTGGCGGCTTTTGCCATTCTCAGCATCAGCATCCTGTCGGAGCGTTCCCTGTCGCCGGTCATTCTGCCGGTGGCATTGCTGATGGGCGCTGCGCGCTACTGGCTTGCCAGCCAACCCATGCTCGTTCAGGATCAGGCCCATTGGTCGGCCTTTGATGTCTACACCGACCTCGTGCCTCTGCTCCTTGCCCTGCCGCTGGCCTTTGTTGCACACGCAACGTCGTTCAATCTTCTGTTCGCAGCCATGGTCCATGCAGCCTGTCTGTCACCGCTTGCCTTTGCAACAATTGCAGGCAGCAAGGCAAGCACCGGCTGGACTGTCTTTTCCCGCAAGCGCGCGGAGGTTTCCTCATGAACCTCAAGGCACAGGTCACTCTGTTCGTTGCCATCGCGACCTTCGTGCTCGTTGCTATTTTCGCTGCGGGGCTTTTTCTCAGTGTCGGCGCCACGAACCGGGCGGCCCTGAATGAATCCCGGCGCATTCTGGAAGTAATGTGGACCGGCAAGCTGGCAGATGAATCGAGAACTCAGGATGTGATCGCGACCGAGTTGCGGCGCGATATCGATCTGCTCAACGAGCTGTCTCATCCCACACGCCCGACGCTGGTCGAGCTTGCGGCCGACCTGCTCGAGTCGGTCAATCCGGATCGCTACAGGGTTCTGATCCTGGACGTAACCCTGAAGCCGCTCTATGCCAACACTGACATTTCACCCGAGATTGGGGACGATCTTGCAATTTCCCTATCGGATATGGCCAGAGAGAGTGATTACACCAGTTTTGCCAGCCACAATTTCGGCGATGGCAACGCCGTCTACTGGTCCAAGATCGCCCCGTTGCGCTTCCGCTTTCAGATTGTCGGCTATCTGCTGATTGCGAGCCCGGTGGATCAGATCACTTCGGAATTCAGCAGCTCGGTTGGCATCGATACCCAGATTGTCCGGAACGGAGATGCGGAAGTCCCCGGCCAGCAGAGCTCATCGGCGCTTTACCTGCCTCTCGAGAAAGCTGGCTCCCACGAAATCCTAGAGTTCATTCGCATGAACCGGAATTTCGATCAGGCTTTCATCGAAACCCGCTGGATCCTCTGGATTGGCGGCGTGATCGTGTTGATCTTCGTCGGCCATGTGCTCGGTGGACTGTTCTGGACCGTCAAGCGCGCCTTCCTGCCCCTTGATGCAGCGATTACCGTGATCGACAAGCTGACCCGAGGCGAGACACCGCCGGAGCTCAATCTTTCCGCAGGCACCATGGAAACGCAGCGCCTGTCCAAGGCCGTTGAGGCGCTGAGGACCGCGCAGATGGACAAGGAAGCCCTCGGCAAGCTCAAGGCCGAGTTGACGATTGCCTCCGAGCTGCAGCAGTCGCTGCTGCCTTCCCGTCCCTTGCGGCAGGAAGGTCTGTGCCTCGTCGGCCAGATGGTGCCATCGCAGGAGGTCGCGGGCGACTATTACGACTATTTCGAGATCGACGAGCACCGCGTCGGCTTCCTTTGCGCAGACGTCTGCGGCAAGGGTGCCGCGGCAGCGCTGTTCATGTCCATGTCCCGTACCGTTGTGCGGACGCTCGCAATGACGGGAGCCTCGCCAGCTGATGTACTGACCAAGGCCAATCAAACGCTGTCCGAGGAAAACGACAAGAATTTCTTCGTCACGCTCTTCTATGGCATCGTCGACAGACAGGCCCGCACGCTCCAGTTTGCCAATGCGGGCCATTGCTCGCCCATTCTGGTGACAGAGGATGGCGAGGCGAGCTATCTACCTGAAACCGAAGACCTCGTTCTGGGGATCTTTGGCGGCATTGACTATTCGGGGATGGAGATCTCTCTTGATGGTGTCCGGTTGATCGTCAGCTATTCGGATGGCATTCCCGAAGCCTTCAATGCCAGTGATGAACAGTTTGGCAACGAAAGACTTCTCTCGATGGTGCGCAAGCATCCCAATGAGGAACCGGAAGCGCTCATTCAGTCCTATCAGCGGGAACTGGGCTCCTTCACCAAAGGACAGCCACAGTCTGACGATATCACCCTGTGCATCTGCTCTCTGGATTGAGGGTCAGAATCCGCGATATGCACGCATAAAAAAGGACCGCCAACTGGCGATCCCTTTCAATTCGACTTTGATACAGAGGTCTATTCCTCGATGTTCATCTCGCGGGCGACGCGGATGCCGAGATCGGCATATCCGGCAGGTGTGAAGTGCACCTTGTCCTTCGCACGAAGCAGCTGCTTGCGGCCATCTGCGGTCTCGCCGCTCATCTGGAACTGACCATCGGTGTTGGCGAACCAATCCCAGCTGTCGATATAGGTGATACCGTTCAGCTTGGCCCGTTGCTTAAACATGGCGTTGAGATATTTGTAGCCATCAGCAAAACTGCTCTTGCCGACAATCGGCAGCCCCACCCAATAGACATCACGGCCCGGTCGCTTCACCGCATTGGTGATTTCGTCGATACGACCGTTGTATTTCTCAACCCAGCCATCGGACTGGAAATGATAGGCCTTGGAATTCATGCGGATCGACTGAAGATCGTTCGCGCCAAACATCAGGATGTAGATATTTGAATCATCCTTCTGCGAGATTTCCTTGGCGGCGCTCGACCAGTCGTAGCGGTCATAACGAACCAGACCGGTGTTGACGCGAGAGTATTTCTGAACCCGCATATTCTTGTTCTTGCGCGCCAGATGCGTCAGACCCGAATAGAGACCAACAGCCAGCGAGTCACCCAGAATGGCGACAGACACATTGCGCGGCTTCTTGATCTTCTGGATCGTTTCGACTTTTTTCTCTTCTTCGATTTTGAGCACCGAGTTACCGGCGGCACAAGCTGACGTGGCAACGCCAAGCGCTACCATGCAGATAGTGATCTTAAAAAACTTCAGAATTTTCATGTCGGTAATCATGTTCATCATCATTCTGGCTCAGAACAGAAGCAAATCAATGTTGCAAAAGATACTTAGCAAAGCACTGTCGCACAACTGCAAAGCAAACATATTTTGCAAGAAATTATCAATCACGATTAATTCGCAACACAATCTGTGTTTGCAGTCCCGGCCTTGCCCGCCATCAGCTTTGACTTAAAATGTGAGATCCCGCAAGGACAGAATGAAGTCTCCCACGCTTTCTCCGACATCTGTAGCACCAATGCTACGCATGAGCTCGTTCCAGCTCTGAACGACGGAAACGACCGTTTCGGTGAAGGCGTTGGGAGGCAGATCGTAGGACCAGCTGACGAGGCCCTCGGATTGAAAGATGGCCAGCAACAGGGTTGTTGCCAAAAGGATGACAAGGGTCTGGCGCACTCTCTGCATCGTGCTGTCGCGGATCTCGGTCGCTTGTTCCTGTGTTGACATGACCCCTGCCCTAGAACTGGAAATAGATGAATGGAGCGGTGCCGGATGGCGCGATCTGCTGAATGGCCACCATGCCAAGCGCGAAGATGATCATCATGCCAACGGTGCCTGCCTTTGACAAAGTCCAGTAGCAGCGCTCATAACTCCGCTCCGGCACGAACTGCCCGATGGCACAGAGCGCAATGAGCCCGGCAACGAAGGGCGTGAAGAGATAAATATCGGTTGTGCCGAGCGTGATGCCCTCAATGTAGGCCAGCGCCAGCTCCAGCGAATTGGCCCTGAAGAAGATCCAGGCCAGACACACGATGTGGAAGGTGACGAGCACCCCAACAATCCGGCCAAGCCCATGCTCGACGAACCGCCGGATCTTGAGCAGGCGCTCGATGATCAGTGCGAGACCGTGGATTGTCCCCCAGATGACAAAAGTCATGGCTGCGCCATGCCACAGGCCACCCAGAAACATGGTTAGAAACAGGTTGCGGTAGGTTTTGACTGTCCCACCCCGGCTGCCACCAAGGGGGATGTAGAGATAGTCGCGCAGCCATTGCGACAGCGAGATGTGCCAGCGTGTCCAGAATTCCTGCAAGGATGCAGACCGGTAAGGCTGGTTGAAGTTGCGCTTGAAGTGATAGCCGAGCAAGGCGGCGATGCCGATGGCGATGTCGCTGTAGCCGGAGAAATCGCAATAGATCTGCCCCGCATAGGCATAGACCGCCATGACAAGCTCAAAGCTTGATGCCTGCTCCGGCGCTATGAAGATCTCATCGACATAGAGTGTCGCCAGATAATTGGCGAGCACCATCTTTTTGAACATGCCAATGAGGATCAGGAACAGACCCTTGCCCATCATCAGCCGTGTGAGGATCGGTGTCGCTTCAAGCTGCGGCATGAAGTGGGCCGCCCTGACGATGGGACCGGCAACCAGCTGCGGGAAGAAGGAAATGTAAAGCGCCAGATCCGAGAAGGATCGGGTGGCGTGGATCTCGCGGCGATAGACATCGACCACATAGGAAATGCTCTGGAAAGTGAAGAAGGAAATGCCAACCGGCAGAATGATTTCCAGAATGGGCAAATCACGCTCGAGACCTATGCGGAAGAAAAGCTCCCTCAGGCTTTCCATGAAAAAGCCTGCATATTTAAAATAGCCCAACAGCGCCAGATCAACGGTGACGACCAGAGCAAGAACCTGCTTGCGCCGTCGATCGCTGCCTGCACCATCAATCAACAGACCGCCACCATAGCTGACCACCGCGTTGAACAGCAGCAGCAGGCAGAAGGCCCAGTCCCAGTAGCCATAGAAGAAATAGCTGGAGACGAGAAGCAGCAGCTTTCTCGAATCGGCGCGTTCCCGCAGAAACCAGGAAACCGAGAAGATAATCAGAAAAAAGATGCCGAAATCGACGGTTGGAAACAGCATGAAACAATACGCTAATTAGAGAAAGGGCCGGACTAGAGCCGGCCATTGCCCGTCATTGAGAGCTAATTCGTTGCGATTTTCAAGCTGTTTTTGACCTGCTTGTCGAGATACTCAACGAAGGCATTAGCGCTGCGATCATAGCCTTTTGGAGTCAGATGAACACGGTCCTTGGAAGCAAGGCGCGGGCTGCTTGTCGACCATTTGGTGACGCCGCAGCGACCACCCATTGCGGCAGACCAATCCCAGTACAAACCGTCATATTTGCTCGCCAGCGACTTCAGCGTATTGCGAACGGCACCCAATTTTGAAGGCGTAAACCAGCCACCACCACAGGCCTGACCACCTCGGCGGCGTGCGCCATCGGCAGGTCCGATGAACATCAGAGCAGCATCCGGCGCAGCAGTGCGCATCTTGTCAACGAGCGAGGTTGCCGTTCTGGTGTAGCTGTCTAGGTTCAGGTTGTCGTTGTAGCCTTCGTTGGTGCCATAGCCATAGATGATCAGGTCGGGATTGATCCGTTTGATGTCGTTGGCAAGCAGGTTGTCAGACCAGCGGTCGGTGACATTGACCGTGGCTCCGGCGATGCCGAAGTTGACATACTGTACACCGGGCTTGTTCTTGCCACTTGCCCAGTTAAGCACGGTGGTTTTGCCGCCACCGGCGTGGGTGACTGTGAGGGTATTGGAGCGCCCCTCGATGCGAACTGTCTTCGAACCGGCCTTGGCGGCATTGGCCGAAACGGTCTTGCTGCCAGCCTCGGTGGAAATGGTGGCAGAGCCCTGGTTCGGACCGACATAGAGGGTGACCTCACCCCAGTCAAAAGCTCCACCCTTGGAGGTTAGGGTCATCTTGGCACCGCTTGCAGAGGTCGCGACGCGCACACCGGACAGACCATATGGCCCGCCTTTGGTTTTGAGCGAGTTGGACGATGACCAGCCGTTGCCAGCGGTCAGGGACAGGCCATCGGCATGAGCCCACTTGTAGGCCTTGGCCGGGATGACGGCACCACGTCCTGCGTCGCCGTAGATCTTCTGCAGGCGACTGCGAATACCGCTGGTGAAGGAATCCGATGCGATGTGGCTGTCGCCGATGTGCAGAATACGGATCGGGCGATTTGACTGACCGGCACGCAATGCAGCCATCTTGGACAGGAAGCTCGCCGTACGACCGCTTAAAGGTTCGCGTGGAAGCACCGGATCGGGTTCTTCTTCAAAACCGGTCGTCGGCGCGATCGATGCGACCTTGACTTCTCTCGACTTCTGCAACGCGATCAATTCATCCGGCTTGGCGAGCGGAAGCGCCAGAATGCCGCTAGAACTTTCCTCAGGCTGGGCAACCGGGTTGCTCGGCTCAGCTGGTGTAAAGGGTTTGGTGGTGGGCAGAGCGGCAAGCGCCAGCGTGTTCGGCGCTCCTTCGATGCCTTCTGCCGAATCGGACTTGTTTCCGGACGCCATCAGGGCGAGCGGATCGCGAATTTCCGGTGTTGCTTCAGCGGTCGCAACGGCGGTGGCCAGTCTTGGCGTTTCGACGCGAGAATAATCGCCTTTGAACTCCAGCCCCTCATCGACGCCATTGTTCAGGGTCTGCAATCCAACGGTCTTGATGTTCTGGGTTTCCGACAGCATCGGGAAGTCGGCATAAAGCATCCGGGCATGAGGAGGCTGATCCTTGGCCGCGACGTCGGATCGATCAAGATCTTCTTTCGTCAGAGCCCAGCTGGAATCGATCCTGACGCGCGAATAGAGCGATTTCAGCTCACCCAGGGCGCGCGTCATGTCCGCTTTTTCCTGCTGCAGCATGGCGATTTTCAGCTGCATGTCGCGGTTGCTCTGTTCAAGGCGCGCGATGGTGGCCGCGCTGCGCTGCAATTGTTCCTGTCCCCGAGACAACCCGGACAATTGCGAGGATTCAAGTCCCTGCACCGATGCGCTGGATGGATCTATCTGGCTCATCATGTTGTCAGACTGAAGAAGGAACAGACCGACGAATGACAGGATCACCAGAATGCCGAGGAAGCCGAGAGCGACAAGCAACGCGGCAGTTAGACTACCTTCACTCTGCTCCTGACGGCGCGGAGCCCTCTGCGGCTGTTGATATTGCTGCCCAACCGTTAGTTCGCGCTGAATCTGTCGAATGCGCGCGGGTTGCGGCATGACCTGCTGCTGTGGGGGAACCTGCTGATTGGGGAACAGGGGAATAGGTTTGGCGACATTGGCCGGGTTGGCGGCATGAGGATGCTGGTGCACCCTCGTCCGCATCTGCCCACCTTGTGGCATGCCCTGAGCGTGTCCAGCCTGATTGGCGGTTGCCTGCCTCATGGTCGCCTGCTGTTGCATGGCGGCCTGCTTCAATGCTGCCTGTTGCGCAGCGGCCTGTTGCATCGCAGCCTGCTGAGCCGCTGCCTTCTGAGCTGCAGCATGATGGGCCGCCACCTGCTGCGCAGACATTGTCCCTTGCTGTGCGGGCGTGGGCTGCTGTGGCATCGGATGCCCGTCAGCTGTGACCCATTGCTTCATCTGGCTTTGAGACATTGAAGAATACTCTGCTTACACTCGGGATTTCATATCCCTACAAAGGCAATCAAGGCACTGGCTGAGAAGCTTCATACCGGACCCATTCAATTAAAACATGCCCTTACATGCTTAATATTCCCTAAAGATGGATATTCGACCCCATCAACAGTGATGCAAAATGCGTAAACACCCGCTCCGTCGACGACGCCCTTTGTCCAACAAGGCCCAATACTAGCATTGTTTACCGGCATCGTTTGTCAAAAATGAGACCATTCACCGTTCCATCACTTGAGCGTTAACTCAAGACATTGATCAATCCCCTGATTGTTTGCAAATTCAATCAAAGATTGCCTTCTTTACTATATCCTCGACATACAAATCGCATTCTGCATTTCCGATATTTACCTATTCGGCACTTTCACGGATATTTCTCTGACTTTTTAGTCAAATCTATACTATTGTGAACACAACCTATGACTGTTTTGGTGCGTTAGCGAAGGGTTTGCCGTGTCTGTTCTGGTTTCGCGTTCTCGTTTCTCACGTTCGAACATCAAGCTTGCGTCAGCCTTATGCTTGTCGTCATCGCTCATTTCTCTGATGTGGGCGCAACCGGCCCTCAGTGATCTTCAATTAGCCAAGATCAGGACTTCGCCAATACCTGATGCCGAGCTTAAACTTGAAGAACCGGCAGAGGTGAAAAGCTTAGAGCCTCAATCCTCGAAAGACTCGCGCCATCTGGTTCTGGTCATGGTGGGCGACACAGGGTTTGCCCCCAGCCGCGTCGCGCCGCACCCGACCTGGGTTGCCAAATACGGCACCGTCCTGCCTTTTGCCGATACCTTGAAATATATCCGCAAGGACATTGATGGCGACATCAACTTCGCCAATATGGAATCGGTCATTTCTGCGGCGTCCGGACTGCCGCCCGTTCCGAAGAAATACAATTTCATGACGCACCCCAATGGGGCCCGCGCGTTGGTCGATGCCGGTTTCAATCTTTTTTCTCTGGCCAATAACCACGCCTTTGACTATGGCGTGCCGGGCGTGAAAGAGACGCTCAAATATGCCGAACCGCTGAAGGACCACGGCCTTCTCGCCTATGCAGGCGTCGGCCATACCCTTGAGGAAGCAGCCTTTGCGCCGGTCTTCACGGTCAAGGACATTCCCGTTGCCTTCGCCTCGATCGGCATTGGCGGCAGTGGTGCAGGGAGAGCGGGCAGCAACAAGCCGGGCCAGCTCAGTCTTTTCTCGAACAGCGACAAGGTGCTGCTGGCGCACAATCTTGCCCGCGCTGCGGCCGATATCAGGCTTTTGTCCGTGCATCACGGACCTGAACGGTACATCCGGCCAACGGCCCATGAGGTCAGCTTCCAGCGCAAGCTGGTGCTCGACTCCAATGCCAATGTCATGCTTGGCCATCACGCTCATGTTGCTCGCGGGATCGAAATGATCGACGGTCGGCTCATTGTCTATGGCCTTGGGAACTTCAATCATCAAGGCACGGCCAACATGAACAGCAAGGGCGGATGTCAGGACTATAGCCTGATGGTCAAGGTGCATTTTGTCGAGGAAGCCGGGGCCAAGCCTGTCATCGCTGCGGTGGAGGCTCTGCCGATCAATTGGACGCACATGCAGCCACGGCGCATGGATGGCCTCAACGGTGCGCGGCGCATCGCGGTGCTCAATGGTCTTTCCGCCCAGTTTGATGATCCCCGGGTTGGTGCGAAAGGCGTTCGCTTCATGGCCCAGATGGACGGCTCCGGCATCTACTGCACTGCTGCTGCCGCTTCAAACCCTATCACGCGCAATCTCTGCTCAAACTTCAAGCCAGAGCATCTCGCAAGCAACGGCGAGTATCGCCGCGCGCTTGCGACTTGCGGCAGCGTGGCACCCAAGCAGATGATTGCCAAGGCTCTTCCACTTGGTGGGACAGCTAACATGCGAATGGCGAGCCTGTCCGAGACAAATGCCGTCGCTGCCCAGCCCTTTGTCGCCCATGAGGAAAAAGCTCCCGAGGCAGCTCCCGGCGTAACCCTGCTCGGTCAGGAAACCCAAGGCTCAACTGATTTGCCTGTTGTTATCGCCTCGGTCGAGACGACCACGACGGTTATGGCAAGTGCGCGAACCACGGCACCAACTCCCGAACCGGAAACATTGGTCAAAGCCCCCTATTGCCTCAAGAGCAACCCTGCTCATTGGCCAGCAGGCATGCCGCTGGCTTGGGCCGTGCCGTCCGATGAAAGCGCGAAGGACAAGTCCAAGCGCTGGCGTGCTCACCGCTATACTGTGGCCGAGGTTGAAACCCTGCTCAAAAAGCGCGGCCTGATCAAATAGATCGGCTCAGACCGGGATTGTCTGATCCTTGAGCGTCACCATGGCGGTCTTGCGAATATCCGTCGCGGAAAAGCCAATTTCAATCCGGAAGTCTCCGGCTTCAACGCGCCAGAGCCGCTCGGCTTCGTCGAAGAAGGCAAAGTCACGGGGCTTTAGGGCCAGCTTTATCGTGGACTTTTCACCTGCCGCCAACTCGACCTTCCGGAATGTCTTCAGCTCACGTCTAGGTCGCTGGACTGATGCCTCCAGATCCTGCACATAGAGCTGGACGACCGTTGAACCTTTCCTCTCGCCGACATTCTTCAGGTCGAATGCGATTTCTGCCCTATTGTCGGAGGTCAGCATCACCGGTTCGGACAGATCAAACTCGGTGTATCCCAAGCCGTGGCCGAAGGGATAGAGAGGTTTGATATTGTGCTCGAGATAATGCCGGTAGCCGACAAAGACGCCTTCCTCGTATCGGACAGTTCCGTCCTTGCCGGGATAGATTTTCGCATCGCCCGTTGAAGTTGGGTTATCCTGCCAGCGCATCGGGAAGGTCTGGGGCAAGCGCCCGCCAGGCTCTGCGTCGCCAAACAGCACGTCTGCAATCGCATTGCCAGCCTCCTGCCCCGGATACCAGGCTTCCAGAATGGTCGAAACGTCGACCTCCCACGGCATTTCCACCGGGCCGCCGGTTTGCAGAATGACGATGGTTCTGGGGTTGGCCGTCGCGACGGCGGTGACCAGCTCATCCTGACGACCGGGGAGTTTGATGGTCTCAAGGTCGGAGCCCTCCGTGTCCCATTCTCCCGATCGCCCGACAAAGATCAGTGCCACGTCGCAATCATGGGCCACAAGGGCAGCGTCTGCTATGTCCTTGTCCTTCATAGGCGATCCGATGCCGACGCGGAAGGCTGCATAGACGAGCTTTGCCGTTTCGTTTGAAACAAACTCGATTTTGATAGCGTAGGATCGCCCTGCTTCAAGCTCCATCCCACCGATGACGGGATCGCAGCCTTCTTCAAAGAATGTGCGCCCATTTTCCCAGTTGGTGTGGGCGTCGACAACAAGCTCACCATCGACATAGAGCTTGACGAACCCGGCTGCGTTGACGCCGAACCGGTGGATATCTGTAGCGCTGGGCGTGAAACTGCCGGTCATGCGGACAGAGAAACGGCGCGGGTCAACCTTGCCACCGGCAAGCGGTGGCCCCCAGAAAGCCTCGGCCCTCTGGAGAATCTCCGTGTGAACCGGCTCCCCTTCGAGCTTTTGATTGTCGAAAAACTCCGCCTTGATCTCGCCGGTCCAGAGCGGTTCGAAACGATGATTGTCGCACCCCTTGGCGTAGGCAACATTCTCCTCGCCGAACCGTTCAGCAATCGCCTCATAGGGCGAGATGGCATAGTACGGTGTGATCGTCGCAGAGCCGCCGCCCATGATGCGCGCTGTCTTGGCGTTGGGACCGATGACGGCGATCTTCTGGATTGAGGGATGCAGCGGTAAGAGCTTGCGATCATTCTTCAACAGCACCGTACCAGCAGCTCCGACCTTGCGAATGAGCGCGCGATGCTCAGGCCGGTCGTCGGAGCGCTCGACATGTTCGGCGTGATTGTGGAGCGCACCGGTCTTTTGAAGGATCCTCAGCATGTTGAGCGCCCGCTCCCGGATGGTCGCTTCACTGACTTTGCCAGCCCGTACGGCCTCGACGAGCTTGTCACCTCGATCCCGGGTCGGTCCGGGCATTTCGAGATCAAGTCCAGCAGTAACGGTCGGTTCGGTCGAGTGCGAGCCATACCAATCGGACATGACCATCCCCTGATAGCCCCAATCCCCGCGCAGAACGCCGCTCAACAGCCACTCACTTTCTGACGAAAAGGGCCCGTTGAGGCGATTATAGGAGGTCATGACGCCCCATGTTCCGGCGATCTTGACAGCATCCTCGAAGGGTCTGAGATAGACTTCGCGCAAGGCCCGCTCTGATATCACAGAGTTCATGGTGGTGCGTTCGATTTCGCTTTCATTTCCAGCGAAATGCTTGATCGTCGCGCCAACGCCCTTGGCCTGCAGCCCCGTGACATAGCTGGTTGCAAGGGCCGCCGTCAGTTCGGGATCTTCTGAATAGCATTCAAAGTTGCGCCCGTTGGTAACCGAGCGATGGATATTGACGGTCGGTGCCAGCAGCATGTGCGCATTCTTGCTTTTCGTTTCATCTGCAAGGGCCGAACCGATCTCTTCGACAAGATCAGGGTCCCATGTTGCGCCGAGCGCAATCCCGCACGGAAAACAGGCCGATGGTACACCCTCAAGGATACTGCCGCCACCGCCAGCTCCTCTGGCGCCGTTCGGGCCGTCTGTGACGCGCAGCGTTCCGATTCCGAGCCGTTCGACGGGCGCGACCGACCAGAAGTCCTGACCAGACAACAGCGAGACCTGCTCTTCGAGCGTCATGAGATCCACGAGGTCATCGAGATTTTCCGTCGGCAGGTTGTTGTCTGTCATGAGCCGTCTCTCCCCTTGATTGTTCTTTGTTCGGTCTTTGCTGTGCCTTCTCCGGCGTCTATGCGCAGGTTGCCGAGTGCAGGTCTCTCACTGATATTATGACGTTGGACACCGGTTCAAGCGGTTTGAAGTGAATTTCTCTCGGCTCCTCGGGCAGAAGGATGAAGGCATTGTCCGAAAACCGCCCTGCGATATTGCTCTCCAGCGCCACGAAAAGAGCGGGCTTTTCACAACTCAGCCTGATGCGCAGCCCTCCCTCCACTTCGACAATATCGGTGAGGATATTCGCTGGCTGCAGTGCATAGGTCTTGTAGGGGTTTGGGGCGAAGTGATCGCTGACCCAAGTGTCATCATGGCTGCCCTTCCAGCGATAGACGACGATTTCATCTTCGGCAACAAGCGATGTGCGCACCACTTCTTTGGCGGCGTCCGAGCTGAGGTCAATCATTTCATTGGCAATGAGCCGTGAATGACCATCCATCCTGAGAGCAAACACTTCAAGCACCAGCCCGATCTCGCTTGCGAGATCACTGACAGCGGTGAAAATCAGATCTTCGCCATCAGGTCGCACTGAGACATGAACGGGCGCATAGAATTTTTCTGCCATGTGGTGGAGCATCTTCCACCCGCCGCCATAGTCGAGCGACGACCAGGAACAGACAGGCCAAGTGTCATTGAGCTGCCAAATGAGGACACCCATGCAAAGGGGTTTCAGGCTCCGCCAATGGCTGACCGCAGTCTTGATGGCGAGGCCCTGCTGGATCTGGGACAGATAGACGAAACTCTCGAAATCATTGGGAAAGCGGAAGTAACGGAACATCGTCTCGGCAATGCGGGCGTTGCCACCGGCGTTTTTCTGATGGCTTTCGAAAACGGGCGCGGAGATATTGAAGTCTTCAGGGTCAGCGAAAGTCCGGATCACATTCATAGACGGATAGGATTGGAAGCCGAATTCGGAGCAGAAGCGCGGGGAGACATCCCGATAATGCTCAAAGTCCTTGCCTTCATGCCAGACCGACCAGAAATGCATGTCGCCGGAGCCATCCGCGTGCCAGGCATCACCGAAGTTCATGGGGCCCGGCGTCGGTGATGAGGGCCACCATATCGCATTCGGGTCGGTCTGCTTGAGTGCCTGCTCGATTGCTCTGTTCAGGCGATCATAATTGACGAGGTAACGATCCCGATCCTGCCGACTTTCCTGGAACCAATTAAGAGCACCAACCAACTCATTGTCCCCGACCCAAAGTGTGGTGGAGGCGTGATGATGCAATCTAGCGACAACGTCCTTGACTTCCCTTTCAACCTCTTCCGTGAATTCGGGAGTAGAGGGATAGAGATTGCAGGCGAACATGAAATCCTGCCAGACAAGTAATCCCAATCTGTCACACAGGTCATGGAGCCAGTTTGGCTCATATCGTCCCCCACCCCAGATCCGGATCATGTTCATGTTGGCATCACGCGCTGATTTCAATTGTTCTTCAACACGTTGGCGGTCAATCTTGCCGAATAGTGCGTCCGCCGGGATCCAGTTTGCACCCTTGCAGAAGATCGCCCGGCCATTGACCTTGAAATAGAAGCTCCGTCCGGCAGAATCCGGCTCGCTCACGAGCTCGATGGTACGCAAACCGATGCATCGATGCTCGGTCTGGGCACCGAGACTCACGACAAGATCATAGAGCGGTTGATCGCCCTGCCCCGCTGGCCACCAGAGTTCGGGATGGACAATATCGAAAGTCGCACAGAGCATTGGGTCGGGCACATTTGCGGGCACATCGAGGGATATTGACTGCCCGGAAAGGGAAAAATTGACCGTCTCGTCCGAGGCGCTCAACCCGTCCAGATGCGCCTTCACGGTGACTTGCACACCTCCCTCTCCGTGATTTTGTTCGATGGCCAGTCGAGCAATCCTGATGTCGCTTTTGGGCTCAAATCTCATCGTGCCGTAGACGCCGACAGGTGCGAGAGCGATGTTCCAGTCCCAACCAAAATCGCATTGCGGCTTGCGCAACATGTTGCCGTTCGGGATAGGGGAATTTTCTCTGTGATAGGGAATGAAGAAGGGTTGCGCCTTTTGTCGCTCGTCCGCCTCGGAGGTGATTGAATGCAATCGGATCTCAAGCTTGTTGGCGCCGACAGTTGCGACCTGTGAGACATCCGTCCGATAGGTCCGATGGGCGTTCTGTGTGGTAAGCAACACATGACCATTGAGGGAAATGGTTGCGACGGTGTCAATCTCGCTCAGTACAAGAACCAGTTCCGTTCGGTCCAGCGTAATTTCGCGGCTGAGGATCCAGTCTTTCTGGCAGATCCATCGCACATCATATTCATTGCGCCCCCAATAGGGATCTTCGATCAACCCGGCCTCATGAAGTCCGGAGACCACATCGCCGGGGAGCAACATGGAAAATTCATGCTCCCCTTCACCGTCCGAAACGGCCCATATTCCCTGAAGTTCGATGGAATTGGCATGTTCGGAAAACTTCATGATTCTATGTCCCGTTTAGCATTGACCTTGCAAAGTTGCGTCATGAGTAACGCACACCATTCTGATGAGATCTAACACCTCAAACGGGCGCGACAAAGCCAATTAATACGGACGTGAGAAACATGATCTCCTGCGGTTGTCCAGAGATTCGGATGCTTGTCCTGTATCATTCAGACGTCGCATTTGGGCGAGCAATCGGTTCTGATTAAGAGAGACTCACTGTTGCATCCGCATTTTTGCCGAATGCCAGAACTTCCAAACAATCGCGACAGATGCTTTTTGTCTGACAAGATAACCACCGAAAAATTGCTGAAATTTTTTCATCGTGTGCGAGCTGATAGTATTTTTACCTGCGTAGCGCCAATTCCAGAATTATACGGAACAATCGATCTATTGAAACGTTATAGCTGCAATATTCGCAATAATTTGTTCAAGCTCGTACAATCAATTTTAGGTACTCATGATCATTACACGCCACCATCTACTAGATCCATCAAATAGGTCAGTAATGATTCCCATTGAATTAACAAATAAAATCGGTTCAATTCATTGTGGGGATGTTGACTAAACAGGATGGGACTATTTCGTTGAATAATGATCAGACAAAAGGGATGTCTGCGCAAAAGATACAGCATAAGTCGACGACAAAACCTACTCTGAAGACTATATCTCAGATTAGTGGACTGGCGGTTGCAACTGTTTCGAGAGCGCTGAATGACGCGCCCGATCTTCGCCAGGAAACCAAAGATCTGGTGCGCCGCATCGCCAATGAAATCGGTTACGTCCCCAACAGGGCCGGACTTGGCCTGCGCACCGGCAAAACGAATGTCATCAGTCTGATTATTTCGACCGAAAATGACATGATGCATTATACCCATCAACTGATGAGCGCCGTGGCAACCCGACTGAGGGGAACCCCCTATCATTTGACGATAACCCCCTTCTTTCCCGATCAGAACAAGCTCGATCCCGTCCGCTATGTGGTCGAAACCGGGTCTGCGGATGCCATCGTGTTGAACCGGACTGAAAAGAACGATCCCCGTGTCGACTACCTCATCGAAAAGGGCTTTCCTTTTGCCACTCACGGTAGGACCTTCCACACCAAGCAACACGCCTATTATGACTTCGACAATGAGGTTTTTGCCCGTCTGATGGTTCGCAAGATGCACGAACGCGGCTGCAAAAAGATCCTTCTGGTTGCCCCGCCTCTTGAAGAGACCTACGCGCAACATATGCGGAATGGAGCGTTGGCAGCGGCCGAAGAACTTGGTATCGAGGTAATGGTAGAATCCCTCGTCCATTGCGATGAGCCAAGCAAGAATGTCTACAAGGGCATCAAGGAGCGTTTTTCGCTCAATCCCGAGATCGACGGGCTTTTCACGCCCTCGCCGGTTGCGACCATGTCTGCAATTGCAGCCATTGAGTATATGGGACGGACGGTTGGCAAGGACATCCAGATCGGGTCCAAAGAACCTTTCCGCTATCTCAAGCTGTTTCGTAAGGACATTATCGTGCTTTACGAAGATCTTCATCTTGCGGGAGAGTTTCTGACCGAAGCGGTGCTGCGTCAGCTGCGCGATCCCAGCCTCTCACCGATGCAAAAGGTCGTCGTTCCGGACTATAGCGAATTTTAGGTTCGCATCGTCCTGTCTTTAAAGACGATGGATCTGAAGTGAAAAGGCCGCGAGAGCTTGGCAACTCGCGGCCTTTTCATTTGTAACATTACTCGCGACGACTAGAGCTTGCTGGCAGCTGCAGCGCGCTCGGAGATGGCATTCCAATTCTTGTTGTTGACGTCATCAAGAGGCGCAATCCATGTTCCGCCTACGGCAAAGACGTTGCTGAGCGACAGGAAGTCGTTGGCATTCTCGGGTTTCACGCCGCCTGTCGGGCAAAAGGAAATGTCCGAGACGGGACCGGCAACCGATTTGAGCATATTGACGCCCCCAACGACAGCGGCCGGAAACAGTTTCTGTTCCATGATGCCCGCGTCACGCAGGGTCAGCATTTCGCTCAGGGTGGCTGCTCCGGGAAGGAACGGCCAGTCGGAGATCTCGAGAGCCCGCAGCAAGGACTGCGAGGTACCCGGTGAAACACCGAAGTGTCCGCCTGCGGCCTGAGCCTGACTGAGATGCTGTGGGGTGAGGATCGAGCCGACGCCGATCACGCATTCGGGCACATGCTTGGCGATTTCTTCGACCGCAGCCAGTGCGGCTTCAGTGCGCATGGTGACTTCGACAACCGGCATGCCATTTTCGACAAGGCAGGAAGCGAGCGGGACAGCGTCCTCAACCTTGTCGATGACGACAACGGGAATGACACGAGCCCCTTTGCAAAGGGAGGAAACTTGCGTTCTCATGGTGGCTCCTACAATTCTACACGTGTCCACAGGGACGGGTCGATGACAGCGCCGGGATGCATGATGACCCGGCCAGCAATCGAATGGGCCATTTGGGCGGCCTCGGAAAAATCATGACCTAGCGCCCGCATCCCCAGATAGCCAGCAGCAAAGGAATCCCCTGCCCCGGTCGTATCCTTGGGTTTGAGCAGCGCTGGTGGTGGTGCGTCATGGAAGCCTTCGTCATTGAGGACAATGCAGTTGGCTCCACCTTCCTTGACGACGACTTCTCTTGCGCCCCACTGACGCCAGCGATCCGCCACGGCCTGTGCGGTCTCATCGGGCCACAGGGCCTGATGATCATCGATGGTTACAAGCGCCAGATCGGCAAGCGAAGCAGCCCGAGCATAGGCAGCGCGGCAAACATCGCTGTCCGGCCAGAGTTTGGCGCGATAGTTGGGATCAAAGCCGATCTGCACCTTGCCCTTCACTTCCGCAAGGGCAGCGAAGAGATTATCGCGCTGGGCCTCGTCGAGGATGGCGAGGGTGATGCCGGAGAAATAGACCAGATCGAAGGTTTCAAGCAGCACCTTGATCTCATCGACAGACCATCCCGCAAACATCTTCTTGGCCGCCGCATCGTTGCGCCAATATTGGAAGAAGCGTTCTCCGGTTTCATCATTCTCGATGAGATAGAGACCGGGAGACTTGTCCTCAACCATGGTGATAGAGTCGACCTTCAGGCCTTCGTCCGTCAGCAGCTTGCGGATACCGTTGCTCTGCGGGTCATTGCCCAGACCGGTCACATAGGAGACCTCGATCCGGGGAGAAAACTGACGCGACAGATAGATTGCGGTGTTGAAGGTGTCACCAGCAAAGCCTTGTTTGTAAAGGCCGTTGCCTGCGGGGGAAAATTCGATCATGCACTCGCCTATGGAAGCGAGTCTGACAGTCTTGTTCATGTGTATGCGACCAACACACCAAGGCCCCCGCACAACAATCGCCACGCGGGGGAGCAAGGGATGTTCGGCCTCCCTCTTATCGAGCTAGCCAGCCGCCATCGACGGCAATTGTGTAGCCGTTGATATAGGAAGATGCTTCCGAGCACAAGAAGACCACAGGGCCGGCCAGATCGGACGGGAGACCCCAGCGATCGGCAGGAATGCGGCCAAGGATTTCGGCGCTGCGGACCGGATCTTCACGCAGGGCCTGCGTGTTGTTGGTTGCCATGTAGCCCGGAGCGATCGCGTTGACGTTCACATTATGCTTGGCCCATTCGTTTGCCATAAGGCGGGTGACGCCCATGACAGCAGACTTGGAGGCCGTGTAGGACGGCACGCGGATACCGCCCTGGAAGGACAACATGGAGGCGATGTTGACAATCTTGCCACCATCACCCTGAGCAAGGAACTGTTTGGCAACGGCCTGCGAAAGGAAGAAGACGGACTTGATGTTGATGTTCATCACGTCGTCCCAGTTCTTCTCTGAGAATTCGATGGCGTCTTCGCGGCGGATGATGCCCGCGTTGTTGACTAGGATGTCGATGCGGCCATATTCGGCAATCGTCTTGGCGACGATGTCGTCGATGTCATCCATCGTCATCAGGTTGGCACGAATGTCGAGGAACTTGCGACCGGTCCCCTCGATCAGTTCCTTGGTTTCAGTCGGCTCGACGATGTTGACACCGGCAATGTCACAGCCAGCCTGAGCGAGGCCGTAGGCCATGCCCTGTCCCAGTCCAGTATCACAGCCGGTTACGATGGCGATTTTGCCTGTAAGGTCAAATTTCTCTTTCATAACATGTTCTCCCAATTGGCTTGGTGATCAAATTTTCAGCCACTGATCGAGGCGATCGAGCGTGAAGGGTTCGGATTTGAGGAAGTCATAAGCAGCAGTAACAGTTGCGACCAGATCTTCCTTGGCGAGGCTCTTGCCCCAGAAAGCCTCTTCAAACAGATAGGCCTCGACCATGGCGGCCGTGCCCTCTGTTTCCCCTTTGGCTTTCAAGGCGACAAAGCGATCGATGACGTCCTGAGCATCCCTTGGCGGATAGGTTTCCGCATGGGCGTAGTCACCGGTGTAGAAGGCAAGCCATGCTGCGAGCGATAGGCTCATGTGGCCGGGGGGCTTGCCGCTGGCCTGCCAGTGCTTCTCGAAACGCGGCAGGTTGCGCGTGTGGAACTTGGCGATCCCGTTGAGAGAGATATCGTGCCAGCGGTGCAGGATGTAGGGGTTGGCAAAGCGACGCAGGACATCGGCGCAGAACTGCTTGAGTTCTTCTTCCGGCAGGGACAGGTGCGGCATGATTTCCGTTTCCAGCATGCCCAGCAGGAAAGTGTTGGCCGGCTTGTTCTGCATGGTTTCGCGCACGGACTCGACGCCAGCCAGCAAGGCAAGCGGGCAGAGACCGGTGTGGGCGCCATTGAGGATGGCGACTTTGCGCTCTTTGTAGCCGTCGGCATTCTCGACGATGATGGTGCCGTCGTCCTTGTCGGCGAGTGGCAGGCAGAGATCGGGCTTGCCAGCGCGCTGCTCGATGACAAGGAAGTGGAACAGCTCGGTTGCGACCATCAGGGGATCATGATAGCCAAGCTCGGCTTCGATGCTCTCGACTTCGTCGCGCGGATAGCCCGGAACGATGCGGTCAACGAGGGTGTTGTAAAAAGCATTGCTGCCCTTCACCCATGCGGTGAAATCTTCGCCGAGTGCCCAGTCTTCGCAATGCTTGAGGACGCATTTTTCCAGCTCATCCGCATTGTGGTCAATGAGCTCGCACGGCAGGAAGTGGAAGCCCGGAGCCTCGGCCTTGCCGCAGGTCTCATAGCGCTCCATCAGCAGGCGGGTGACCTTGGCCGGGAAAGAGGCCGGAGGCGTGTCGCTTGCCTTGCAGCTGGCATCATAGGTGATACCGGCTTCGGTGGTGTTGGAAATCACGACCGAAAAGTCGGTGTTGCGGGCAAGGTCCAGAACGGCGTCCCAATCATGCACGGCGGAGATTTCGCGGCGGATCGAGCCGACCTGACGGGCTTCGGAGACGGCATTGCCGTTGCCGTCCATACCGCGTGACAGTACCGTGTAGACGCCATCACTGTCATTGAGCGAGAAAGGAATGCCCCCGTCGATGGGACGAACCACGACGACGCCGAAATCCTGTCCGGCTTCTTCATTCATCCGGTCGATCTTCCAATCCATGAAGGCCCGGAGGAAATTGCCTTCGCCGAACTGGATGACCCGTTCAGTGGGGCGGGGGCGCCCCTGCAAATTCGTTTCGTTGATACGTTCCATTGTCTTTTCACCTGGTTATTTGCGGGTTGGGTCTGTCTGGCGGGCTTACATCACTGCGCCCACCTGCCAGGGGACAAACTCATTGTCGCCAAGACCCAGCAGCTCGGATTTGGTTTTTTCGCCCGATGCCACCCGGAGGATGAGATCGAGAATTTGCGCTCCCTTGTCCTCGAGCGAGATGCCTGCGCTCAGAACATCACCACAGTTGATGTCCATGTCGTCGGGCATCTGCTTGAACAGGGTGTCGTTGGTGGCGACCTTGATGGTCGGAGCCGGTTTCGAGCCGAAGGCAGAGCCGCGACCGGTAGTGAAGACCACCATGTGCGCCCCGCCCGCGATCTGGCCGGTTGCGCAGACCGGGTCATAGCCGGGGGTGTCCATGTAGACGAAACCGGGTTCGGTGACCTTCTCGCCATAGTCATAGACTGCGGTCAGCGGGGTCGAGCCGGACTTGGCTGTTGCACCGAGGGATTTCTCGAGGATCGTCGTCAAGCCGCCAGCCTTGTTGCCGGGGCTCGGGTTGTTGTCGAGGCTACCCTGATTGATTTCGACGTATTTCTCCCACCATTTGATCTGGTTGATCAGCTTGTCGGCGACTTCTTTGTTGGCTGCACGGCGCAGGAGCAGCTGTTCGGCACCATAGATCTCCGGAGTTTCCGACAGGATCGCCGTTGCACCGAGACCGGCAAGCATGTCTGCGGTCTTGCCGAGGGCCGGGTTGGCCGTGATGCCGGAAAAGCCGTCCGAGCCGCCGCACTGAAGGGCGATCTTGAGTTCGGACGCTGAGCATTCTTCGCGGGTCGCCTTGTTCACTTCTGGCAACAGCTCGATAACCTTGGCCTTGATGGCCTCGATGGTCTGGCGCGTCCCGCCAACTTCCTGAATGGCGAGGCTATGGAAATTGTCCACCGAATTCTGGTTGTCGGCATCGAACAGGGACTTCATGCGGGCAATCTGCATCATCTCGCAGCCGAGGCCGACAAAGATCGTTGCGCCGGAGTTGGGATGGGTGGCATAGCCCCACAGAACGCGCTCGAGCAGCTCGTAGCCCTTCTGGGCACTCATGCCGCAGCCGGTGCCATGGGTGAGGCCAACGATGCCGTCGACATTTTCATACTGGTCGAGCACACCAGAGGCGAGCAGCTCCTGCGAGGCATGTTGGATAACCGTGGCCGAGCAGTTCACCGTGGCGCACAGGACGATCATGTTGCGGGTGCCAACCTCGCCATTCTTGCGACGATAGCCCATGAAGGTGCGGCCTTCCATCGACGGAATGGCGGACTTGGCGGCCTCGAGATCTGCGCCGATCTGGTAGTCCTGACCATGATCGGTAAAGGCGCAATTGTGCGAATGCACATGCTCACCTGCCTTGATGGCTTCGGTTGCCTTGCCGATGATCTGGCCAAACTTGATGATCTCGTCACCCTTGGCGTGGTCCTTGAGCGCCAGCTTATGACCGGCCATGACGTTGGCGGCAAGCGGCGCGCCGATTTCGAGCGGGTCGTCACCCTTTTTCGCACCGGACGGCAGGATCGCGATGGTGTCGGTCGGATTGAGAATGATCAGTTTGCTGTTGGTCATCAATTCAGTCTTTCATGTTTGATACCGGCCATTAGCCCGCGCAGTTCGGCAAGGCCACGCAGACGCCCGATCAACGGGTATCCCGGATGGGTCTTGCGGTCGGCATCATTGAGTAGTTCATGGCCATGATCGGGTCTGAGGACGATGTCACAATCTTCACGTCCCTCGTCCTTGCGGCGCTGCTCCTCGGTCAGGAGAACAGCCACCAATTTGGCCATATCAGTGTCCCCCTCAAGATGGGCAGCTTCTTCGAAACTGCCATCGGGGAATTTTCGTACATTGCGCAAATGCGCAAAATGAATCTTGTCGGCGAACCGTTCGGCAATGGCCGGAATGTCATTGACCGGATTGGCACCGAGGGAACCGGAGCAGAGGGTCAGGCCATTGTTGCGGCTTTCATGGGCTCCCAGCACCCACGCGATGTCGTCACCGGTAGAGACTATGCGCGGAAGGCCCAGAATGTCCCTCGGAGGATCATCTGGATGGACGGCGAGCGAAATACCGAGCTCTTCGGCTGTCGGGATCACTTCGTCGAGGAAGCGCTTGTAATTGGCTCTCAGAGCCTCCCTGTCGATATCCTTGTAAAGCTCGAGGCCCTTGCGCAGACCTTCGATGTCGTAGCGGTCATAGGCACCGGGCAAACCGGCCATGACCGATTGCATCAGGAGATCGCGATCCGCTTCACTCGAAGCCTCGAACCAGACCCGCGCAGCCTCGAGGGCTTCAGACCCGTAGTCATCCTCGGCCCCCGGGCGCTTGAGCATATAGATCTCTAGGGCAGCCATCTTGCCGGCATCAAAGCGCAGGCACGAGCCACCACGGGCAACGGGAGCCCTGAGGTCGGTGCGCGTCCAGTCGAGCAGCGGCATGAAATTGTAGCAGATGACCTTGACGCCTTCGGCGGCGAGATTGGCCATGGACTGGCGATAGTTGGCAAAGAAGGTGGCAAGCTGCCCTTCCCCACGCTTGATCTGCTCATGGATCGGCAGGCTTTCGACGATGGGCCAGCGAAAGCCCTCGCCTTCGATCCTTGCCCGCATCGTGGCGATCACATCGCGCGGCCAGACTTCGCCATAGGGGATTTCGTGCAGCGCGGAAATGATGTCCGTCGCACCAGTCTGTGCAATTTCCGGAAGGGTGATGCGATCAAAGGATCCATACCAGCGCCAACCTTCTTTCATATCGATCCCCTTCTCGCTTGTGTTGCCCAACCTGTTCTCTACGACCCGCATGGGGGCGAAGAGGTGATGCGGAAAGGCCCGACAGAAGGCCTTTCCCGTCTTTCAATCTGTCGGCGTGATGCCGCAGGACCAGCGGCTTAGCGCAGGTCTGCCATGGGCACGAAGTCCATGTCGGTATAGTCGATATTGTCGCCAGCCATCGCCCAGATGAAGGTGTAGCTGCCGGTGCCCGAGCCGCAATGGATTGACCACGGCGGAGACACGATGGCTTCCTCGTTCTTGACGACCAGATGACGGGTTTCATCAGCCTTGCCCATGAAGTGGAAGACGCGGGCGTCCTTGTCCATGTCGAAGTAGCAATAGGCTTCCATGCGGCGATCATGAAGGTGAGCTGGCATTGTGTTCCAGACCGAGCCGCCATGGAACTGGGTGTAGCCGAGGATCAACTGGCAGGATTCCATCACCAGCGGATGGATGAACTGGTTGATGGTGCGCTCGTTGGCGGTTTCCGGTGCGCCGAGTTTGACCTTGGCAGCGTCTTCGATCTTGACCAGCTTGGGGGCCAGTTCCTTGTGCGCCGGAGCGGACGTGATGTAGAAGCGGCCCATGCCTGAGAAGGTCACGACGCCCGAACCTTTTGGCAGATAGAGAACATCGCCGTGATCGAGCACATAGTCGACGCCAGCGGCCGAAACCGTGCCCTGATCGCCGATGTTGACGACGCCCATTTCACGACGGTCGAGAATGCTGTCGGTGCCGCATTCGGCGACCTTGTCGAGCGACAGGCTGCCGCCGTTGGGAACGGCCGCGCCAACGATCATGCGGTCATAGTGGGTGTAGTTCAGGCGAATTTCACCCTCGGCAAACATGCCTTCGAACAGAAAGTTGTCCCGCAGGCCCTGTGTGTCCAGTGTCTTGGCATATTCAGGATTGACCGCCTGATAGGTCTTTACAGTGAGCATGAAACATCATCCTTTTTGATTTGAGCAGGATCAATCGCGCCATAGCGCGGCAGGCAGCCTCGTTGAGAAGAGGCTTGAGGGCGCAAAGAGATATCTCTTCGCGCCTTGTAGTCTTTGAGAATTAGAGGAAGTCGTCCCGACGCGGCGTGAAGCTGTCGATGAGCGTTCCGGGCTCAAGACAGACACAGCCGTGCGTTGCCTGAGAGGGGATGACAAAGCTGTCACCGGGACCGACTTCGAACTGGGTTTCCCCGATCGTGAAACGGAAGCGACCGGATTTGACAAAGGTCGACTGCACGTGGGGATGGTTGTGAAGGGCACCTTCGGCGCCCTCCTCATGAAAGTTGAAAGCCACCACCATCAATTCGGGACTGTCGGCAATGACCTGTCGGGATACCGGCTTGCCTTCATCGACGAGTGGAAAGGTCTTTACAAACATTGTGTCACTCCTAGTGGAACAGGCTTGGCAGCCACAGGGACAGGAATGGGATATAGGTCACCAGCATGAGAACCGTGAAGGCCGCGCCGTAGAAGGGCCAGATGGTCCTGATGACATCCCAGACCGGTATCTTCCCGACCGCGCACCCCACGAAGAGCACCGTTCCCACCGGAGGCGTGCAGAGGCCGATACCGAGGTTGAGGATCAGGATCACACCGAAGTGGATCGGATCGACACCAAAGGCCATTGCCACAGGAAGGAAGATCGGCGTGGTGATAACGATCAGCGGAGACATGTCCATGAACGTGCCAAGCATCAGCAGCATCAGGTTGATCAGAAGCAGGATGACAATTGGGTTGTCGGAAACATGCTTGAGGATATCAACCAGTGCTGCGGGAATGCGAAGGAAAGCGAGCAGCCAACCGAAGGAAGCCGCACAGCCAATGACCAGCAGCACCATGGCGGTGGTGCGGACAGCAGCCTTGGTGGCACCGACAAATTCGTTCCAGTTGAGCGTTCTGTAGCCCAGAACCGTCACGAGGATGGCGTAGACAGCCGCGATACAGGAACTTTCCGAAGCGGTGAAGACACCCGAGCGGACACCACCGAAGATGATGCCGATCAGCATGATGCCCGGAACCGCATTGATGAACAGACCGCCAAGGGCTTTCCATCCAGCGAAAGGTTCGGTTGGATAATTGCGTTTCTTGGCGACAAAATAAGCCACAATCATCAGAGCCAGAGCCAGCAGAAGGCCGGGAATGATACCTGCGGTGAACAGATCGGCGATGGAGAGTTTGCCGCCTGCCGAGATGGAGTAGATGATCAGGTTGTGGGAGGGAGGCAGCATCAGGGCGATCAGAGCCGCCAGAACCGTCACATTCACACCATAAGAGACATCGTAGCCACGTTCTTTCATCTGCGGGATCATGATGCCGCCGATGGCGGTCGCATCTGCAGCCGCGGATCCGGAGATGCCGCCGAACATGACGGATGCCATGATGTTCACCTGACCCAGACCACCGCGTATGTGGCCGACCATACCGCCAGCGAGGCCTACAAGCCTTCGGGCGATATCACCTCGCACCATCAACTCACCGGCAAAGATGAAGAAGGGGATCGCCATGAGCGCGAAGACCGAAACACCGGAATTGAGACGCTGGAAGACGACAACAGGCGGAATGCCGAGATAGAGAATTGTGGCAAAGGAGGCAACGCCGAGGCAGAAGGCAACGGGGGTGCCAATCAGTAGCAGCACAACGAAGGTGCCAAAAAGTACCCAGATTTCCATCGCGTTATTCCTCGTCGATACTGGTTTCGGCAAAGCGAGCAGTCGGCAGTCCAGCCGCACGGCGCGCAAGGCGTTCGATTGAGAAGAGCATCATCAGAATGCCGCCGCCCACCAGGGGCATGAAGTTTACGGCATCACTGAAACCAAGCGATGGGATTTTGATGTGCCAGCCGGCGAGCATGAGCTGAGCACCATACCAGGTCATGCCAAAGCCGAAACCGACAACAACGATATCGGACAAGCTATAAAAGAGCAGCTTCAGTTTCTCGGGAATGAACATCACGAACACATCAAAGCTGAGGTGGTTGCCTTCACGGATACCGACAGCGGCACCAAGAAAGATGAACCAACCCATCAGAATGACCGCAGCGGGTTCACTCCAGACAATAGAGTCGTTGAGCACGTAACGATAGAACACCTGCGCAAAGACGAAAGTCGTCATCAGGATCAGGCCTGCACCAGCCAGCCAGAGAGCGAGGGTTGAGATGAGGCTCGTTACTTTTGCTATGGATTTCAATAGGTCCTGCACGGGATCCTCCAAGCAAGGGGGGCCATGGCGCCCCGCCCCAATGGTCAGGGCGCCATGAAAGCTATCTTTCAAGAGCGTTAGTCAGTTGCGCGGATGCGTTTGACCATGTCTTTCAACTTGTCAGAGGTAACGTGTTTTTCATATACCGGATCCATTGCATCCATGAACGGCTGCTTGTCGATATCGGTGATGACTTCCACGCCAGCTGCACGAACCTTTTCTTCGGAGGTTTTTTCGCGCGCTGCCCAGAGTTCACGCATTTTCGGCGTGGAGTCTTTGGCTGCTTTCCGAACGATCGCTTTGTCTTCGTCGCTGAGTTTGTCCCAGGAGACTTTGGACATCACGAGAATTTCCGGAACGATCAGATGCTGGTCGAGCGTGTAGTAGCCAGCAACGTCAAAGTGACCCGAAGATTCAAAGGAAGGCCAGTTGTTTTCTGCACCGTCGATAACGCCGGTCTGGATGGAGGAGTAAACCTCGCCATATGGCATCGGGGTTGCGTTTGCACCAAGGGCGGTCATCATGTCGACGAAGATGTCGGACTGCATGACGCGGATTTTCATGCCTTTCAGGTCATCGATGGATTTGATCGGCTTCACGCTGTTGTAGAAGCTGCGTGCGCCGCCATCATAGAAGGTCAGGCCAACGAAACCATGCGGTTCGAAAGCGGCAAGAATTTCATCGCCGATCGGGCCGTCAACAACGCGGTGCATGTGGTCAACGCCTTTAAAGATGTAAGGCAGAGACACGACTTTGGATTCTTCAACGATGTTGTTGAAAGGACCAAAGGATACACGGTTGAGGTCGATAACACCGAATTTGGTCTGCTCAATGGTGTCTTTTTCTTCGCCGAGCTGAGCGGAGTGGAAGACTTCAACGCAGATGCGGTCGTTGGTGCGTTCTTTGAGCAGTTCGCCCATGTATTTCACGGCTTCTACAGTCGGATATCCATCAGGATGGGTATCGGACGATTTCAGCGTGATTTCACATGCATTCGCTGCCGTCATCATGGCAACGCTAGCAACCAGTGCAGCTGAGAGTTTTTTGAGCATTCTGTGTTCCTCCAAGAATGTGGCTCGTCAGAGCCGGTAAGCCTGCTTTGCAAGCCGATAGGTGAGGTCTTGAGCAACCTCAAACGCCTCGTCCTCAACCAGACGCCCTGTAGCGACCAGAGTGGCGAGGAAGGCACTGTCCACCCGACGAGCCACATCGTGACGGGCCGGAATGGAACAGAAAGCACGGGTATCGTCGTTGAAGCCGACGGTGTTGTAGAAACCCGCAGTTTCCGTATTCATTTCGCGGAAGCGGCGCATGCCTTCAGGGCTATCGTGGAACCACCATGCAGGGCCAAGGCGCAGAGCCGGATAAACACCGGCAAGAGGCGCCAGTTCGCGCGAATAACTCGTTTCATCGAGCGTAAAGATCACCACCGTGAGATCCCGTTCCATGCCAACAGCATCGAGCAAAGGCTTGAGGGCACGGACATAATCTGTCTGGGTGGGGATATCGACCCCCTTGTCGAGACCGAAAGTCTCGAAAACAGGGGTGGAATGGTTACGGCTGCTGCCGGGATGGATCTGCAGAACAAGACCATCCTCAAGGCTCATGCGGGCCATTTCGGTGAGCATGTGGCCGCGGAAAGCATCAGCTTCCTCGGCAGAGCATCCACCTTTGAGCGCCTTCTCGAAAAGGGCAGCAGCATCGGCCTGCGAAAGATTTTCCGTCCTGGCAGTCAAATGGCCATGGTCGGAAGAAGTTGCGCCCATTTCCTTGAAATAGGCACGACGGTTGCGGTGCGCTTCGAGATATCCTTCCCAAGAGGTCGCGTCGACACCAGCCATCTCGCCGAACTTCTCCACATTCTGGGCAAAGCCCTTGTAGTGAGGATCAACAACCGGATCTGGACGATATGCGGTAATGACCTTGCCCTGCCAGCCGCTTTCCTTGATCATTCGATGCCATTTCAGATCGTCCAGAGGAGACTCCGTGGTGGCGAGAACTTCGATGTTGAAGCGCTCGAACAGGGCACGGGGACGGAATTCCGGCTTTTCAAGGCATTCTGCGATGTGATCATAAGCACGATCGGCGTTGTCTTCACTGATCCATTCGTCCCATCCGAACACTTCCTCGAATGCATGGGAAAGCCACATGCGGGACGGGGTCGCCCTCAGAAGATGGGCATGTTTGGCAAATACCCGCCAAATCTTGCGGCCATCAGTTTCGGTCCAGCCACCATCGATGCGCGGCACACCGACGTCTTCCAGCTTCACGCCCTGTGAACAAAGCATGCGGAAGACATAGTGATCGGGAGTGATGAACAGTTGCGCCGGGTTGGGGAAAGATTCGTTCTCGGCGAACCAGCGAGGGTCAGTATGTCCGTGAGGGCTGAGGATGGGAAGGTCTTTGACACTATTGTAAATGTTTCGTGCCAGCGTCCTTGCAGACCCTTCGATTGGAAACAAACGATCGGGATCAAGCTTGCTCATGGTGCTTCCTCGCTGATTTTGGTCCTAGGATAGCAGTTTTTTTAGTTTTAGGCTACTAGACTCTAGGATCCTAGAATTCTTTTTGCTAGGATCCTAATATCCCAATCACACTTGTTTGTAAAGTCGGGCAAGTCTACGATACGCAAAAACGGAGTGACATATGGCCATCGCGTCCCTGCAGGCGGCTCCTATAACCTTCAATCGGACGGCAATCGCTGACCGCATTTTTGAGGAACTGCAGCATCAGATCCTGTCGCTTGAACTCAAGCCAGGCACAAAAATGTCAGAAGCCGATGTCGCAAAGGCTTTTGGCGTCTCACGGCAGCCTGTGCGGAATGCCTTTTTCCGCCTTTCCAGAATGGGATTTCTCGATGTCCGCCCGCAGGTCGCATCGCGCATTTCCTACATCTCGGAAGAGGCCGTCCTGAAAGCGCGCTTCATCCGCTGCGCCATCGAATCAAAGGCCGTAAAAATGGCTTGCGATGATTTGTCAGAAGAGGACATGGACGCCCTTTCGCTGCAGATCGACTATCAGCGCAAGGCTGTTGCGGAGAAGGATTCCGACCTTTTTCATCGTCTCGACGAAGATTTCCACCGGGAAATTTATGAACGCGCCGGTGTCGGCTTTGCCTGGGACCTGATCAAGGAAAACAAGGCCCACATGGATCGGGTGCGCTATCAGTCGCTGCCGCTCAATCTCGACAATGCCTTTCAGTGCCACATGAAGATTCTCGATGCCATCAAGGCACGGGACAAGGAACGGGCAGTCCACGAAATGGATCTGCATCTGTCTGAAATCTTCACGCTGTTGAAACGCGTTCGCGAGCAATATCCAGAATATTTCGAAGAAGAAGCGGGATGACTGGGGCCTCTGCCCTGCCCGCTCCTTTTGACGAATTGGACCACGACCCCGTCTATCACTCGTGGTACTGAAAAATCTCTCCGGTTGTCAAAAACTTCTTCCGCTCTGCCGAAACACGATAGTGGGACGGACTGACGCCGATATATTGCTTGAACATCCGCGAGAAAAAATAGACATCGGAATAGCCCATCTTCAGGGCGGTCGCCTTGACGCTTTCTCCAGACAGAAGAATGTTCATAGCCTTCTCCATCCGTTTGAATTCCATATATTTTTTTGGCGTATAACCCAGCTTTGTCTTGAATGCGCGCCTAAAATAGTCGGCATTGTAGGGCACGGATTCGATGAGCAGCTCTGCCTGATCCTTCTCGAGCGGATAGCGCGAGATCTGAGCCGCGATCAGCATCACATGCAGCCCCAAGGCATCCTGCCCGCCCAGATTCTGCAGGGAATCCTCGCGCCAGCGCAAAAAGGCGACATCGAGAAAAGCCATCAGGATGACCATAAACAGATGGGTCTGACGCAACGTGGTCGCCGAGGCTGGCGCCACTTCGCGATAATAGCGGATCAGCGGCTCCATCTGCTCCCAGTTCTGAAGCGTCGCCACCGGCTTCAGCTCCATCTGCTGAATCAGATCGACATTGTCGAACAACGACAGCGTGAAATGCTGTGCAACCCCAGTATATTGCTCACCAAAATCGACCTGACCCTCAAATTTTGCCCCTGCCGGAATCAACATGGCCGAGCCGGGACGCACCTTCACCTCGACATCATCGACGCGATAGCGAGCCCCTCCGCGCAGGCAGACGATCAAGTCATGCACCTCATTGGATTTATAGACCGACCAGCTTTCGGAATGCCGCATCTTGATTGTCGAACGGGACAAATTGAGGTGAAGAGAGCTTGCCGGGATCCCATCCAAAATCGAATGTTCGATTTTCTCTATCATTTTATTCGCTATCCTTCATTCCAAACCGACAGAACCCATGTTCTGATACCATGCAATGAAAATCGGAGGAATTTCGGAAGTAATCTTGCGCTTCTGAGTCATTCGGAGGTTCGAGCCTACTGGAATAGGTTCGAAGCTATGCATAAAAATGAACATTCAGAATTTTGTTGTCAACATCGGTTTCGTATCATTGGTCTTTGTGCCTATAGACGCAAAACCGGATGGACAACAGAGACTTGCTGCGACTGGAAGCACACTCAGATGTGCAACGGCGTCGCAAGGAGGAAGGATGAAACGCTCATTGTCGCAATGCCTGTCCACACGGCTGACGCCGATCTGGACGGTTTGTCATTGCATGCAGCTCTCCAGATCACTTTTGATGGTTTCTCCAAGACGATCCTGATCCCCGGGTTGGCAACAGCTCCGAATCAGAACCATACGCAATCCTTGATGCGCCGTCTGGTGCATGATGGTTGCCGTCCATAACCAACACAGGAGGATAGAGCGTTGGGCGGAGAAAATCGCTATCTCGGTCTTGCCTATCTGGCGCCCTACATCATTGGGCTTCTGGTCTTTGTGGCCTTTCCCTTTGGCCTCTCATTCTATCTGAGCTTCACGGACTATTCCCTGCTCAGCTCTGCGGAATGGTCCGGACTGGATAACTTCATCAGGCTTTTCACCAGAGACCGCACATTCACCAAGTCCCTCACGGTGACCTTGATCTATGTGTTCTCGACCGTTCCGCTCAAGCTGGCCTTCGCGCTGTTCATTGCGGTCATTCTCAATTACCGGCTGAAGGCGATCAACTTCTTCCGCACGGCCTATTATGTGCCCTCGATCCTTGGCGGCTCGATCGCGATTGCCGTTCTCTGGCGCTACATCTTCGCGGACACCGGCCTCGTCAACATGATGCTGACCAGCATCGGGCTTGATCCGGTCAACTGGTTCGGCGATCCGACCAACGCGCTGTTCACCATCACACTGTTGCGGTGCTGGCAGTTCGGCTCGGCCATGGTCATCTTCCTTGCCGCGCTTCAGGGCATCGACAAGTCGCTCTATGAAGCAGCGGCCATCGACAATGCCAACAAGTGGCAGATCTTCCGCCATATCACCCTGCCCCTGATCACCCCTGTCATCTTCTTCAATCTGATCATGCAGATGGTTCAGGCCTTTCAGGAGTTCAACGGCCCCTACATCATCACCAATGGCGGGCCGCTCAAATCGACCTATCTGCTGCCGCTCTACATCTATGACAAGGCCTTCAAGCAGTTCGAGATGGGCTACGCCTCCGCGATTGCCTGGGTGCTTTTCACCATCATCATGGTGCTGACCCTCGCCGCTTTCTGGTCTTCCAAAAAGTGGGTCTATTACGCCGGCGATAAAAGGAGCTGATCCCAGATGGCCATTATTTCTACATCCCACGAAGACAGCGTCCGGGCCGACATGGAACGGGTCAACCGACAGGTCGCCCGCCGGCATCAGGTATCGTCCCTCTTTCGCTACACGCTGCTGCTTGCGGTCGGTCTGATGATGCTCTATCCGCTGATCTGGCTGGTCGGAGCGTCCTTCAAAACCAACGCCGAGATCTTTGCCAATCCCGGTTTCTGGCCCGAGAACCCGACCCTCAGCGGCTATATCAAGGGCTGGCAAACCTCAACGCCCTACACCTTCGGCCATTTCTTTCTCAACACCTTCCTGATCATCATCCCGAAAACCATCGGGACCGCGATCAGTGCGACGATGGTGGCCTATGGGTTTGCCCGCTTCGAATTCCCCGGCAAGAAGATCTTCTTTGCCCTCCTGATCGCGACACTTCTGCTGCCAAATGTGGTCACCCGCATTCCCCAGTATCTGCTGTTCCGTGATCTTGGTTGGCTCGACACCTTCCTGCCGCTCTGGGTTCCGTCCGCCTTTGCCGGAGATGCCTTCTTCGTCTTCATGCTGGTGCAGTTCCTGCGCGCCATTCCGCGCGACATGGAGGAAGCCGCCCGCGTGGATGGGGCCAACAGCGCCCAGACCCTGATCTATATCGTGGTGCCGCTTCTGGCCCCTGCCCTGATCTCGGTCTGCCTGTTCCAGTTCATGTGGACCATGAACGACTTCCTTGGTCCGCTCATCTACTTGTCGTCAGTGGAAAAATTCCCCGTATCTCTGGCGCTCAAACTATCCATCGACACCACAGAGGCCTTTGACTGGAACCAGATTCTGGCCATGTCGGTGCTTGCAATCACGCCTGCGTTGGCCGTGTTCTTCATGGCTCAGAAATACTTCATCGAAGGCATCTCAACCGGCGGAGTTAAAGGGTAAGAAACATGGCACGCCTGCAACTTAAAAATCTCGTCAAAACCTATCCGAACGGGTTCGAGGCTGTACATGGCATTAACCTCGATGTCGAAGACGGTGAGTTCATGGTTCTGGTCGGCCCTTCCGGCTGCGCCAAGTCCACCACCCTGCGCATGGTCGCCGGGCTCGAATCTGTCTCGGCCGGTGAGGTCACCATCGGCGACCGCGTGGTCAACACCCTGACGCCGGGCAACCGCGGCATCGCCATGGTGTTCCAGAACTACGCGCTCTATCCGCACATGAAGGTCAAGAACAACCTGTCCTTCGGCCTGCGCCTTGCGGGTCGCCCCAAGGCCGAAATCCACGACGCCACCCTCGACGTGGCCCGCATCCTGGAAATTGAACCGCTTCTGGAGCGTCTGCCGAAGGAGCTTTCCGGTGGTCAGGCCCAGCGTGTGGCACTTGGTCGTGCACTGATCAAGAAACCGGACGTCTTCCTGTTCGATGAGCCGCTCTCCAACCTTGACGCCAAGCTGCGTGCGTCGATGCGGGTTCGCATCACCGACTTGCACAAGCGGCTGAAGGATGAAGGCCGACCGGCAACGGTCATCTATGTGACGCACGATCAGACCGAAGCCATGACCATGGGCGACCGCATCTGCGTCATGAAGGACGGACATATCATGCAGGTCGCCGATCCGGTGACCCTTTATGAGCGCCCGGACAATGCCTTCGTTGCCGGATTCATCGGCATGCCGGAAATGAACCTTGTCCCCGGCACCCTGTCCTCGGATGGTGCGATGACCCTGAAACTGGGCAACCAGACCCTTTCGATTGGCAGTGATCTCGCTTCTCGCCTTGAAGGCGGCTTCTCAGATGTGACCTACGGCGTTCGCCCGCAACATCTATCGCTGGTGGATGCCGGAACCGCCGATGCTCTCACGGGCGTGGTGAGAACCCTCGAATTCATGGGGCACGAGGTCAATCTGCACGTCGAGATCGAGGGCCATTCCTTCATTGCCGTGATCCCCGGCGAGCAGTTCGACAGCTCCAAGGGGGTCGGCTCCAAAGTTGGCCTGAAGCCGCACGAACAGCGGGTCCATATTTTCGATAAAGAGAGCGGGAGAAATATCTCTCTGAACGAAAGCAAATAGTCCTCATCTAATGGAATCAAATGGGAGTGATAAGATGAAACGCACGACAACATTGATCGCCACACTGGTAGCAGCGACCGCGCTCAGCGGAGTTGCAAGCGCTGCTGAACTGCGCATGTCATGGTGGGGTGGCAACAGCCGCCACGAAGCCACTCAGGAAGCCCTGAAGATCTGCGGCGAGAAATATGGCCACACGATCAACCCGGAATTCACCGGCTGGAAAGGCCATCTTGAAAAGGTTACTACCCAGATCGCAGGCGGCACCGAAGCCGACATCATGCAGATCAACTGGCCATGGCTGCCACTGTTCTCCATCAACGGCACCGGCTTTGCCGATCTCAACGAATTCAAGGACGTGATCGACCTCAGCCAGTGGACCGACGCGCAGCTTGATGCCGTCACCGTCAAGGGCCACCTCAATGGTCTGCCGCTCAGCACCACCGGTCGTGTCTTCATGTTCAACAAGACCACCTTCGAGAAAGCTGGCCTCGAAATCCCGAAAACCTGGGATGAGCTCTTCGCCGCAGCACCGGTGATCAAGGAAAAGCTCGGCGACGACTATTACGCCTATGACGTCACCGACATCAACCCGATCCTGACTGTCTCACTGTATGCGACCCAGAAGACCGGCAAGGACCTTATTGATCAAGAAACCAACCGCGTGGCCTGGTCTGAAGAGCTTCTGGCCGAAGCGGTCGCCTTCTACGGCAAGCTGGTAGAAGACGGTGTGGCCCGTAGCTGGAAAGAATGGGCCTCTGAAGGCAACATCAAGATCTACGAAAGCCCGAAATGGGCTGAAGGCAAGTTTGGTGGTTCCTATGAGTGGGATTCAACCTACTTCAAATATTCCGATCCGCTGAAGGAAGGCAACGTACTGGTTCCGGTGCCGATCCTGAAGATCGATGGAGCGGTCACTGAAGGTGTCTATCGCAAACCGTCCATGATGTTCTCCATTTCCAAGAACAGCGAGAACAAGAAGGCTGCCGCGGAAATTCTCAACTGCTTGCTCAACGAGAAAGAAGGCATCGAGGCTCTCGGCGCGACCCGTGGCCTACCCGCCTCGAAAGTCGCGGCTACCATGCTGACCGAAAGCGGCGTGATCAAGAAGGCATTGGCTGATGCCAACAAGATCATCATGGATGGCACCGGCCCGACCGTTTCGCCGTTCAATGAGCATCCGCGCGTCCGCGAGATCTTTCAGGATAGCCTTGAGCTCTATGCCTACGGTGAAATCTCGGCTGAAGATGCTGCCAGCGATATCATCGATGGCGTCAACGATGTGCTGAAGAAATACGACTGATAACGTGGGGAAACAATGATCTTGCGGGTACGCCCGCAAGATCGCTTCACTTCTGTAAAATGAGACCAAACATGACAATTCACGTGTCTGCACAGACAGCGAGAACGGTTTCTCTATGCCTTGGGGCAGGAAAAGACGCTTTCTACTTCCTGCCGGAACCGAAGGCATGGACACTCTGGAGAGGCGATGAAATCATCGCTTCCGGGACAACCGATCGTGTGGTGACTTTTCTGGACGGGCTGGCACCGGCAACGCATTATCGTTTTGCCCTTGATGGCGAGACGCCGTGTGAATTCGCCACCCCGCCCTGTGCCGGAGACGTGGATATTCGCGACCATGGCGCGACCCCTGACGCCCTTAACAATGCGGATGCCATTGCGGCGGCAGTGGCAGCCGTTTCGATTGGCGGCACCTTGCGAGTTCCGGCAGGCAGATGGAAAACCGGCCCGATCTTCCTGAAGAGCGACATGGTGCTCCAACTTGACGAGGGAGCAACGCTTGCCTTCATCACCGACCGTGACTCCATCCCCATTTTGCCAGCGCGCACCGAGGCTGGCACAATGCTCGGATCATGGGAAGGTCTACCTGACGCCTGTTTTGCTTCTCTCATCACGGCGCTCTACTGCAAGGGCCTGCATATCACGGGACGAGGAACCCTTGATGGTGGCGGTGCTGATGGCGACTGGTGGGATTGGCCTAAAGAGACCCGCGATGGGGCTCGTCGCCCCCGCACCCTGTTCATGAATGGTTGCGAGAGTGTCAGCATCTCCGGCATCACCGTCTGCAATTCGCCCTCATGGACCATTCATCCGCTTTACTGCAAGGACATCACCTTTTCCGCGCTCAAGGTTCAAAACCCAGCAGACTCTCCCAACACTGATGGGCTCGATCCGGAATGCTGCGATGGCGTCCTCATCGAAGGCGTGCATTTTACCGTCGGGGACGATTGTATCGCGATCAAGGCCTGCAAACGCGGTCCCAACAGGGAAGATGACCACATCCGCCCCTGCACTGACATCACCGTCCGCCATTGTTTCATGGAACGCGGCCATGGCGCGGTCGTCATCGGCTCGGAAATGAGCGGCTCGGTCACCAATGTGACAATCGAGCATTGCGAGTTTCTCGGCACAGACCGGGGCCTGCGACTGAAGACCCGTCGCGGGCGCGGCGGCGAGATTGCCAATATCAGCCTCCGGCGTTGCAAGATGGATCAGGTTGACACCGCCATCGTTGCCAATTGCTTCTATTTCTGTGATGCGGACGGAAAATCCGAGTGGGTGCAATCCCGCTCACCCTACCCGGTCGATCAGAGTACACCGCACATTCATGACATCACCATCCGTGACGTGACAATCGATAATGTCAGAGTTGCTGTCGGTGCTTTCTACGGCTTACCGGAAGCACCAATCACTGATGTTTCCATTCGAGCCGTGACCGCCACCTTCGATGACAGTGAGAGCGGCGACGTTCCTGTCATGGCTCTCGAAATCCCCGTCTGTCATCACGAGAGCATCGTTTCTCATTTTGCCGACCTGACCATCGAGAATTGCTCTTTCCTCCCTTCCGACCAGCTCAATCAAGAACAGGCCAACCAATGCTGAGATCCTTTTTCCACCAGTATGTCGATCGATACAGCCCCTATAAGGGCGGGCCGATTTGCTATGAGGATGGTTGCCTCTATCGCGGCCTCATCTCGCTCTATGCCAGTACGGGCGAAGAAGGCTGGATTGGCTATTTCAAGTCGTTTGCCGAGGAACAGATCAGTCCGCAAGGGGTAATCAAGGGCTATGTGAAGGATGAATATAACATCGATAACATCCTCTCCGGGCGTGGCTTTCTGCATCTCTACAAGCTGACTGGTGATGAGCGTTATCTCAAGACCATCAACCAGTTGGCCGATCAGCTCTCGACGCATCCGCGCACCAAGGGTGGCAATTACTGGCACAAGGGGCGTTATCAGCATCAGGTGTGGCTCGATGGCCTCTATATGGGGCTGCCGTTCCAGATCGAATATGCGCAATTGAAGGGCGATCCCGCCCTTAAGAGAGATGCCGTCGACCAACTGAAAGGGGCGATCGCCCTGATGGAGATTGGTCAGGATGGTCTCTTGGCCCATGGCTATGACGAGGCTCGTCAGCAGGCATGGTGCGATCCGGCGACTGGTCTTTCCTCCAGCCACTGGGCGCGGTCTCTTGGCTGGGTCGCCATGGCTCTGATTGACGTTTACGACCTCGTCGATGAAGCCGAGTTCGGCATTCTGAAGGAGAAGCTGATCTCGCTTTATGATCGGATTCTCGCCCTCCAGACCTCATATGGTGCCTGGCTTCAGGTCATCGACCAGCCCGATCTACACGGCAACTACGAGGAAAGCTCGGCGACGGCGATGTTCGCCTATTCCTTCCTGAAAGCGACGCGCTTGGGCTTTGATGACAAATATCGCAAGGCTGGCGAAAAGGCGATGGATTATCTCCGGACGCAGGTTGCCAGCACACCGCCGGATGATCGGTCCCTACAGCACATTTGCTGTGTTGCCGGTCTTGGCGGGTTTGACGGCGTCTATCGTGATGGCTCGCCGGAGTATTACATCTCGGAAACCGTGGTTTCCAACGACATCAAGGGGGTTGGCCCCTTCATGATGGCCTATGGCGAGGCGCTGCTCAGTGAGCAGGACTAAAAGGCACGGGAGCCACCATCAGACGCATCCCCAAGACCATCTGCCAAGCATCTGGTGGTGGTTCCCGTTTCCACGCATTTTTCGCCCAAATGCGTGAAAGAAAGGCCCGGAGTTCGTGTTCCTCCGGGCCTTTTTCTTGCTCACTCAAACAGCTTTGTCATGATGCGATGGGTTTCAGGCCGCACCATTCCGCAATGAACAGCGCGATGATGCGTGTAACATCCTTCATGCTCTCGATATCTGTCTGCTCGGCAGGAGAATGACTGCCCGATCCCTTGCCGCCATAGCATAGCGTCGGGATGTCATAGTAGAGGTCATACTGCCGGGTGTCGGATGTTGCCGTCATGGAGATATGCTCAAGCTCGCTGCCCATTACCTGCTTGTGCACCTTGGCAAGGGTTGCTTCGGCGTCGGTGCCTGGTTCGAAAACATGACCATCAGCCTGAAAGCCAATCCACGTCACGACAGGATCATGTGGCGTCTCCAACCGTTTGGCCGTCGCGGCAACGCGCTCAATGACGCGGTCCCGGACCATCGGCAGTGGATGTCCCGGCAGGACGGACAATCGGCATTCGATCTCACACCATGAGGGGACCGAACCGAGCCAGTCACCACCCCGGATCTTGCCAAGACTGAACTTGACCGGGCTGTCGATATGGCCGAACCACTCGTGGCTCTTGGCTTCCTCGTTGATCTCGGCGGTGAGCTTTAGCAGATCCTGAACATAGTCATAGGCCGCAGTGATGGCATTGGCAGACGGATCGAAGGCGAGCACATGGCCGGGTTTACCAAGGATACGAACGCGGAACCAGACCGAGCCCAACTCAGCCCGCACCAGCTTGTGTTCCATGGACTCGGGGATGAAGCAGGCGTCGGCGCGATAGCCGCGCTCAAGCGTCGCCAGCGCGCCGTTGCCGGTGCATTCCTCTTCGCTCACGGTTTCAACAAACACCGGCGCGGCGGGTTCAAGCCCAAGCTCTTTGAGGGCATCAAGGGCGAAGACCATAGAGGTGACACCGACCTTCATGTCGTTGGTGCCGCGACCCTTCAACATGCTGCCCTCAAGCTTGGGTTCAAAGGGAGGCTGATCCCAGAGTTCCGGCGCTCCGGGAGGAACGACATCGATATGCCCCTGAAGGATGAGGCTTCGCCCCTCGCCTTCTGTCGGCAACGACGCCACGACCTGAACAGCCTTGGAATAATCGACATCGACAATCATGGACGCCCCGGGCTTGCCCACGATGTCGACCTCGTCGATGGCGAATTTGTCCACCGACCAGCCACGACCGGCAAACTCGTTCGCAAGCCAATCCTGACAGGGTCCCTCGTTGCCGCGGGTGCTGTCAAAGGAGGCCAGTTTGGAGAGCCAGGCCACTTGGGTAGCGCTCCCCGCCTCGATTGTTTCATCGAGGCGGGCTGCAAGATCTTTCAAATCAATCGTCATATCTGTGCCTTAGGTCAGATCAGACGGCAGGATGGCCGCCGGGATATTCTGGTAACAGACGGGACGCAGGAAGCGTCGGATGGCAAGGGTGCCAACCGATGTTGCGCCAAAGTTGGTCGACGCCGGATAAGGTCCGCCATGCACCATGGTGTCGCAAACCTCGACGCCCGTCGGGAAGCCATTGGCAAGTACGCGGCCAGCCTTGCGCTCAAGCACCGGGAGCAACTTGCCAGCATCGGCCATGTCGCCCTCGTCCATGTGAAGGGTCGCGGTCAGCTGGCCTTCGAAGGATTTGGCGAGTTCGACCATCTGGTCGATATCCTTGGCGACAACCACCAGACCAAGAGGACCGAAGACCTCCTCGCTCAGGGTTTCGTTGCCGAGCCAATCCTCAGCAGAAACCTTGAACAAGAACGGCTTTGCCTCGCGGCGGTCGCACATGGAGGTCAGCAGTTCCTGAACACCGGGTTGTCCCTTGATCTTTTCGGCCCCGGACTTGTAGGCGCTGGCGATGCCGTCGGTCAGCATGACCTGACTTCCAGTCTCGGACAGAGCTGCAAGCGCTGCCTCGACGAAAGCGTCATAGGTCGGGCCTTCGAGCACGACTGCAATGCCGGGATTGGTGCAGAACTGGCCCGCGCCCATGGCGAGTGAGCCTGCCCAGCCTTTGCCGAGGGCCTCGCCCCGTGCAGCGATGGCCTCAGGCAGCATGAACATCGGATTGACAGAACCTAGTTCACCAAAGAAGGGGATCGGCTCCGGGCGACTGGCGCAAAGATCATAAAGGGCGCGACCACCGGCAAGCGAACCGGTAAAGCCTGCGGCCTTGATCAGCGGATGCTGAACCAGCGAGGTTCCCACGACGCGCGAACCACCATGCACCATGGAGAAGACGCCCTTGGGCATATTGCAACGCTCGATAGCAGCCTTGAAGGCCTCGGCAACGAGCTCTGCCGTGCCCGGATGGGCATCATGGCCCTTGACGACAACGGGACATCCTGCGGCCAACGCGGATGCGGTATCCCCACCGGCGACCGAGAAGGCAAGCGGGAAGTTGGAAGCACCAAAGACGGCAACCGGGCCAATCGGGCGCTGCATCATGAAGAGTTCCGGACGGGGCAATGGTGCACGATCCGGCAGGGCTTCGTCATGACGGCGGTCGAGATAGTCGCCTTTGCGGATGTGGGAGGCAAAGAGCTTTAGCTGGCCACAGGTCCGGCCGCGTTCGCCTTCAAGACGCACCTGCGGCAAGGCGGTCTCCGCCATGGCAATCTCGGTGATCTCGGGGCCGCGCTTTTCGATTTCCTCGGCGATGGTTTCAAGGAAGACTGCGCGCTCCTCGCGGCTGGAATAGCCATAGGTCCAGAAGGCTTCTTCTGCTGCCTTGACCGCAGTGTCGACGAGTTCGGGAGAGCCGTGGAAAAATTCGAAAGCCTCACCGGTCGCGGGGCTGGAGGTAAAGGTCTTCTCTCCTTCGACCCATTCTCCTGCGATCAGATGCTTGCCGTGTGGTTTAAATGCCATTATTGCCTCCTTGTGGGTGGCTCTTTTGATTTGAAAATTCGGTCATGCCAAAACCGCCCGTTGCCGGGCGGCCTGATTGTTGTGTGACTGCTCAATGAGAACAAGTCTCATCCTTGTTGCAATCCTATGACTTTTCGTCTCGCTCACTCTTCAATGCACAGATCAGGAGCCAGCTGAATAGCCGTAAATTTCGCGTGCGCGCTCAGGTGTCAGATAATCATTCTTGAGGTCACTTTCGATGGCCTCGGTCGAACGATTCTTCGGCTCACCATAGCCGCCGCCGTTGCCGGTGACGAGACGGATGATGTCGCCTTCGTTGACAACCACGTTGGTTGCGAAGGCAAAGCGCTCGGACGTGCCATCGGTGCGGCGCAACTCGACATAGTTGGTGGAGCCATCAAGGCCACCCGAAACGCCCCAGGGCGGAATGCGCGAACGGGTGTAGCCAACCGAGAAGAAGTTGTTGTTGGCCCGGACGCGGTAATGCACATCGATGCCCTTGCCGCCGCGCCACTCGCCTTCCCCACCCGGCTCGGCATTGAGCGCGATTTGGTCCACACCGAGGCCGTAACGGGCCTCAGCGATTTCGGCGGGGCAGTTGAAGGTTTCGCCATGGAAGCCGGAGAACTGGCCGGACGGACCGTCCGATCCCTGCCAAGCGCCCCAACCACCGACCTGTGGCTCGACGATGGTGTAGTGCCGCCCGGTATCGGGATGTGGGCCACCCACGTTGGTGCCGCAGATCGAGGCAAAGTTGCCTGCCGGAAACAACACCGGGGAAATGGTTGGCAAGGGCCCTCAGCAGCATGTCAAACAGGCGGATTTCCACCTCGGAATAGTAGCCCAGCGCTCCGGGCATCTCGACATGGAAGATGGTGCCCGGCTTGGTGATGACATTGAGCGGCTTGAAGAAACCGCCGTTGCCCGGCGCATCCGGATCGGTGAAGGCCTTGAAGGCCAGCTGCACCGCGATTTCCGTGCCCTCGCGTGAGGAGTTGGAAGAGCCTGCCTGCGCCGGGTTGTCGGTCAGATCGACGATGAATTCCTCATCGGTGATCGTCAGCTTGACCTTGTGAATGGCGCCGGTGTCCTGTTCTTCCTCGAAGGTGTAGGTGCCTTGCGGAATGGTCTTGAGAGCGGCGCGCGCGCGGCGTTCACCAAGCACCATATAATCGGCAACGGCCGCCTCGAAGGTGTCGGCACCGTATTTGTCCTGCCAGTTCGAGAATGCGGCGTTCACCGATGCGCAGACCGGCGATCCCGGCCCAAAGGTCACCCTTGAGATAGTCAGGCAGGCGCGTATTGACATAGAGAATGTCAAACACAGCCTTGTTCTCGCGACCTTCCTCGAAGAGCTTGACCGCTGGGATGCGGACGCCTCCCTGAAAGATCTCGGTTGCCTCGGTGGACATGGATCCCGGCACGTTGCCGCCGACATCGTTCCAGTGGGCGATGTTGGAGACCCATGCGATCATCCGGCCTTCATAGAAGACCGGCGTTGCCAGCACCATGTCGTTGAGGTGCGTCACGCCGCCATAATAGGGATCGTTCGATGCGAAGACGTCACCGGGGCTTGATGTCCTCAAGCGGGTATTTCTTCAGGATGCCCATGATGGCCTTGTCGAGCACGCCGATGAAGGCTGGAATGCCCGCACCGGAGGCTGCGATCTCGCCGTTCTTGTCGAGAATTGAGGTCGACAAGTCGAGCACTTCGTAGATGATCGCGCTCAATGGAGGTTTTCACCTGAGCATAGAACATTTCGTCCGCCACGGCTTCCAGAGCATTCTGGATGATATCGAATGTGACGGGGTCGTAGGTTTTTTCAGTAGTCATGGATCAGCCCCGAAAATCGATGTGCGTGTTGCCAAATTCGTCGATAGTGACATGGTTGCCCGGATGGACGACGATGGTCGTGCCCGGATCCTCGATGATGGCGGGGCCATCAAAGGCCATGCCCGGTTCGAATTTGGTTGCGTCATAGATGGTGGCTTCATGCACGCCCTCCGGTCGCATAGTCGACCTCGCGAGTGCCCTTCACGGCATCCTCGATTTTCTTGCCTGTGGTGGGCAGCGGAACGATCTCGAGCTTACCGACCTCGGACGAGGCGATGAGGTGAATGCCGATGATCTCGACGTCCGCATCGAGGCGATAGGTATATTCGCGCTCATAGGCTTCGTGGAAGTCGGCGATCATCTGGGTGATGATGTCACTTGTGACAGTACCGGCCGGGATCTGGACTTCGACGCCAAACTCCTGGTTCTGATAGCGGCAGCGAACCTGCGGCTTCATGATGACCTTGTCGCGGGCGACGCCTTCACGGCCAAACTCATCTCGGGCCAGTTCCATAACCTGAACAAGAAGCTCGTCTAGGCCTTTGTTGTCGGTCGCATCCATCAAGCGGGTGACGAAATAGTCTCGTCGCAGATCGGACATCATCATGCCCCATGCCGAAAAGACCGGTGCGCCGCGCGGGATGACGACCTTTTTCACGCCCAGTTCCTGACCGAGCGCGACACCGTGCATCGGGCCACCGCCGCCGAAGACGACTAGAGTGAAGTCTCGTGGGTCGTAGCCCCGGTTGACCGAAACCCAGTTTTCAGCGCATTGACCATGTTGGAGTTGGCGATGCGGACAATCCCGCGAGCCACTTCCTCGCGGCTGACACTGAGCTTGTCAGCGAGTTTGCCGAGACTGTCATCGACAGCACTCATGTCGGCAACGACGGAAACCGCCGCAGAAATAGTCCTTGTTGATGCGGCCAAGCGCGAGGTTGGCATCGGTGGTCGTTGCATTCTCACCACCACGGCCATAGGCCGCCGGTCCGGGGGCTGCGCCTGCCGATTGCGGGCCAACGTGGAGTTTGTCGAAATCATCGACCCAGGCGATGGAGCCACCACCGTATGCCGATTTCAACGAGGTCAACCACCGGCACCATAATCGGATAGCCAGCAGACTTGCCATGACGCTCGATCCAGTAGTCGGTCTTGATGGTCACTTCGCCATTTTCGATCAGGGAGCATTTGGCGGTCGTGCCGCCAATGTCGAGCGCCAGCACGTTGGGCTCGCCAATGATGCGTCCGAGTTCGGCTGCACCCCCAGAACCCGGAGGCAGGACCGCTTTCGACACCATGGTGATCGGCACCGCCTTGATGGCCTCGACAGAATCCACGCCGCAGTTGGACTGCATGATGAACATCTGGCCCTTGTAGCCCCTTGTCCTTCAGGCCGGTTTCCAGCTTTTTCGAGATAACGCTGGGCCTTGGGCTGCACGTAGGCGGACAGGATGGTGGTGTTGGTGCGCTCATTATTCGCGCCACTCGCGGGTGATCTGGTGCGAGGCCACAACGGTTGCTTCCGGCCAGCGCTTTTTCAGCTCGTCGGTGATGGCCTTTTCGTGCTCGGGATTGGCGTAGGCGTGAAGCAGGCAGACGGCCACCGCTTCGATGCCTTCGGCCTTGAACAGGGCGATGGTGTCATCAAGGGACGACAGGTCGAGCGGGGTAACCACATTGCCCTTGTAATCCATCCGCTCGACGATTTCGCGTCTGAGGTAACGCTCAACAAACGGCTTGGGCTTGTTGTACATCAGGTTGAAGAAGTCGGGACGGTTGCCGCGCCCGATCTCGATGGAATCACGGAAGCCCTTGGTGGTGATGAGGCCGACCTTGGCGCCCTTTCTCTCCGTCAGGGCGTTTGATGACAACGGTCGTTCCGTGGGCAAAGAAGTCCACTTCCGTGATATCGACATTGCCCCTTTTCGAGTACGTTCAGAACGCCCTTTTCGAAATCAGGTGGCGTCGTGTCGGACTTTTCGGTCTTGACGGTCTGAACGCCCGTTTTCTGGTCCGTTTCAAAATAGACAAGGTCGGTAAAGGTGCCGCCAAACATCCGTTGAAACTCTGGTTATGGTGTCACGCATCGGTTGCTCTTTTTGGTTCTGGCCCGTCTGCTTCACTTCTATGCGGGGACTGTTCCGCAAACGGGTCTAACTGGATTGCTTGGTTGTTCAGAGGATCGTCATCAGCGTCGTCTTGCGCCGGATGCAGCGAGGGCAACCGCAATGACGATGATCACGCCGGTGGTCAGATCCTTGAAGAAGGGGTTGACGTTCAGGATATTGAAGCCGTTGCCGATGAGCGCCATCAAGAGCACCCCGGCGACAGAGCGCCAGATTGCACCGGCCCCACCCATGATCCGAGGTGCCGCCAAGGATAACGGCGGCGATGGCTTCAAGCTCCATCCCTGCCCCGGCCTGAGGCTGGGCCATGGAAATGCGCGAAACCGCAATGACACCGGCAAGACCGGCTGCCATGCCCGTCAGGCTGAAGGTGGCGATCTTGATGAGGTTGGTTCTGATACCCGACAGGATTGCCGCTTCCTCGTTACCGCCAACGGCAAAGACGCGGCGACCGAAGGTCGTGGCATTGAGCGAGAACCATCATGGCCAGCATGAACAGGATGAGGGACGATCACGGGCGACATTGACAAGGCCAATACGCTCACGCCCAGAGCCAAGAGAATTCGGCGATGCGGACCGGGATCAGCGTGCCGCCAGTGATCAGGATGGCGATACCGCGATAAACAAGGCTGGTCGCAAGGGTCACGAGGAAGGAATGCACCCCGAAGCCGGTGATGATCGCGCCATTGATGAACCCGAGCACAATGCCGATCAGCGGGCCCACAAGGATCGCCAGATAGGGATCGACGTTGATGGCGATCCAGCCTGCGGACACGGATGCAACACCGAAAATGGCACCTGTTGAGAGGTCGAACCCGCCGCCGATGATGACTAGGGTCAAGGCACAGGCGATAATGGCGAGCGGCGTGCTCTGGTTGAGGATGTTGAGAAGGTTGCGGGCGGTAAAGAAGCTGTCGGAGGCAAAGCTCAGGCCGATCAGCAAAGCAACGATGATGATCAGCACGCCATAGTCACGGGCAATCTGTCCGGGTGACAGATTGGAAAACGTGAAGCCGTGCTGCTGGATGAGGTGATATCGGTCATGGTTATGATGCCTTGGAAACTGCTGGTTGGCCCTGTTCCTGGAAAATCCGTTTTAGTGCGTCTTCGACGCTGAGTTCTTTTGATGGACATTCCGCGAAAATGCGGCCTTCACTCATGAGATAGGCGCGGTGGGAAAGGTTGAGCACTTCCTCCAGTTCGGAAGAAATCAGCACGACACCGACCCCTTTCGTTGCCATCTCGACGATGAATTCATGAATACGGCGCCGCGCCCCGATGTCGACACCCCGGCTCGGCTCATCAAGAATGAGCAGCTTGGGCGTTTCGGCAGCCCATTTGGACAGAAGCACCTTCTGCTGGTTGCCGCCCGAATAGAAAGCGACTTCACCATCGACCTTTGATGGCACGATGCCGAAATGATCGATCATGCGACGGGCCCTTGCCCGCTCTCGACCCGGTGAGATGAAGCCGAACTTGCTGATGGCCCCGAGGGACGCCAGCGAAATGTTCGGGCGAGTCGTCTGGGTCAGGACCAGTCCCTGCTTGCGGCGATCTTCCGGCACAAAGGCGATGCCCTGTTTGATGGCCTTTGCCATCGTCAGGTCATGCTGTTGAGCACTGCGGATGATGTAGTCGCCGCTGGCGATCGGATCAGCACCAAACATGGCACGCCCGAGTTCGGTACGGCCCGAACCCACGAGGCCGACCAGACCGACGATCTCACCGGGACGCACCTTGAGGGAAATGTTGTTGAGGCCAGTATCGGTCGAGACATTGATCATCTCGATGACACTTGGCTGATGTGTTTCGGGAACAGGCGGAAGCTCCGGCCAGATGATCTCGGATGCCTGACCCAGCATGGAATCGACCAGAGACTGTTTGGTCTCTCCGGCGACATCATCGGTGCGCACCACTTCGCCGTCGCGCATGATGGTCACTCGATCGCAGTTGGCGAGAATATGGTCGAGGAAGTGACTGACATAGATGACCGTCACGCCCTGCCCTTTCAGGCGAGCGATCAGGCTGTGGAGCCGGTCTGCTTCGTCTTCGGTCAGGGAGGACGTCGGCTCGTCCATGATAATGACCTTTGCCTCACGGGCAATGGCGCGCATGATCTCGACCTTCTGACGCTCGGCAATGCGCATGTGCGCAACCTTGGTGTTGGGATCGAGACCGAAATCACAGGTTTTCTCGAGTTCGCGGAACCGTTCCAGATCACCTTTCACCAAAAGGCCTGCACGGTTGGTCTCAAGTCCGAGAAAGACGTTCTGGACGACATTGAGTTCGGGGACGAGCTGCAATTCCTGATGGATCATGGCAACGCCACGACCAAGTGCGTCGCGGGGAGAAAAACGGGAGACGACTTCACCAAAGATCTCAACACTGCCTTCATCGGCCGAATAATAGCCGCCGACGATCTTGCCAACGCTTGATTTGCCTGCACCATTCTCACCAACGAGGGCATGAACCTTGCCGCGTTCGAAATCGATGTTGATGTTGTTGAGGATGCGCGTGCCGCCGAAACTCTTGGCCACGGCCTTGACACGCACCGCAATGTCACTGTCGGACATGACGTACCTTTCTTCCGGGCGTGGTGCCGGATTGGCAGAGGCCTAAAGGCTCTGCCGGTCCTGACGGGAAATTGGGAGCCGGGCGGCTGCAGTTGCCCGGCTCACCGTTGTTCGGGCTTCAGACGGGGATTAACCCTGCCATTCGGCCACGAAGTCAGGATTTGCGTCGAGCCATTCCTTGGTCACGATGGCAGGAACGTCACGCAGAGAGGTTTCGTCAATCCAGGTCGGCACTTCTTCGCCGTTGAGGGATTTGACCATCGCGTCGAGAGCAGCAGCACCCATGGATTCAGGGAACTGGGCCAGAGACGCATCAAAGGTGCCGGCGCGGATGGCGTCGACCGTGATCTGATTGAGGCCACCACCGATCAGGTAGATCTTGGAAATATCAAGACCGGCGTCGTTGATGGCAATTTCGGCACCCATCAGATGCTGGTCAGCGTTGGAGAGAACAGCATCGATGTCCGGGTTGGCCTGCAGGATATCCTGCATGGCAACGAGGGAGGTATCCGGGCTGTAGTTGCCTTCGCCGGTTGCGACGATCTGGATGTTTTTGTGCTGACCGAGGACTTCCTTGAAGGTATCATTGCGCAGGTTGTCGAACGGGTAGATCAGCTGACCGATGAGGACAACGACCTTGCAAGGGTCTTTGTCGGCGCAGAATTCTGCTACAGCTTCAGCCTGTTTGCGTGCACCGATGGACGGATCGGAAGCAACGGTGGTGGTCAGGCCGGGAACCTGCGGTTCCATGTTGGACAGCTCAGGGCCAATCGGGAACAGGGTTGCACCAACCTTGACGCCAGCCTTGACGGAATCTTCAAGGGCGGTCGCGATGCCGACGGTGTCGTTCGGGGTAACGATGATGGCCTGGAAGCGACCGCCTGCGGTCAGATCCTCAACCTGAGAAAACTGGGTGGTTGCGCTGAATTCACCGTCGAAGATTTCGGTGGTGACATTGTCATATTTTTCAGCGGCTTTCTGGATGCCTGCATAGATGGCCTGGTTGAAGCCATTCTGGGATGAGGCTGCGAGGAATGCGATATTGATGTCTGCTGCCTGAGCTACGCTGAACGGAAGCGTGGCGAAGCACAGGGTTGCTGCCAGTTTGTTGAGTAGTTTCATCTTTTGGTTCTCCTAAGAGGTGAAAGCGATTTGAAGATCTTCCTGATCTTTCATTGTTGTTGTTCTGTTACTCAGCTTCATTGACTGTCTGAGATTCTTCTCGCGAAAGGGGCGTCACGCCGCCCCTTCCATATCTTTGGGGCTGTCGATGGACAGGCCCGCATGGAATGTTGCCGTTTCTGTGTCTTGCATGTGCAGCAACAGGAAGGCGAGCGTTGCGACGGGCTGCCAGGCTCGGGCGAGCTCGACGCGCTCGGGCGTGTAGTGTCCCTTCTTGTTGAGCAGGTTGACGGTTCCGATCACTTCGCCATTGGCGATGGCAGGTAGGTTGAGGTTGGATTCAAACCCCAGATCCTGGATCTTCTGCCAATCGAAGAAGACGTCCGCGATCTGCTCAATCCGGGTAGAAGAGTAAATCTGTTTGCCAGCGATCACCGTGTCGAAATAGAGATTGCGATCAAGGCGCTTGAAGTTACCGACCGGATAGGCATCGAAATCTTCGGAGAACACCCGGCGCGACCGCATGTTGGCAAGATCATAGATCGAGGCGGTCATCAGCTTGTTGCCGACCAGGTCGTTGATCCCGTCGCGGAGATAAGCAAAGACCTTTGCGGCAGCGTCTTCTTCCGCGGCGAGGCGGGGCCAGTTCCTTGACATCGAAAGGCACGATCATTGAGCTGCCTCTATGTAGTCACGGGCAATGGCACCACTCTTGACGACCATCTGAAGATGCTCTTTGGGGCGACCAAGCAGAGTGACGTCCTCGAACGGATCGCCATCCACGACGATGAAGTCCGCTTTGGCACCTTTTGCGATCACACCGACTTCGCCCTTCAGCTTGCAGAGCTCTGCGCCGATTTCTGTTGCCGAGCGGAGGATTTCGGTCGGCGTTAGGACCTTGGCGAGAAGGTCGAACTCCATGCCACCATATTTGCGCAACTGACCCAAAAGGTCGGTCCCGAAGGCCATGGGAAGCCCTGCGTCCTTTCATGATCTGAAGGGATTCAAGACCCTTGTCGCGGACGATATCAATCTTGGCCTGTTCAGACTCGCCAAGACCCAGCGCTGCGCCTTCGAGTTTTAGGCCTTCGTAGGCGACAAGGGTCGGCACTGCAGTACAGCCCAGATCAGCCGCCTTTTTGGCCGTATCCGAGGTGATGAGGTTGCAGTGCTCCTGAGAGGTCACGCCCAGATCGACACAGCGACTGATGGCCTGATCGTGATAGACATGGGCCGAAACGTAGGTTGTGGGCGTTGTTGGCCTCTTCCACCATGGCGCGGATTTCCGCGTCTGAATATTGAATGGAATCAATCGGATCATTCGGTGATGAAACACCACCGTTGGCCATAACCTTGATGAATTTCGCGCCTTCTTTCAGCATCTTGCGGCAGGCGCGACGGACATCATCGACCCCGTCAACCAGAACGCCCATGTTGCCGAGGCGCCAGCCAAGGGCATCGGGGGCGCACGTCTGTGCGCTGACGCAGATCGGTGTGGCCACCAGTCATGGACAGGCCTTTGCCGCAGATCACCAGATCCGGACCATCGATCAGACCTTCTTCCACGCCGCGCACGAGACCGAGATCGGCACCGCCGAGATCGCGGATGGTGGTGAAGCCTGCATCGAGCAGACCACTCATGACTTTTGCGGCACGCAGCCCGGCAAGGCTGTCCGGCGCAATGGCATTCGCCCAGAGATCAAGCGAATAGGCAACGACATGGAAATGACAATCGATCAGTCCCGGCATGAGGGTTTTGCCAGCAAGATCGATCACCTTGGCTCCTTCAGGAAAACCGTCCGTTGCGCCAATCCCTGAAATTCGATCACCCTCAACGAGGACGGCGCTCGGGGCGGTCAGTGTGCCACCCTGAAGGTCCAGCAATCTTGCATTTGTGAAAACTGTGATTGTCATTTCCATTCCTTGTGACGTCTTAGATCTTTAGACCACGGTGAAGCCGTGGGCATAGGGATCGCGGTCGTCGATAAAAATTGTATTGAAGCCGGTCCTGTCTTGCCCAACCGCCGATGGAGGGGATGATCGCATCCTTGTTCCCTACCTTCGCGGATGCCTCGACTCGACCGTGAAACAGACTGCCAATGATGCTTTCGTGGATGAAATCATCGCCGACATTGAGGCGTCCCTTGGCCACCCAATGGGCCATTCTTGCGGACGTCCCCGTGCCACATGGTGAGCGATCTATAGCTTTCTCGCCATAGAAGACCGCGTTGCGAGCGGTGGCCTCGGGCTTGGTCGGCTTACCGGTCCAGAGGATATGGGACAAGCCATTGATGGCCGGATTTTCCGGATGAACGAATTCGTATTTCGCGTTGAGCGCTGCCCGCAGTTTCGGGCTGAAGCCGACCAACTCACCAGCGGTGAAATCGGCCATGTCAGCAAAGCAGTCCTGCGGCTCGACGATGGCGTAGAAATTACCACCGTAAGAAACATCAACCTTGACCTCTCCAAGCCCTTCGATCTCGGCGGTGAGATCTTCGGCATATAGGAAAGCCGGAACGTTGGTGAGACGCACTTCCTCGACAAAGCGTCCTTCCTGACGATATTCGACGGTCACGAGGCCCGCCGGGGTGTCAAGGCGCAGTTTTCCTGGCTCTTTCGGGGTTACCAGACCATTCTCGATGGCCATCGTCACCGTTCCGATGGTGCCGTGCCCACACATGGGAAGGCAACCAGACGTCTCGATGAACAGCACCGCGACATCACAATCCTCGCGGGTTGGCGGATAGAGAATGGAGCCCGACATCATGTCATGGCCGCGAGGTTCGAACATTCAGGCCGGTGCGGATCCAGTCGAACTCGGCCAGAAAGTGCGCACGCTTCTCGATCATGTTCGAGCCTTCAAGGCGCGGCCCTCCTCCGGCAACGAGTCGAACCGGGTTGCCACAGGTGTGGCCGTCTATGCACTGGAACGTGTGGTTTGTCATTTCGATGGTTCCAACAAGCTCGCTTGAAATGTGTTTTCGTCGCCTTTTGCAGGCCCAAAAGAAAGCGATTACATTGATCGGTATTTACCCGGACAGATCGCTCCACTTTCCGCGACGGTATCAGCTTGCATTCTGTTTGTCGACAATAAAAATTTTATTTTTGATGTAGCACTGCATCCAAATATTATGCAAAGTGTACATTTGATGATCAACCTATCGGATTGCTGATTGCACATGACAAAATCACCGACTAAAAAAGACAGCAAGACCCAACCGGCCCTGCGTCGCGGCTCTGGGGTTTCCCATGTCTATGAGGTTCTGCGGAATGAAATCATCGAGCTGAAACTCAAACCGGGCAGTCCCATAGATGAAGTGCAATTGTCGGAACGGTTTTCCCTGTCGCGCACGCCAATCCGCGAAGCGCTGGTCCGTCTTGCAGCCGAAGGCTTGATCACCACACTGACCAATCGCTCGACGATCGTCTCGCAGATCGACTTCCTCAATCTGGGCGACTTCTTCGATGCCCTCACCCTTATGTATCGTATCACCACCCGGCAGGCGGCACTCAATCACCAGCCCGAAGACATCGCAGAGATTCGCATCCTTCAGCAGGCCTTTGCCGATGCTGTTGAGAAGCAGGACGTGTTGGCGATGATCGCCAGCAATAGGGATTTCCATGTCCGCATCGCCGAAGCCGGTGGTAATCACTATTATATAGATCTCTTCACCCGTCTGCTTGATGAAGGCCGCAGAATTCTTCGGCTCTATTATTCATCCTTCAACGACAAGCTGCCTCAACAATATGTCGGCGAACATGAAGACATGATCAATGCGATCATTGCCCGGGACGTTGCCAAATCGGATGAGCTGGCGACCATGCATGCCGACCAGATCGTCCGCCAGATCCGCTCCTACATCACGGCCGACAACCGTCCGAACGCGGCTATTTCGATTTAGACGCTGGGCAGATCGTCAAATAGCCACTTATTTTACCAACGCAAGTTGTTGAAATAGCGTTATATATCTGCGAAATTGATTTTAAATATTTTATTTGTCGACATACTGTCGGCGATACGGTATACAAATCACAGAACAATCTGGCGGAGCGTTGGAAAGCAACTCCGCCAACAAGTAAGAACCCAATGGCATGGTTGCTTATCGTGCGCGCAGCTGGTCGATGGGAATGGACCAGAAAGGCTAATTTGATGACTGAGACTGTTTTCACGGGCTGCATGCCTGCCCTCATGACCCCTTGCAAACCTGATCGCACACCGGACTTCGACGCGCTCGTTGCCACCGGCAAGGAGCTGATCGAAGCTGGTATGTCTGCCGTGGTCTATTGTGGCTCCATGGGCGACTGGCCGCTTCTGACCGATGCCGAGCGCATGAAGGGCGTGGAACTTCTGGTGAAAGCAGGTATCCCGGTCGTCGTGGGTACTGGCGCCATCAACACCAATGCAGCCGTTGCCATCGCAGCCCATGCAGCAGAAGTTGGCGCAGCTGGCCTGATGCTCATTCCGCGCGTTCTGTCTCGCGGATCGTCAAGCGCCGCCCAGAAGGCTCATTTCTCCGCCGTGCTCGAAGCAGGCAAGGATCTTCCTGCCGTCATCTACAACAGCCCCTACTATGGCTTTGCGACCCGCGCTGATCTGTTCTTCGCTCTGCGCGAATCCCATCCGAACCTTGTCGGCTTCAAGGAATTTGGCGGCGCCAAGGATCTGACCTACGCTGCCGAGAACATCACCTCAGGCAATGATGACCTTACCCTGATGATCGGCGTCGACACCACCGTCTATCACGGCTATGTCAAATGCGGTGCCGGTGGCGCGATTACCGGTATCGGCAATGCCCTGCCGAAAGAAGTTCTGCATCTTGTCGACCTGTGCCAGAAGGCTGCTGCCGGTGATGCGGTTGCCCGCGTCAAGGCAAAAGAACTCGAAGAGGCCCTGCAGGTGCTCTCCACCTATGACGAAGGCCCGGATCTGGTGCTCTTCTACAAATATCTGATGGTTCTCGCTGGTAAGCCTGAATATGAACTGCATTTCAACGAAAGCGATTCCCTGAGCCCTGCCCAGCGCGGCTTTGTCGAGGACCAGTACAAGCAGTTCAAGTCCTGGTATGCCAACTGGGCCTGATCCCGACAGGTTGCTTTTCAGCCCGCCTCAGGCGGGCTACTCTACTGCAGTCCCCAAAGCAGTAGCGCCGCATCTCTCCCCCCGAAGAGGTGCGGCATTTTTTGTCTGCACAAACCCGACAGGTTGGAAGGCTGCCTCTCAGCAACGATGGAAAGCTACTTACCACCCTTGCACCACAAAGCGTAAGCCCATCAGCCAGACCACCACTCAACCATAGTTGAATAACAGCAGCAAAGCGCCTGATTTCGTGCCCCTTTTTCCTCTGGCACGGAACTTGCTGTCAACCCTGATGTCGCGAAAGCAACAAGACCAGAACGACGGCCAGCGCCTCTCCCCGAGGCCGCGACGGCGAGGACCAGAGGAAAACCTATGCAGGAAACATTCTATGACGTGATGCGACGTCAGGGCATTACCCGGCGCAGCTTCTTGAAATATTGCAGTCTGGCGGCAGCGGCACTGGGGTTGGGGCCGAGCTTTGCGCCAAAGATTGCCCATGCGATGGAAACCAAGCCACGCATTCCGGTGCTCTGGCTGCATGGTCTTGAATGTACCTGCTGTTCGGAAAGCTTCATCCGCTCCGCTCATCCACTCGCCAAGGATGTCATCCTGTCGATGATCTCTCTTGATTATGACGACACGATCATGGCGGCCGCCGGAGATCAGGCCGAGGCGATCATCACCGAGACCATCGAGAAATATGACGGCAACTTCATCCTCGCGGTGGAAGGCAACGCGCCGCTGAATGAAGACGGCATGTATTGCATCATCGGCGGCAAACCTTTTGTTGAGCAGCTACGTCATGCGGCTGATCACGCCAAGGCCATTGTTTCCTGGGGCTCTTGCGCGTCCTGGGGCTGTGTGCAGGCCGCCCGTCCAAACCCGACACGCGCCACACCGACCCATCTCATTCCCGGCATCGCCGACAAGCCAATCATCAAGGTTCCCGGCTGTCCACCGATCTCCGAGGTCATGACCGCCGTCATCACCTACATCCTTACCTTCGAGAAGCTACCCGAGCTCGACCGTCAGGGCCGCCCGAAAATGTTCTATTCCCAACGCATCCACGACAAATGCTACCGCCGACCGCATTTTGATGCCGGTCAGTTTGTCGAGAGCTTCGATGATGAAGGCGCGCGCAAGGGTTACTGCCTCTACAAGGTCGGCTGCAAGGGACCAACCACCTACAATGCCTGCTCGACCGTTCGCTGGAATGGCGGCCTTTCATTCCCAATTCAGGCGGGTCACCCCTGTATTGGCTGTTCGGAAGACGGTTTCTGGGACAAGGGTTCCTTCTATGATCGCCTGACCAAGATCAAGGGCTTTGGCATCGAAGCCGATGCGGACAAGATCGGCATGACCGCCGCTGGCATCGTCGGTGGTGCCGTGGCCGTTCATGCCGCGGCGTCCGTCGTCAAGCACATGACCAACAAGAACACCCACAAGGGGAGTGAGGAATAATGGCTGTCATCAATACCCCGAACGGGTTTTCGCTCGACACATCCGGTCAGCGCGTGGTTGTTGACCCTGTCACCCGCATCGAAGGCCACATGCGCTGCGAAGTGAATGTGGACGAGAACAACATCATCCGCAATGCTGTCTCGACTGGTACCATGTGGCGTGGTCTCGAGGTCATCCTGAAGGGGCGCGATCCGCGCGATGCGTGGGCCTTCGTTCAGCGCATCTGCGGTGTCTGCACCGGCACCCACGCCCTCACCTCGGTCCGCTCGGTCGAGGATGCCCTCAACATCGACATCCCCGAGAATGCCAACTCGATCCGCAACATCATGCAGCTATCGCTGCAGGTGCATGACCATCTGGTGCATTTCTATCATTTGCATGCCCTTGACTGGGTGAACCCGGTCAACGCGCTGAAGGCCGATCCGAAAGCGACATCGAGCCTGCAACAGTCGATCTCGAAACATGCGAAATCCTCGCCGGGCTATTTCCGTGATGTGCAGACCCGCATTCGTAAATTCATCGAAAGCGGCCAGCTCGGCCCGTTCAAGAATGGCTACTGGACCAACCCGGCCTACAAGCTTCCGCCGGAAGCCGATCTGATGGCCGTGGCGCACTATCTGGAGGCGCTCGACTTCCAGAAAGAGATCATGACCGTGCGCACAATCTTCGGCGGCAAGGACACACACCCCAACTGGCTGGTGGGCGGTGTGCCTTGCGCGATCAACATGGATGGCGACATGGCTGCTGGTGCTCCGATCAACATGGAGCGGCTCAATTATGTCATGCAGGTCACAGACCGGACCATCGAGTTCGTCGACAATGTCTATATCCCAGACCTGCTGGCAATTGCCTCCTTCTACAAGGACTGGCTCTATGGCGGCGGAATTTCCAATCAGGCGCTGCTCGCCTATGGCGACATCCCTGACCGTGCCAACGACTATTCAGCAGCCAACCTGATGATGCCGCATGGCGCGATCATCAATGGCAAGCTCGAAGAAATCCATCCGGTTGACGTGCGCAATCCGGACGAGATTCAGGAGTTCGTGCCGCACTCCTGGTACAATTATCCTGACGAAGCCAAGGGTCTGCATCCGTGGGACGGCATGACCGAACCAAACTATGTGCTCGGCCCGAATGCCGTGGGGACCCGGACCGACATCAAGGCGCTCGATGAGGGCGCAAAATATAGCTGGATCAAGGCCCCTCGCTGGAAGGGCCACGCTATGGAGGTGGGACCCTTGGCGCGTTACGTGATCGGCTATATGCAGGGGAATGAAGAGATCAAAGATCAGGTTGACGGGGTGCTGCGTCATCTCGATGTCCCGATCACAGCTCTCTTCTCCACCCTTGGCCGGACCGCAGCGCGCGGCCTTGAAGCCTCATGGGCTGCCAAGAAACAGCGCTACTTCCTCGACAAGCTCATCGCCAACATCAAGGCTGGCGACACGGCGACCGCCAACACCGATAATTTCGACCCGGCCAGTTGGCCGTCCGAGATCAAGGGCGTCGGCTTCACCGAAGCACCACGCGGGGCGCTGGGGCACTGGATCAAGATCAAGGATCAGAAGATCGACAACTATCAGTGCGTTGTGCCGACCACGTGGAACGGCTCACCGCGTGACAATCAGGGCAACATCGGGGCCTTCGAGGCCTCGCTGATGAACACCAAGGTGGAAGTCGCCGAGGAGCCGGTCGAAATCCTGCGCACGCTGCACAGCTTCGATCCCTGCCTTGCCTGCTCCACCCATGTGATGAGCGAAGACGGTCAGGAATTGGCTGACGTCAAAGTGAGATAGGGGGCTTTGATGTCTGATTCAGTCGAGAAGCAAAGACAGGAAGCTGTCTATATCTACGAAGCGCCGGTGCGCATCTGGCACTGGGTCAACGCGCTGGCAATCGTGGTCCTGTGCGTCACCGGATATCTGATTGGCTCACCGCTGCCGTCGGTCGGTGGTGAGGCCTATGACCACTACATCATGGGGACCGTCCGCTGGATGCATTTTTCAGCGGCTTACATCGTCATCGTGGGGTTCGTTTTCCGGGTGTACTGGATCTTTGTTGGCAACGAGATTGCTCAGGAGATCTTCACCCCTTTCATCTGGCGGCTGAGCTGGTGGAAGGAAGTCTGGCATGAGGTGAAATGGTACGCGATGGTCGAACGGGAGCCGATGAAATATTACGGCCACAATCCCCTCGCCGCGATTGCCATCCATTTCCTCTTTGTCTGGACCATCATCTTCATGATCGGCACGGGCCTTGCACTTTATGGGGAAGGCGCGGGACCAGGCAGCTGGCAGCATGAATGGTTCAGCGGCTGGATCATTCCACTGTTCGGACAGAGTCAGGATGTGCACACATGGCATCATGTCGGCATGTGGGTGATCATCTGCTTCGTCATGGTGCATGTCTATGTCGCGGTCCGTGAAGACATCATGTCCCGGCAGTCTCTCATCTCGTCGATGATCTCTGGCTGGCGCATGTTCAAGGATGATCGCCCCGTCGCTGGGCAAAAACCAGACAGCGATGACTAATAATACCAAGTGGGCGAGCGGGAAAGAGGCGCTTCTTTGAAGCGCCTCTTTCCATTTTCATTCCTAGTGATTCTTTTCAGTGCGATTCCTGACAAGCCTTCTCCACAGGCCCCTGTGACTCATTTCGGAAACATTCATTCAATTTGCCTGTTTTCTGAGACCAAAGCATTATCTCTGGAAAGGCTTCAGTCAATTTTCTTTCGCATTGGCAAGAGTCCTTACATTTTAACTTGCCACCTGCGACATTCTGACCTTTCATGATCCGACCCAAGCCGATGCTTGGGGAGGACCAGAAGACCATGACCAACACCGAAAATTCCGAACCCAGTGTACTCATACTGGGGATTGGCAACCTGTTGTGGGCCGACGAAGGCTTCGGCGTACGCGCGGTTGACGAATTGAACCGACGCTATCAGTTCGGCGAAAATGTACGCCTGCTTGATGGCGGCACACAGGGCATCTATCTCGTTCAGCATGTGCGCGACGCGGACATTCTTGTGGTGTTCGACGCCGTCGACTATGGCCTTGAGCCCGGAACACTGAAGCGCGTTGAAGGCGATGCGGTGCCGCAGTTTCTGGGGGCCAAGAAAGTCTCCTTGCATCAGACCGGCTTTCAGGAGGTGCTCGCCATGGCAGACATGATGGGCGACAAGCCGGAGCATTTGCTGCTTGTTGGTGTCCAGCCCGTGGAGCTTGAGGATTATGGCGGGTCTCTGAGGGAAGAGACAAAGCGCCAGATCGATCCGGCCATCGCGCTCGTGCTCGATTTTCTTGACACTCATGGCATCGCCTATGAGAAGCGCCCCGTCCCCCTCCCCGAAGACGTCACCCTCGCCTGTGACGTGATGCTGCAAAGCCGTTATGAGAATGAGCGCCCGAGCGCCGAGGACGCCTGCCGGGTTGGTGACAGCCGGATCATCGGCGATGACCGCTGGCATGCACCAGATGACTTCGATGCCGAGATGCGGGAGGCCGTTGCGGGTGCCCACCACATGCGCGTTGAACCGGGGAGACGAGGCTGATGTGTGTTGGTGTTCCCATGAAGGTTGTCGAGGCCGGTTTCGGCTATGCCATCTGCGATGATAGAGGAGCGCGCCGCCATATCGATACGATGCTGGTTGGCGAGGTGGAGGAAGGCGCTTGGCTGCTGGTTTTCATCGATGCGGCCCGCGAAGTGATCGCCGAAGAAGATGCCGAAAAGATCCTTGATGCCCTGTCGGCAGTAGAGAAGGTCATGAACGGTGCCTTCAGCACCGACCCATCCGACCGCGCTTCCATCGATTTGCTGTTTGCCGATCTCGTCGACAAGGACAGCTCTCAAACCCGCCACTAGTGGCTCATTGACCAGACCAGGACCGAAAGCAGGACCATGACTTTCTCTCCCTTGCTGAATTCGATCATCGAACGCGAAGGTATCGCCGTGCTAAGTGATGATCATCTGGACGCTTTTCTAGCCGCCAATGGCGATGTCATCCTGCTGGTCGCGGGGGACCATGAACGGCTGATGGAAGTCAACGACGCTGCCGTGATCCTGCCGGAGCTGGTCAAAGCGTCCGCCGGTCACCTCACCCCGGCGGTCGTGGCGCGATCAGACGAGCGCCTTGCCCAGCGGCGCTATCGCTTCTCCCGTTTTCCGACCTTTGTTTTTCTGCGCAATGGCGGCTATCTCGGCGCCCTGTCGCAGGTGCTCGACTGGGCGGATTATGTCACTGAGATCAACGCCATTCTCAAACGCGAGGTCAGCGAGCCACCGGCTTTCAAGATGCCCGGCGGCTTCACGCCCCCCTCAGAGCAACAGCCAGCAAACATCAAGACCAAACTGATCGAAGAAGGAGCCGACAATGTCTAAGGATCTTATCCCTCCAGCATTTGGCTCGCTTGGCAATGGTGCCGCGAACGGTTTCGGCGTTGGTCTTGGCAGCAGTTCGTCTGCGATGGCGGGCCTTACCGGGCCGGGCACCCAGCCCGTCGACGAAGATGGTCAGGTGCTCGACTATATGGAAATGCCGCGCGAAATGGCGACCTTCGACCCGCCCATTGCGCCGGAACCCGAAGATACCGAAGGCATGCTCGAGGGCAAGGCCCGCATGGAGTTGATCCTTGATGCCTTGCGCGCCTATCGTGTCGGCAATGACGCCACGGAGATCGATATCTCCGATCTTGAAGCGCAGGATCTGGGACTGGTGAACCAGCTCTTGGGCGAAGGCGAGGTTTCACTGGTTTTCAGTGATCGTCTGCAGGCTCAAGAATCCGTTCTGGCCGGGGTTTGGCGCGTGCTCCACTATCGGGCAGACGGAACGCTTGAACGGGACTGCGTCGAGATTGGCGACTTTCCGAACATGCTGCGCAAGGACACCTTCGCCATGGCCCGCGAAAAGGTCGCAGACCTCGACGAGAGCTTGCCGCAAGGGGTGTTCAATGCCCCGTCCCTGCTTGTTGAGCTTCAGGACAAGCAGGCCCATTACAAGCCCGGCGACCCGGTGCACAGCATCAATCTCACGCTGTTGCCGCAGACTGAGGAGGATCTCGGCTACCTGACCGCCAAACTCGGCAAGGGTAGCACGATCATTCTCTCCCGAGGCTACGGCAACTGCCGTGTGTCCTCCACCGGCACACGGAATGTCTGGTGGGTGCAGTATTACAACAGTCAGGACGCCATCATCCTCAATTCACTGGAAGTCATCGACATCCCCGAAGTTGTCGCAGCGGCGCAGGAAGATATTGAGGATAGCGCAGAGCGTCTGGACGAGATCCTGTCGCTCTATCGCCCCGAGGCGGGAGAGCTGTCATGAACATGACCTTCTCCGGCGGCTCCTATGGCGGCGATGACAGCAAGATCAACGACGAGAGTGTTCTCGAATGCAAGATCTGCTGGCACATCTACGACCCGAAGGAAGGCGACCCGGTGTGGCAGATCCCACCCGGCACGCCCTTCTCTCAGTTGCCGGACCATTGGACCTGCCCCAATTGTGACGGTGCCAAGGATGACTTCATGGTGGTGGACCAATGATGCACCCATCCGAGCAGACATCCGTCCTTGGCGACCGCCTCATTGAGCTCTTCACACGCATTGAGCGGGAGCGGATGCAGGATGTGCCGATCCTCAACGAAGCCTTGTCCGTCGACGCCTTCGGCTTTGATGGCTTCAGCGAGAATGGCTATTCGATCGGTATTCTGCTCACCCCATGGTTCATGAACCTTGTCCTTATGCCGCAAGATGCCTCGCTGCTTGATGGCTGCCGGGTTGGGCAGAAACTGATGCACTTGCTCCCTGTCGGACAGTTCGAGTTCATCGTGAACCATGAGCCGGAGACCGGCAGCTATCTCTCCTGCTCGCTGTTCTCGCCGATGTTCCAGTTTGCTGATCAGGTCGCTGCGGTGGACACTGCAAGGGCCGTTCTCGATCAGGTTTTCACCGAACCGGATAGCGAAGAGACAGCGTGTGAAGCCGAGGAAGAGATGTCCGCGATCTGGCGGGGCAAGATACCATGCGAAGCTGAACAGGCTGATGGTGGCGATGATGATACGGCCAGGCTCTCCAGCCCCAGTCGTCGTGATCTCTTGCGCGGCTTTCGGCCAGATACTCACAAAACCGATGCTTTCAATGACCGGGAGATTGCCTCATGAGCCTCGAGATTTTCATGAGTTCCTGCGCGGATGGTGGCTGTTTTCAGCCAACGATCAAATCGAACCGCAGAACCGATATTGCGCAGATTTTCGTTGGCCTGCCTGCCGATCAGGTGCCCTCGCAGGTCCCTCACCTGTTCTATATCTGCGGCATGGCACATCGTCATGCCTCCAAGTTGGCTTGTGGCCTGTTCCGGACACAGCGCGAGAAGCTTTGCAGCGAGGCGCTGGTGCTGGCCGAGATGGCACGTGAGCATTGCCTGCATGTCTTCACCCACTGGCAAACTATGACCGACAAATCCATCGGTGCAACTCTGCTGCGGGGCCTCATTCAGAATGTCCGGGCGCTTGAGAAATCCCTCGCTGAGGCGGGGCAGTCCGGCTCTGATTGCGCGGATTCCCTTGCGTGGTTCGCCTCACGGCTCGAAGTGGTCATCGAAGACAGCATTCTTGGCAATTCGGTCGAGGATTGGCAGAGCATTGCCGACATTGAGGCCCTCAATCAGTGGGCTGGCAGCCACGGCTCGCAAGCCGCGCTCTATTTCAACATTCTTGATCGCCATCAGCTTCAGGGCATAGGGGCCATCGAGCCTCATTTCCTTCGAGACCTCCCCGATGAGGAACTGACCGCTCTGCTGCTTGGCGAAGACGGCAAGGCCTTTGCCGCGCGGCCCGAGTGGGACTGGCGACCTTGCGAAACCGGACCGCTCGCCCGCTATGTGGATACCCCGTTGGTTGCCAGCATCCGGCAGCATCAGGGGGCGGGACTGCTCGCCCGTCAGGTCGCCCGTCTCTCGGAACTTTTGTCCATTCCGGATGCCTTGCGCGAAGTCTGCAAGGCCCTTGAATCCTGTGATGGCAAGGCCATCGCGCCAATTCCGGCTGATCATACCGGGCTTGGCGTTGTCGAGACCGCGCGCGGCAGGCTGGTCCATGCCGCCCGCATCAAGGATGGCGAAGTCGCGGCCTATCAGATCCTTGCGCCGACCGAATGGAATTTTCATCCCGACGGAGCGGCAGCAAGCAGCCTTGCCCGATTGAAGAGTGACGAAGTCACGGAGACCAACGTCAACGCCCTGCTTCATGCCATCGACCCTTGCGTCGGGTTCCAGATCTTCATCGACAGTGGCGACAAAGTGCGCAAACCGACCGATGAGGCGTCCAATGCATGAGATGTCGATCTGCGAGGGTATCCTTCAGGTCATCGAGGATCAGGCCGCAAAACAGGCCTTCTCGCGGGTCAAGAAGGTGCGCCTCGAGATCGGGCCTCTCGCAGGGGTGGAAATGGAAGCACTGATGTTCAGCTACGACGTGGTGTGCCGCAACAGCATCGCGGATGGCTCGGAACTGGATGTGATCAAACTGCCGGTCAGCGCCTGGTGCATGCAATGTAGCAAGCCGACCGAGGTTGCTGCTCGCTATGACGCCTGCCCGGACTGCGGCTCCTATCAGGTGGAAATCACGGGGGGCGATGAGCTCAGGATCAAGGATATGGAGGTGGAATGATGTGCACGGTTTGTGGATGCGCCCACGGCGAAACGGTGATCGAAGGTCCGTCCGGCGCCCGCTCGAACGGACATTCTCATGGGGGGCATTCCCACGATCATGGACACAGTCACGATCACAGTCACGACCATGGGCACCATCACGGTCGTGAGCATACCCATGATTATGGCGCAGGCCCCGCCCACGCGCACGCGCCGGGACTGTCGCAGAGCCGGATGATCCAGATCGAAATGGATATCATGGCCAAGAACAACGACTATGCCAACGCCAACCGGGCATGGTTTCGCGACAATGGCGTCTTTGCGCTCAATCTTGTCTCAAGCCCCGGCTCGGGCAAGACAACTTTGCTGACCCGCACAATCGAAGACCTGAAGGACGAGTTGTCGCTGTCGGTGATCGAAGGAGACCAGCAAACCAACAACGATGCCGAGCGCATCCGCAAGACCGGAGTCCCGGCCATTCAGGTCAACACCGGCAAAGGCTGTCATCTTGACGGGCATATGGTGGGACATGCGCTTGAGAGCCTCGCTCCGAAGGCCCAGAGCGTGCTGTTCATCGAGAATGTCGGCAATCTGGTGTGCCCGGCGGGATTTGATCTGGGCGAAGCGCACAAGGTGGCGATCCTCTCGGTCACCGAGGGCGAGGACAAGCCGCTCAAATATCCCGACATGTTCCACGCGGCAGACGTGATGATCCTCAACAAGATCGACCTCCTGCCCTATCTCAGCTTTGACGTCGAGGCCTGTGTCGAGAATGCCCGGCGCATCAATCCGAAAATTCGCATCCTGAAGGTCTCTGCCACCACCGGCGAAGGCATGGACAAGTGGTACCAGTGGATCAGATCGGGCCGTGAGCTTGCGCTGATCGAACAGGCATAAACCACAGGACATTGAACAAAAAAACAAGAGGAAACGCACCCATGTGTTTGGCAATGCCCGCAGAAGTCGTCTCGATCGAAGAGAGTGGCGACATGGCCACGGTCTCGCTCGAAGGCGTGAAGAAACAGATCTCGCTGGCCCTTGTTGACGATGTCAGCGTCGGCGACTTCGTGCTCGTCCATGTCGGTTACGCGCTCAACAAGATCAGCCCGGAAGAGGCCGAGAAGACCCTTTCCCTGATGGCCGAGGCAGGTCTGGTTCAGCCCGAACTCGCCTCTGTTGCCATGATGTCGGAGGCCTGAGCGATGAAATATGTCGACGAATTCCGCTCGAAGGATGGCGCAAGGCGGCTCGCCGAAGAAATCGCCCGCACCGCCTCACCGGACCGGACCTACCACATCATGGAATTCTGTGGCGGGCACACCCATGCAATCTTCCGCTATGGGGTGCAGGACCTGATGCCGGAGAATGTCCGCTTTGTGCATGGTCCGGGCTGCCCGGTCTGCGTTCTGCCGGTTCCGCGCATCGACAATGCCATCGAGTTGGCAGAGCGTTATGGGGTGATCCTCTGCACCTATGGCGACACCATGCGCGTTCCGGCCAGCAAGAAACGCAGTCTGATGAAGGCGAAAGCAGATGGCCTTGATATCCGCATGGTCTATTCGACACAGGATGCGCTGAAGATCGCGCGGGACAATCCCGATCGCGAGGTGGTGTTCTTTGCCATCGGTTTTGAAACCACCACGCCGCCCACGGCAGTCGCCATCCGGCAGGCCGCTGATGAGGACCTGAAGAATTTCTCCGTCTTCTGCAACCATGTCCTCACGCCCGCTGCCATCCAGCATATTCTCGGCTCGACCGATCCGGAGATCTTCGGCGCGGTCAATCTCGATGGCTTCCTCGGGCCGTCCCATGTCAGCTCGGTCATCGGCAGCCGCCCCTATGAGCGGTTTGCGAGCCTCTATGACAAGCCAATTGTCATTGCCGGTTTTGAGCCGCTTGATGTGATGCAATCGACGCTGATGGTGATCCGACAGATCAACGAAGGCCGTGCGGTCGTCGAGAACGAATATATCCGCGTCGTCACGCCCGAAGGCAACCAGAAGGCTCAGACACTGGTGGATGAGATTTTCGAACTTCGGGACACCTTCGAATGGCGCGGTCTCGGCTTCGTGCCCCAAAGCGCGCTTCAGATCCGGCCTGCCTTTGCCCGCTTTGATGCCGAGCAGCGTTTCGAGATCACACCATCGACCGGGCGCGATGTGAAGGGCTGTGAATGTCCGGCCATCCTGCGCGGAGCGAAGAAGCCGACCGACTGCAAGCTGTTCGGCACGGTCTGCACGCCGGACAATCCGCAAGGCTCCTGCATGGTCTCCTCGGAAGGCTCCTGCGCCGCCTACTGGACCTATGGCCGGTTCCGCATCGAGCAGATGAAACAGGCCACGGCCAGAGCATCGTGAGGGGTTGGACATGCTGAAACACAAGGATGGTCGCAGGGCCTTTCCCGGTCGTCTCGATATCAAGACTGGCCGGGTCGACATGACCCACGGGGCCGGCGGGCGGGCCACAGCGCAGCTGATTGATGAGCTCTTCTCCGCCCATTTCGACAATGAGTATCTGGCGGAGGGCAACGATCAGGCGCTGTTCGCGACATCTACCGGTCGGATGGTGATGAGCACAGACGCGCATGTGGTCTCGCCCCTGTTCTTTCCCGGCGGCGATATCGGATCGCTCTCGGTGCATGGAACCATCAATGATGTCGTCATGTCCGGCGCGAAACCCCTCTATCTGTCAGCCTCCTTCATCCTTGAGGAAGGCTTCCCGCTTTGTGATCTTGAACGCATTGTCCTCTCGATGGCAGACGCGGCCAGAAAGGCGGGTGTCGATATCGTGACGGGCGATACCAAGGTGGTCGAGAAAGGCAATGGTGACGGAGTGTTCATCACCACGACCGGTATCGGCGTGATGGAGAAGGATATCACTCTATCCGCCAACACCATCCAGCCCGGCGATGCCATTCTGGTGAGTGGGTTTATCGGCGACCATGGCGTGGCGATCATGTCGAGCCGCGAGAATCTGGAATTCGAGACCACCATTCACTCCGACAGTCAGGCACTTCATGACCTTGTGGACGCGATGACCACTGCGGTGCCAACGATCCGCTGCATGCGCGATCCGACAAGGGGCGGCGTCGCCTCAACCCTCAATGAGCTCTGCCATCAGGCGGGCGTCGGGATGGAAATTATGGAAGACTCCATCCCCTTGCGGCCGGAAGTTCATGCGGCCTGTGAGCTGTTGGGCCTTGATCCGCTCTATGTGGCCAATGAAGGCAAGCTGATTGCCTTCTGCCCGGCGGAGGATGCCGAACGTCTACTCGCCATCATGCGCGCGCACCCCAAGGGCGAGAACGCCGCAATCATCGGCAGGGTTGTCGAGGACGAGCACCGGTTTGTGACCATGGAGACGGTATTTGGCGGGCACCGGATCGTCGACTGGCTGGCTGGCGAGCAATTGCCGCGCATTTGTTGAGACGGAACAACAGTTAAAAGAGCGATGACAATCTTGAGTGAGATGAGCCAATGAGCAGCAGTGAGACACTTCCCACAGTTCTTGTGGTCGATGATGAGGTGCGCTCGCTTGAGGCTCTGGAACGCACCCTGTTCGAAGATTTCGATGTGAGGACCGCCAAGAATGCGGCGGAGGCCGAGGCCATTCTGGAGCAGGAGTGGGTGCAGATCATCCTTTGCGACCAGCGTATGCCGGAAGTAACGGGGGTTCAGTTTCTGACGCAGGTCCGGGAGCGCTGGCCCGAGGTCATTCGCATCATCATTTCCGGCTACACGGAGGCCGACGACATCATCGACGGTCTCAACGAGGCCGGGATCTATCAATATATCACCAAACCCTGGACCCCGGACCAACTCCTCCGGGTCCTGAGGAACGCCTCGCGGATGTTCAACCTGCAGCGTCAGAACGAACTGCTGGCTATCGAGTTGAGGATGCTGGGCGAGACTGCGGAGACCACCGTCGAGAAGCGCAAGGCGCGGCTGCGTGATCGCTACAGCGACGAGGACGGCATCATCCGCACCAAGGACAGCCCGATGAATGCGGTGTGCCAGACCTTAAGGCAGATTGCAGCCTATGACCTGCCGGTCCTGATCACCGGGGAATCTGGCACCGGCAAGGAGCTGGCAGCACGGTCTCTGCATTACAATTCCCTGCGCTGGAACAAGCCCTTCGTGGTCGAGAATTGCGGCGCGCTGTCAGACGAGTTACTGGAGAGCGAATTGTTCGGGCACAAGCGCGGAGCCTTCACCGGCGCGGTAGAAGACCACATCGGCCTGTTCGAACGCGCCGACGGTGGAACGATCTTTCTCGATGAGATCGGTGAGGTCACGCCAAGCTTTCAGGTCAAGCTGTTGCGTGTGTTGCAGGAGGGCGAAATCCGCCCGGTTGGCTCCAATCGCACGCGCAAGGTCGATGTCCGCGTGATCGCGGCAACCAACCGGGACATGGATGAGGAGGTTCGCCTCGAACGCTTCCGCAAGGATCTCTATTTCCGCATGGCCGGTATTGTCGTCACCATGCCGACCCTTGAGGAACGCAAGTGCGACATCCCGGTCCTTGCCGACTATCTGCTCAAGCAGGCGATCCGCGAGCTTGGCAAGACCGCGAAGGGTTTCTCTCAGGAAGCCGTCGCATGCATGACGCGCTATCAATGGCCGGGCAACGTGCGCGAGATGCAGAACGAGATCCAGCGCATGCTGGTGATGGCGTCGGACAATGCGGTGCTGGAAGCCAATCTCCTGTCGCCGCGCGTGCTTCAAGCAGCCCCCGAGGAAGACATCAGCGAAATCACGCTTTTGTCGGAATTTCGTGGCTCACTCAAGGAGCGCATCGAAAAGCTGGAAGCTCGGATCGTGCATGAAACCCTCGTGCGCAATCGCTGGAACAAGTCCCGGGCAGCAAAAGAACTGGGTCTGTCTCGTGTCGGTCTCAGAGGCAAGCTCGAGCGGTATGGCCTCGAAAAAGCCGACCAGTCCGACATGTTGGAGACCGGGCGCGACAAGATCTCGGAAGAGGCCTGAGGCCTAACAGACAACAACCGTCTCACGGAACCACCTGATGACAGGAAGCAAAAGCACCCATCCGCCAGCCGCATCCGATCTTCATGCCCTGCATGGCACCGGATCGCCTCTGCATGCGCAGTTGACGGGTGACGACTTTGCGCTTGAACAGCAGGATGAGCTGGCGTGGATCGAAGTCATCCAGAAAATGGACACGGTCTATGCGGAACTGATCGACAGCCAGACCGCACTTGAGCACAAGAATGCCGAGCTGGAGGAAGCCCAGTCCTTCATTTCCAGCGTGCTGTCCTCGATGACGGACGTGCTGATCGTGTGTGATCGGCAGGGCGTTATCACCAAGACCAATCGCGCGCTATCAAAGCTAACGGGCCTTGATGCCAACGCCCTACCCGGTTCACCACTCGATGGTCTCTTTCATGACGCGAGCAAAGAGTTGCTAAGCAAACTCATCTCCGACGCCAAAGGCGACAAGGGCCTCTCGGACATTGAGCTCTCGATCCTCGACATCGCCGGCAAGGCGGTCCCGCTTTCGATCAATTGCTCCCATCTTTGTGACCATCGGGGCCATGTGATCGGGCATGTTTTGATCGGGCGGCCTCTGGGCGAGTTGCAAAAGGCCTATCGGGAGCTGGACAAGGCTCACCAGTCCCTTCGCGATACCCAGCACAAGCTGATCGTTTCGGAAAAGATGGCCGCACTCGGACGTCTTGTCGCCGGGGTGGCCCACGAGCTCAACAACCCGATCAGCTTCATATTCGGCAATATGCATGCCCTCAAGTCGTATGGTGAGCGCATCACGCGCTATCTGCAGGTGGTCGAGAAGAAGAGCGAGAACAAAGAACTGGCCGAACTGCGCAAGGAGCTGAAGATCAAGCGCATCATGGATGACATCCTGCCGCTGTGCGAAGGCACGCTCGAAGGGGCTGAGCGGGTCAGCGACATTGTCCAGGAGCTGAGGCGTTTTTCTTCCAGTCAGCGGGAGGATCAGGAGGAGTTTCTGCTGCTACCCGTCATCCAGACTGCCTCCAACTGGGTATTGCGCGGCAACAACAAACGCCCGGATCTGACCATCGATTGCAGCGAGGAGCTGACGGTCTATGCCCGCAAAGGCTATGTGCATCAGATCCTCGTCAATCTCATTCAGAATGCCATCGACGCGCTGGACGTGCGCTTCACAGATGAAAGTCAGGATGAAGCCTCGATTGCGATTTCGTGCGGCATCAATGAGAAGACAGACAATCGCGTTACTGTCTCGATCTGCGACAATGGGCATGGTATTCCTACCAAGGACCTCATCCATATTTTCGAGCCCTTCTACACGACGAGGCCGATTGGTCAGGGCACGGGGCTTGGTCTTTATGTAAGCTATAACATGGCCGAGGACATGGGCGGCAGCCTCAGCGCCTCCAACAACGAGCCATGCGGCGCGAAGCTTGTTCTTACCGTCCCTCACAAGGCCGAAGCGGCAGACAGTGGAGACACATCCGCCAGACCTGATAAGCATATGGAGGTCAGCCATGAATGAGATGACCCACCCGGTTGTGCAGCAGGATGCAGATCACAAGCAGGACCAGACTCGTAGACAAAAATTGCTCTGGCTCCAGTCTGGGGGCTGTGGGGGCTGTACCCTGTCGTTGCTCTGTGCCGAAGGGCCAGATCTGGTCACCGCCTTTGAAGCCGCCGGGATCGAATTGCTGTGGCACCCCTCCCTCAGCCTTGAAAGCGGCGCGGAGCTTCACAGTCTGCTCGACGCCATCCGCTCGGGCGAACAGTCGCTCGATATCCTCTGCCTTGAAGGCTCGGTCATGCAAGGCCCGAATGGTAGCGGGCTCTTTCATGTCATGGCAGGCAGTGGCGGCACACCGATGCGCGATGTCATTCGCGAATTCTCCCATTATGCCAAGCAGGTGGTTGCCGTTGGCAATTGCGCGGCATTCGGCGGCGTGACTGCAGCCTGCGAGAATGACGTCGAGGCATGCGGGCTATCGTTTGACGGCTCAAGGCCCGGCGGCCTGCTTGGTGGCGCTCATGTCTGTGACAGTGGCCTGCCAGTGATCACCATTCCCGGTTGCCCGACCCATCCGGACTGGATCACCGAAAGCCTTGCGCATTATTCCTCCGGTTCGATGACCGCAGCGGATCTCGACATCTTCGGTCGTCCGCTCGCCCTCTCAGGGGCGCTTGTGCATCATGGCTGCTCGCGGAATGAGTTTTACGAATACAAAGCCAGCGCCGAGAAGCTTTCCGAACTTGGCTGCATGATGGAAAATCTCGGCTGCAAGGGCACACAGGCCTCCGGCGACTGCAACATCCGGCCGTGGAATGGCTCGGGCTCCTGCATCACGGGCGGCTATCCCTGCATCGCCTGCACCGAACCCGAATTCGAGGAACCCGGCCACGCCTTCACCGAGACACCGAAGGTCGCTGGCATCCCCATCGGGCTTCCGACGGACATGCCGAAAGCCTGGTTCGTTGCCCTCGCCTCGCTGTCAAAGGCGGCAACGCCAAAGCGCCTCAGCGAGAACGCCACCGCCGAGCGGGTTCAGTTCACTCACAACAAGGTGCCAGTGCACAAGCTTGCCAAGCACAGGCCAAAGGACGGTGGCGCATGACCCGATTGATCATCGGCCCCTTCAACCGCGTCGAAGGCGATCTCGAGGTCAAACTCGACACGGAGAATGGCCGCGTCATGGCTGCCCATGTCGTCTCGCCGCTCTATCGGGGCTTCGAGACGATCCTCAAGGGAAAAGCACCAGAGGATGCACTGGTGTTCGTGCCGCGCATCTGTGGCATCTGCTCGGTGAGCCAGTCCGTGGTAGCCGCAAGGGCGTTAGAACAGCTCAGCGGCGTTGAAGTTGCTCCCAATGGCTCGCTCTGCCGCAATCTTATTCTGGCGACGGAAAATATCGGCGATCACCTGACGCACTTCTATCTCTTTTTCATGCCCGACTTCACTCGGGCGACCTATGCCAGTGAGCCTTGGTATGAGCGCATTGAACGACGTTTTCTGCCCGTCAAGGGCGATGCAACGGCGGACTTTCTGCCCGCACGCGCCGCTTTCTTTCATCTCACGGGCATTCTGGCGGGTAAGTGGCCGCACACGCTATCGATCCAGCCGGGAGGATCGACCCGCAGTGTGGCGGCGCATGAAAAAGGTCGAATGACCGCCATCCTGACGGCCTTTCGCCGTTTTCTGGAGCGCCATCTCTTTGGCCTCTCGCTCGAAGCCTTTGCGGATATTTCCTCGATGGCGGCTCTTCTCAACTGGGTTGAGGATGTAGGGCCAAATCACTGCGATTTCACGCGGTTTTTCAGCCTGTCGCAGGCATTGACCCTCGCCAAGAGCGGGCGGGCCTATGACCACTTTCTAAGCTATGGGGCCTATCACGATGAGAATGGGGAGCCTCTCATTTCGCAGGGCGTTTGGGATGGCAATGGGCGACAGCCGCTCGACACCGCCGATATAGCCGAGGATGTCAGCCAGACGTGGATGGTCAAGGACGAGACGCCCCGCCATCCGTCCGTTGGCCGGACCGAGCCTCAAGGCAATCTTGAAGGCGGCTATAGCTGGTGCAAGGCACCCCGGCTTGCCGGTCACCCGATGGAAGCAGGCGCCCTCGCCCGGCAAGTCGTTTCCGGCCATCCGTTGATCCGGGATTGCGTTGCGCAGGATGGCGGCAACGTGGAGAGCCGCGTGTTGGCGAGGTTGTTGGAAGTCGCCTTGCTCGTGCCAAAAATGGAAAAGTGGGTGAAAGAGATCAATCCGGCGGCACCTTTCCGCAATCATCCCGACGCTCTTCCCGACGGCGACAGCGTCGGCCTGACGGAAGCGGCGCGCGGATCGCTCGGGCATTGGCTCAGCGTTCGCAAGGGCGTGATCGACAATTATCAGATCATCGCGCCGACCACATGGAACTTCTCACCACGGGATGCGAAGGGGCTTGAAGGGCCGCTTGAGAAGGCGCTTGTCGGGGCAACGCTGAGAGACGGTGAAGGCGAACCAGTCTCGGTGCAGCATATCGTGCGGTCTTTCGATCCTTGCATGGTCTGCACGGTGCATTGATGGACAGCGCGGAACACAATCAGGATGCCGGAGATGTTGTCGGGTGGCGTGTCCGTGCACGCGGCCTCGTTCAGGGGGTGGGGTTCCGCCCGACAGTCTGGCAATTGGCCACAGAGCTGGGGCTTGAGGGCGATGTGATCAATGACGGCTCTGGCGTACTCATCCAACTTTGGGGAACCGAGCCCCTGCTTGAGACCTTCTTTACTCGTCTCCAAAAGGACCACCCGCCTCTGGCGCGTATTGATACCCTAGCAATAGAGCCGCTGCATCTTCCCTCACCGCACACGGGCTTTGTCATTGGCAAGAGCACGTCAGGCGCAATCGAGACCTCCATTGTCCCCGATGCGGCAACTTGCCCGGATTGCCTGCGCGAAACGATGGATCCGCATGACCGACGACATGGCTATCCCTTCACCAATTGCACCCATTGCGGACCACGGCTCAGCATCATCAAGGCCCTGCCCTATGACCGCTCTGCGACATCGATGGCCGATTTCGAGATGTGTCCCAAGTGCCGTGCAGAATATGAGGACCCCGCCAACCGCCGGTTTCATGCCCAGCCCAATGCCTGCCCGGACTGCGGACCGCAGGTTACTCTCCTTGACGCTTCCGGCGAGCCCCTCGCCATAGCGTCGGGAGATACCGTCCTCTCCCAATGCGCCACGCTGCTCAAAGGTGGCAGCATCGTTGCCATCAAGGGGATCGGCGGGTTTCATCTTGCCTGTGATGCCACGAACGAGGAGGCTGTCAATCGGCTGCGGGAGCGCAAGCGGCGCTATGGCAAACCCTTCGCTCTGATGGCCAAGTCTGTCGAGGTGATTGGCATCTATTGTGAAGTCGATGCGAAGGCACGAGCCATTCTTGAAGGCAAGGAAGCGCCGATCCTCTTGCTTGACAGGCGGGTCGATGCGCCGCCCCTGCCGGATGCCATTGCGCCGGGACTCAACCGGCTGGGGTTCATGGTGCCTTACACGCCGCTCCATCATGTGCTGCTCAATCTGCTTGATCATCCGCTGGTCATGACGTCGGGCAACTTGTCTCACAATCCGCAAATCACCGACAATGAGCAAGCCCTCAAGGATCTGTCGAGCCTTGCCGATGCGTTCCTCATTCATGACCGGGATATCGTCAACCGGCTCGATGACTCTGTTGTGCAGATGGTCGGCGGCGAGATTCAGGTGATCCGGCGCGCGCGGGGTTATGCGCCTGAGCCGCTGCTTCTGCCGAAGGGGTTTGAAGAGGCTCCCACGATCTTCGCGGCAGGGGCGGAGATCAAGAACAGTTTCTGCCTTCTGCGCAAGGGCGAGGCGCTCGTTTCGCACCATATCGGCGACATGGAAAATCCCTCCGTTCAGTCCGACTATCGCCAGGTGGTTCGCCTTTACACCTCGATCCGGGAGTTCGAGCCGCAGGTTGTGGCGAGAGACATGCATGAGGGCTATTTTGCCTCCCGCGTCGGCCTTGAACTCGCCTCGTTATGGCAACGAGAGGCGATGGCGGTGCAGCATCACCATGCCCATGTGGCCGCTGTCATGGCCGAGCATCAGTTGCCGCTCGACCACGCGCCCGTTTTGGGGGTGGTGTTTGACGGACTTGGCGCGGGAGATGATGGCAAAATGTGGGGTGGCGAATTTCTTCTGGCCGATTACCGTGGATTTCAGCAGCTCGGGCATATCGACAGCATCCCCATGCCGGGCGGTGACCGCTGTTCGGTCGAGCCGTGGCGCAACAGCTTTGCCCATCTTCAACAGGCCCTCGGGTGGGATCATGTCGCTACGGCCTATCCCGGCCTCGAATTCGTACGCTGGATGAGCGAACAACCCATTCGCCAATTGGCCACCATGATGGAGCGCGGGTTGAATGCGCCGCTCGCGTCCTCGACCGGTCGCCTGTTTGACGCAGTTGCCGGTGTGCTCGGCATTTGTCGCGAGCGACAGCTCTATGAAGGAGAAGCGGCCACACGGCTTCAAGTGCTGGCGGAGAATAGAGCACTCGATACCGTGCCTCTATCCGCCTATCCATTTGATACTGAGAGCGATGGAGACCGTCAGGTCATCCTATGGAAACGGATGTGGATGGAACTGCTCGATGATCTGGCAAGTGATACCAGTCACTCGGACATCGCAATCAAATTTCATCAAACATTGATCAGGGCCACCACCGAGGTGATCGTGAGGCTCACAGAAACTCATCAGTTCAAGACTATCGTCCTGTCAGGCGGTGTATTTCAGAACCATCTGTTGCTAAAAGGCGTTTCCTCAAAGCTGCAAAGCGAGGGCTTCGAGGTGCTCTCGCCACGGTTCTATCCGGCCAATGATGGCGGCATCAGTCTCGGTCAGGTAGTCATCTGCGCGGCAAGGGCTCTCGCGGAGCAATAACAGTTTCGGCTACAATACCGACTGAGTGCTCTGGCGCTCGATGATGTCGAAGCCTACATCCACGATCGTCTGTTCCACCTCTTCTCCCGCAAGACGTTTCAAAAACATGTTGGCCGCATGAAGGCCGATGGCCTCGCGGTCAATGTGTATAGAAGTCAACGAGGGTGACGAATAGGCAGCAAAATCGAGATTGCCGAAGCCGATCACGGCGATGTCCTCGGGCACGCACAATCCCCGCTCGCGCGCTTCGATGATCACGCCGTGGGCAAGCCAGTCGGAATTACAGAAAATGGCGGCGCGCCTTACGCCCTCTTCAAACAACTGAGCGAAACTCTCTCGTCCCATTTCTAGCGTACTGGGCGATGGGGTGTCGACGTGTCTCGCGTCATCCACCCCCAGCTCCTCAAGCGTGCGCAGAAAGGAATCACGCCGCATAATGGCGCGTTCGTCCTGAGCGCCAACAACAATCAGTTTGTCATGGTTCTTTGCGACGAGAAAACGGGCCACCGCCTGCCCCACTTCATCGTGTGAGAACCCCACCGCCATATCAAGTGGCTGACGGGACAGGTCCCAGCCTTCGATGACGGGGATGTTGACATTATCGAGTTGGGCCAGCACCTCTTTGGAATGATGGGTGCCGGTCAGAAGAATTCCTTCCGGACAACGGCTGAGGATTGTTCGAACCAGATTGTCATCCGCCGCCTGACCATAGCCACTTAGCGCCAAGAGAACCTGATAGCCTTCTTCGGCCAATCGCCCGTTGAAGGCTTCGATTGATCCGGAAAACAGCATGTGGCTAAGGGTTGGGACGACCGCGCCAATAAGGCGGGTTCTGCTCGAGGCAAGGCCTCCCGCCAACAGATTGGGCACGTAGCCGGTCTTGTCAATCGCGGCCTTGACGATCTGTTGCACCTGCTCGGTGACTGTTTCCGGACGATTGATGGCCCGCGACACCGTCATGGAGGATACGCCAGCGACTTTGGCCACATCACTCAAAGTGACGCGCCCTGACGAAAGCCGCCCGGCTCTCTGGCTATTTGCCTTTTTCGGTCTGGGTTCGCTTCCGGCCTTTTTCGACGATGTCACCCACCTGCTCCTTCTGAGATTCGGCTCATGAAACCCGAGCTGACTTAGCGCATGTTACCCGGCTCCACCAAGACAACAAAGCCTAATGGCGTGGAAAAGCCAAACTTTAAATTAGCGCTAACACAAAATGATTGCCAAATGATTTTGTTAGCGCTAACAATATTCGGGTTCATAGAAGAGTCCATTCATCGGTTCACTGATTCCGGGGCCGGGAATGGTAGGAACTCTTTCACGAAAAGTTCACGGGAGGAAAAGATCGTGATCAAAGTCCGCACTTTGCTTGCATGCGCTGCGGTTGTTGGCCTGTCAGTTGCCACTGCCGATGCTGCGCAGACCCTACGCATTCAGTCTTCGTTCAACTCTGGCGACTTCGCCAACCAATACATCATCAAAAACTGGCTTCCCAAAGTCCCCGAGATGACCAATGGCGAAGTCGAAATCGAGCTTCTGCCTTCAGGCGCAGTTGTTCCCGCCAAGGAAACCGCTGACGTGATCACGGCCGGTGTTCTTGACGGCGACTTTACGACCCCTATCTATTTCTCCGGCAAAAACCCAGCATTCGCCATTCTTGGTGATCTGACGGCGGCTTATGACTCGCCGATGCAACAGATGGGATTCTGCAAGGATGGTTCGGGTGAAGCTGTGCATCAGAAGGTCTATGACAAGGTCTTCGGCGGCAAGATCAAGGTGGTTGCCTGCGGCCCCTATACCCGTGAATCCCTGACGGCCACTGTCGAAATCAATGGTGTCGACGCCCTACAGGGCAAGAAGGTCCGCACGCCACAGGGCTTGACGTCGGAAGTCTTCCGTCGTGCCGGGGCAACTCCGGTCAATATCCCCTACTCCGAAGTCTATACCGCCCTTCAGACCGGCATCGTGGAAGCAGCAGACGCCAGCGCATACGTCAACAATGACGCAGCCGGTCTCAACAAGATCGCAACCTTCCCGATCTATCCGGGCATCCATTCTCAGGCAGTCATGCAGCTCGCCCTCAATAGCAAGAAATGGGACTCCCTGTCCGAGGCCGCTCAAAAAGGTCTACGAGACTGGTGGTATGCGGCGATGGAGGATCTGTCCAAAGTCGCCCACGAGGAGGACGAGAAACTTGCAAGCAGGGATCGTGCCGGTGATGCCATCACCGTCGTTGACTGGGCTCAGGCCGAGCGCGACAAGTTCCGCGAAATCGCCAAGGAAGCCTGGTCGGACTATGCAGGCAAGAGCCCTGAAGCCAAGGAAGCCCTTGATGCCCATATCTCCTACATGCAGAGCATCGGCCTTTTGAAATAGGCCAAATGCCGCCGCGAAATGTCTTCTCCTCATTATCGCGGCGGCAACTTCGGAGAATTCTCATGAAATCCCTTCTCAGCCGGTGGGCTCGGCAGATGGACAGTATCAGTGTGTTCATCGGCTACGCCTGCATTGTGCCCTATTTTGCCTGCATCGCGCTGTCTGTTTATGAGGTCGTGATGCGCTATGCCCTTGGCGCACCGACCCAATGGACGTTTGAAGTGCTGATGGTTCTTTGCGCCACGAGTTGGGTCCTGTCGTCCGGGCTAGTGACCCAGAGACACAGACACATCGCCATCACGATGCTCGAAACCATCGTCTCAGAGAAGACATGGCGCCTGATGACCCTCATTCAGCAGATCGCGGCATTGCTCGCGATCGGAGTTCTGATCTGGGCCACATGGCATCCTGCTGTCGAAGCCTTTGCCATGATGGAGCGGAGCGGCAGCGCCTTCAACGCGCCCACGCCGACCTACCTCAAGAGTGCCCTTGTCGTCGGTGCCATTCTCTATTTTCTGCAGCTGATTGCCAACATCGTTCACTGGTTTGACGACTGCGAAGTGCAAGGACAAGACTGATGGGAATTGAAACAGCCACCATTGCCATTGTCGCCTCGCTACTCGCGCTGATGGCCATTGGTATTCCGTTGGGGATCACCACCCTATTGGTCTCCATTGCAACGGCCCTGCTCTATTTCGGACCACCGGGCCTTGTCCTGATCGCAACGAACGTTCTTCATGTTCTCGAAAAATACGAGCTCATTGCGGTTCCCTTCTTTGTCTTCATGGCCAACATGCTGGAGCGATCCGGGATAGCCGAGGACTTGTTCCAAAGCATGTCGATCCTTGGCGGGCGGTTCCGTGGCTCTGTTGCGGTCCAGACCTGCCTCGTGGCGATCGTACTTGCGGCCATGAGTGGTATCATGGGCGGCGAGATTGTCATGCTCGGCCTTATCGCCCTGCCGCAGATGCTCAAGCTGGGCTATGACAAGAAACTGACCATCGGCATCGTCTGCGCTGCCGGGGCTCTTGCGACACTGGTCCCACCCTCAGTAGTGATGATCGTCTATGGCCTTGCCGCTCAGGTTTCCATCGCAGACCTTTTCTCTGCCGGTCTCATTCCCGGAGTTCTGCTTGCCTCGCTTTATATCAGCTATGTGCTGATCCGGGTTCGTCTCAATCCCGCACTTGCGCCGATTGATGACAATCCGTTGCTGGTCGAACCCCTGCACAAACGCCTGCCGCACATGAAGGGCGCCATCCTGCCGCTGTTGCTGATTGGCGGTGTGCTTGGCTCGATCTATGCCGGGATTGCCACCGTGACGGAATCAGCGGCCGTCGGGGCCACGGGTGCGCTGTTCATTGCAGCAGGCCGCGGTGTACTCAACTGGAAAACGGCTCGTGATGCCATGCGCCAAACCGCCCTGACAGTCGGGTCCATCATCTGGCTGGTTATGGGTGCCATCAGTCTTGTTGGCATCTACAACCTCATTGGCGGCATCAACTTTGTTCGGCACGCCCTGACCGGGCTCGACATTCCGCCACTTGCTACCGTGATGGTCATGATGGCGATCGTTGCCGTGCTCGGAACCTTCATGGAATGGATTGCCATCATCTTCATCACCGTGCCGATCTTCGCACCGGTGATCAAGGATCTCGGCTTTGATCCGGTCTGGTTCGGCGTTCTCTTCGCCATGAACATCCAGATCTATTATCTCTCGCCGCCCTTCGGTCCGGCCTGCTTCTTTCTCAAGAGCGTCGCACCCAAGGACATATCATTGCAGGACATCTTCGTCTCGGTACTGCCGTTCATCGCTCTTCAAATCATCGGCATGCTGACGGTCCTGTTTTTCCCGGATCTGGCCCTGTTCCTGCCACGACTGATCAACGGATAGGAGATTTTCATGAAGCTCGACACTGACGATCAGACCCAGCAAGGGGCAGATGGAGAGGAAGACCGGTTCGACTTCGGGCTCTGGCCATCCTTTGCAGGTCTCATCGCCTGCCTCCTCATCATCTGGTTCATGTTCCAATTTGCCAACGGCAGCTACTAGGCTGCCCAACGCAGACCAAGCGGCCCGGGCTCGTGGCCCATCCGGGCCGCGACGCACAAGACAAGGAAAAACAAAATGTATCTTGGCGAACAACTGATTGATCCAACAGATGAACGTCTGCGCCTGTCCGCCCAACTCGGCTGCGAGGGCATCGTCGTCGATACGCGTCCCAATCGGTCCGTACTTGATGACAATGGCCACTGGATTCCACAAAAGGTCACCGATCTCCGCCGCTGGATTGAAAGCTATGGCATGGCGCTCGACTGCATGGCGCTCGATCTGGGGGCCATCCTGCTCGACAGCCTCAAGGATCTCGACAAGGCCAAGGCACGCGCCGCCATATTGCGCCAACACATCGCAGCAGCCGGAGAAGGTGGCGTGCCGATGGTCAAGTTCACCGTGGCAATGGTCGGCATCACCCGGACCGGGGTCATCGACGGGCGCGGAGGCATGAAATGCTCGACCTTCAAGGCAAGCGACTATCACCCCGAGGCGGATGCCCGTTTTTCCTATTGGGGTACCGTTCTGCCAGAAGATGGCAAGGAAGCACCAGACACGCCGGTCTATGACAAAGGGAATCCGGAAACAGGAGGCCAGTTGCTCGCGACAGAAGCCGGGGTTATCAGTTATGACGACGGCTGGCGGGCCATTGACTTTCTCATCGAAGAGCTGCTTCCGACCGCCGAAAAGGCAGGCGTCAAGCTTGCCTGCCATCCCCATGACCCTGCCTACCCGCCGGGGGGCCTGAATGGCGTTCACCATGTCATGGGATCGATCGAAGGCATGAAGCGGTTCATTTCCATCGCGCCAGAAAGCCCGTCGCTTGGCTTCAATTTCTGTCAGGGGACCATCGCGGAAATGTCGAGCGATCCCAACGCGGCGGTACAGGAAGCGATCCAGACCTTCGGACCTCTGGGAAAAATCTTCATGGTCCACTTCCGTAACATCAAGGGCGGCTATCTCGACTTCCGCGAAGCCATGCCAGATGAAGGGTCGGTCGATATGGCGGCCTCAATCCGGGCCTATCGGGAGGTGGGATACAAGGGCATTCTCTGTCCCGATCACGTTCCCCTTTCCGACGTAGATCCCGGTCGCGAGCGCTTTTTCTCTTTCTGCCTTGGCTACACCAAAGCGCTACTGCAAACGATCCGGTAAGCAAGGCAACTTGATGGGCTCAACGGATGATCCTTGCCCAAAAGAGGCCCGCCACATCGGCAGGTCTCCTGTTTCTGGCACACAGGCGCAGAGCGAACTTGACCCCAAGCACATTCTCTCTAAACTCGTTAGCGGCTGGGTTGGAGGAGGAGAACTTGCGGTCCGGCTAATCCATTGGGAAGATAGCAATCAATACGGTACCGATGCGCATATTGCTGGTAGAAGACAATGTTGCTCTCGCAGAGACCGTTGTCGAACGATTTCGGGCGGAGGGACACGTCATCGATCATGAAGGCGATGGCGAAGAAGCAGACTATATTCTGCGGCACAAGCAGTTCGATCTCATTCTTCTTGATATCAACCTGCCCAAGCGCAGCGGTTTTGAACTGCTGAGGGGCATTCGCGCGCGCAATCTCGATACGCCGGTGCTCGTGCTGTCGGCTCGCTCGGAGATCGACGACCGGGTGGTTGGCCTTGAGGCTGGCGCGGACGACTATCTCACCAAGCCGTTTGATTTCCGCGAACTGATCGCCCGCTGCCGAGTTCTGGCACGCCGCAAGTCTGGCCTTGCAAAAAATCTCTTCGTTGCAGGCAATCTGACCTTCGACTGGGGGTCAAAACTCGCCAACATCGATGGTAAGGACATCGAGTTGCGCAACAAGGAAGTCCAGTTTCTGGAAATGTTCCTTGCCAATCTTGATCGTGTAGTCACCAAGGAGGAGATTGCAGACAAGATTTACAGTTTTGATGAAGAACCAAGCCACAATGCAATCGAGCAGACGGTGACGCGCCTCAGACGCAAGCTCGAGGGCTCACCCTTCCTCATCAAGACAATCCGTGGTCTGGGCTACATCGGGCATGTCGATGAGACCTGATCTTAAGAGCTCCCCGGACCAGTCTTTCTCATGATGACCCGCTCCCCCAAACGCCTCAAACAGAAGTCCCTGCGCCACCGGCTCCTCTTGAGCATGGGCGGAGCCTTTCTGGTCATTCTGAGTTTTATTTCCGTGGGGCTTTGGGGTTACGCGCGGCAGGCGGCCAATGAAGCCTACGATCGTTTACTACATGGTGCCGCGCTTGCCATTCTTGAACGTGTCAGTCTGACCGGAGACGAAATCCGCGTCGATATCCCCTACTCGGCCTTTGAAATCCTGGGACTCGCGCAGGACGACCGGGTCTTCTATCGCATTTTCACCCGCGAAGGCGGTACGCTCACCGCCTCTCACGACCTGCCAAGAGCGGAGGACTACCAACCAAGTGAACGCCCGGTCTATTGGGACGAGCATTTCAGCGCGGAAACGGTTCGCTTCATGCAGCAGGCCCGCCTGATCACCGAAGGGGCTCGATCTCAGTGGGTCATTGCGGAGATCGGTCAGACGCGGATTGCCCGCAACACCATGATGGGTGATCTGTTCTGGCGCGGGCTATCGGTGGCCTTCTTCTTTACCGCAGTCGGGCTCCTGTTCGTCTGGTTCGGCATCAATCGGGCGATGCATCCGCTGATCTATGTGGAACGGGACCTACGCAAGCGCGACATTTCCGATTTCACTCCGCTCCCCGTCACACCACCGCGTGAAGTGGCCAGCCTTGTCCTCTCGATCAACAGCTTCATTTCACGGCTGAAGAACAACCTCGACCACTCGCAGACCTTCATTGCCGATGTCACTCATCAGATCAGGACGGCTCTCTCTGCGCTGCAGGGCCAGCTTGAACTGGCCGCCAAGGAGCGAGACCCTGAAGCGATAAGTTTGAGACTGGAGAAGGCCGAACGGCAGAGTCGAAACACAATCCATCTGACCAACCAGCTTCTGGCCCATGCCATGGTGATCCACCGTGCCGATCAGAAGATGATGTCCGACTTCCATCTCAGGGAACTTCTGAAGAGCACGCTCGAAGCGCTTTTGCGCGAGCACATGAAATCCGACATCGAATTCATTGTTGAGATCGCCCCCAGCATCGAGAATGGGCGGGCGGATGCCGACAAGCTGTTTGGCGACCATATTTCGGTACGGGAAGCGCTCAAGAATATCATCGACAATGCGATCAAGCACGGCCCCCCTGACAATCAGATCCGGATATCCCTGTCCGTTGAAAAGGATGATCTGGTGCTCGAAGTTGCAGATGCCGGGCCGGGCATTCCCGAGGCAGACCGCGAGAAGGTCCTTGACCGATTCTACACCACGGCAAGGCACGGCGAGAGTTCTGGCCTCGGGCTCAGCATCGTTGATGAAGTGGCTCGCAGCCACGGCGCGAGGCTCGAACTTGGCCAGTCCGATCTCGGCGGTCTCAGCGTCAAGCTGGTGTTTGCAAGATGAGGCAGCCGACATGAGAACATCACGCCAAATAATTGAAACAACTAGAAAAAGACACTTCTTTCTCGTCGTTTTAACCGGTCTCGTCTGGTGCCTGTTGATGGGGCCTGCTCTGGCGCAAACGACCCTCAACATCTGGAGCAGCACGGACACCTCGGTCTTCCAGTCGCTCATAGAACCATTTGAAGCACAAAACCCCGACATCAAAATCGACTATCGCGAGCTGAACTCGAATGATCTCTACGATCTGGTCAAGAAGACTGAGAAGGAAGGCAATGTGCCGATTGATCTGGTTATCAGTTCCGCCATCGATCTTCAGGTCAAGCTGGTCAATGACGGGCTCGCTTCATCCTATCAATCGACAGCCACCCGGCGGGTCCCGGATTGGGCCAGTTGGCGAAACGAGCTCTATGGCTTCACTTATGAGCCGATTGTTCTTGCCTACAACAAGGAAGCCTTCCGGGGCTATCCCCTACCCAAGAGTCATGCTGATCTCGCGGAGTTGATCCTCAATAATCTACTCTATTTCACCAACAGGGTCGGCACCTATGATGCAAACCTGTCAGGTGCGGGCTATCTTTTCTTCACGCAGGACGCTTTGCAGAGCAACCAGATCTTCCGTCTGATCGAAGCATTGAGCCGCGCCGAGATGCGGACTTTCGGTGATACTTCCACCATTCTCGATACCGTGGCATCAGGTGAATTGATGCTCGGCTACAACGTGATCGGGACTTATGCGCTGGAACGCGTCAAGAATGATCCGAATCTCGGCATACTGCAGTTCAAGGACTACACGCTGGTCATGACGCGCTCGGCCTTCATCTACAAATATGCGCCCAACAAGGATGGGGCCGAGCGGTTTCTGGAGTATTTGCTGTCCGAAGAGGGCCAGAGAAACATAGCCGACAATTCGTCCCTGATCCCGATCTCGGCTGAACTACGAAAGGAAAAGCTGCCCAAGGACGGCACGAACGCCTATCTGCCGATCAAACTCGGCGTCGGCATCCTGACCTATCAGGACAGTCTCAAGCGGGAGTCATTTCTGGAGGTCTGGAACAGTATCTTCAAATCCGAACAAACCGAGTGAGCCATGTCTCTCAGGCATCCAACTCTGCGGCGGCTGGAGCATTTTCCTCGATGCGTTCGACGAGATCCAGCAGGATGCCAAGGCCATAGGGCCAGCGACCGAACCCGGCCTCAGAATTGATGTGTCCCGCTTCTCCCAGATCGACAAAGTCCGATCCCCAGCCCTCGGCAAAGAATTTGGCACGCGGGAACGAAATCAGCGTGTCGTTATGGCTGGCGACCAAAACTGTCGGAGCATCGAGATGATCGTAGGGGATTCGTCCCTCGGCCTCGAACCGGATGGGCTCGGCGGGTGCCACGAACATCGCCCCGGCAACCCCGGCCTCGTGATCGGCGATGACACAGGCCGAAGCCAGTGCACCAAGGGAATGACCGATGAGGATTGCGGGCCGTTCTTCTTCCGCGACAGTCCGGCCAATTGCATCAATCCAGAGATAGATGTCTCTTTGATCCCAACGCCGCTGGGAAATCCGCTGGAAAATGTCGATATCCCGTTCCCAGAAGCTTTGCCAATGCTCAGGCCCACTGTTCTTAAAACCGGGAACGAGGACAAACGCATATTTTTCCGAATAGCGTTCGAGAGCCTCGATAATTTCCGGGTCTGTTATTTGCCTGACCACTTAGTCACTCCAAATCATTGACCTTTCATCAGGTCATACCGGTACTTTATGCTCTTCCCATCCAATCTTCAACTTCAGACCGCCCTATCTGGCGCCTTCAACGTCACTTTGTTTCCTCGTCGCGCCAGCGCAAGACCATCGCTTCCATTGCTTCAAGCAATTCCGACAGAGAATGGGCGCGGGATCTGGCGCAAGCATGGGCTTCTTGACCGCAAACCAGACAGCGCCGGCGGGGCAATCCGAACTGCTTTCGCGACAGCCCCTCACCTTTTTCGCTGTGCACATCGAGATCCCACAGCCGGCCCAAGGGATGATTTTCTTCCAGATTGACCATCGCACGCTTCAGATTTTCCGGCGTGGTATCAACAAGATAAAGCGTCTCTGGGCCCGTAGCATCACCGCCAGACCAGATCAGGCGAGCGTCCCACGCATTGTCTCGGATCACCAGATCGATTGCCGCGCGGGCCGCATCGGCGAGTTGGCGGGACAAGGGGCAGTCCTTGACCCTTCCGGGCATCACGATGGTCAGGGTGAGCGCGGGCAATCTCTCGTCGGACTGGGCCTTTGAGCGACGTGCCACACGGTCTTCGCGTGCCTTGAGGATCTCCGGAAGCGTGACGTCCGGACCATCGAACAGTCCGGCCTTACTCATGCTTCGCCCTCTTCCATCAATGGTTGGAACAAGCGCTGCAGCTGGATCATGAACCATGTGACGGCCACGAGATCGGCGCTGCCGCCGGGGCTGAGATTTTGCGCAATGAGGTCGTCATCCATCGCGATCAGCGCGTCGAGGAAATTGTCTGAGTGGATACCACCAGCATTTCTGATCCGGCGGGCAGATCTGCGCACGAGATGAAGGCCATCCATGCCGCCTCTGGCGACAATGTTGGTGTCCCGGTTGTGGGCGAGCAGTTCGAGCAAGGCGGCAAGGAGAGCCGTGTCATCCTCGGCACCTGCCATGCTTGCTTTGTGAAAGGCGGGCAGCGCATAGCGGCGAACGGTGACAAAGCCCGATTGTGCCTCGCCGCGAGCCCCAGTCAGGCCATAGCGGCGGAAGATATGTTCGCCTGCAGTCGTTGCCGTATGGCGCGGCCCTGCCAGCTCCCGCTCGACCAGACCGGAGAGCATTTCGGCAACAAGGACTCCGAGACGATTGGGATTTGGCTGCAAGCCATGTGCGGAGGCGCGTCCGGCAGCCCCCAGAAGCAGGCCGAAGGCGAAGATCGCACCCTTGTGCGTGTTGATGTCGCCCGTGGCGCGGTTCATCGCGGCTTCGCAAACAAGACCGTGGCAACGCAAATGCTCAAAGACTGCAGGAGCCGTGTTCTCTGCGGTCTGATGCCCGATGCGGACGAAGTCGGCGAAATGCGGGCGGAGGGCGTCGGCACTCTTAAGAAAGGTCTCAAGGGACATGTCCGTGTGGGAACCACTGTTGCGACGATCCACCAGACCCGGCTTTGGTGTGAGCGTTGCCTCAGCCACCAAGGCCTTGTGGGCCAGCTCCGCCAAGGCAGCCTCCATCAAGCCGATGTCATGACCAACCTGCCCGGTCGCCTGTTGAGCGACCGTTGTCTGGATCAAGGTTGGCAGATGGATTGGAGCCTTGTCGGAGAGCCAGCTTTTCGTCATGAAGCGACCTGATGCACGCGGTCGATGACCGTTCCATCGCGATAGCGCACCACACCAACCACCTTGTCGAGGAAATCAATGGGTTTCGGTTTGCCGGTAATCTTGATCGCCCGGTTGTGCAGTTCCTCGATGGTCATGACGGGAAGGTTGGCCGCCTTCAGCCGATCCGCGACATCGGGCCGGTTCGGATTGACGGCGATGCCATGATCCGTCACCAACACGCCGATTGTCTCGCCCGGAGTGACCCGTGTCGTCACCTTCTCGACCACGGTCGGAATGCGAGAGCGGATGAGCGGAGCGGCGACGATGGACAGTTTGGCTCCGGCCGCAGCGTCGCAATGACCGCCGGATGCGCCACGCATGACACCATCGGAGCCGGTCAGTACGTTGACGTTGAAATCAAGGTCGATTTCGAGGGCCGACAGGATGACCATGTCAAGACGGTCCACCACAGCGCCCTTGGAGAGCGGGTTGGCATAATAGTGGGTTGAAATCTCGACATGCTTTGAGGATGCCTCGAGAGACCGAGCCGCCGCGCTATCGAAACTTTGAGTGTCGAGCAGCACGTCGATGAGGCCCTTCTCGTGCAGATCGACCATCCCGCCGGTCTGCCCGCCGAGGGCCCAAGCCGCCTTGATGCCCTTCTGTCTCATCCGGTCCTCGATGAAGCGCACGGTCGCGGTGGAGGAGCCACCGGTGCCGGTCTGCATGGAGAAACCGTCCTCGAAATAGCCGCCATTGACCATCACTTCGGCCGACAGTCGGGCGATGAGCAATTCGCGCGGGTTGGTCGTGGCACGGGCTGCGCCGACGCTGATCTTGGCCGGGTCGCCAACTTCCTCGACTTCGACGATATAGTCCACCTGATCGTGGCGGATGCTCGCGGGGGTATTGGGGAACGGGACCACTTCCTCGGTCAGCATAATGACCTTCTTGGCATAGTGGGCATCGACCATTGCATAGCCGAGCGAGCCACACCACGACCGTCCGGAAACCCCATTGGCATTGCCGAACGGGTCACAGGCCGACACGCCGAGGAAGGCCACATCGATTTCGATTTCGCCACGCTCGATGAGGGCGACACGGCCACCATGAGAGTGAATGGTGATCGGCTCTTCCATCAGGCCATGGGAGATGGCGTCCGCCAGCTTGCCGCGCATGCCGGAGGTGTAGATCTTGCGGATCACGCCGGACTTGATGTGCTCGATCAGCGGCGAGTTGGCCGAGACCAGCGAAGAGGATGCCAGTCTGAGATCACGGAAGCCCATCTCGGCCAGAATGCCAACCACCATGTTGATCACCTTGTCTCCCTCACGGAAGGCATGGTGGAAGGAGATGGTCATGCCGTCCTTGAGGCCGACGAGCTTGACGGCTTCCTGAACAGTCTTGATGAGCTTGCGGTTGAGCTTGGTCTCTTCGTCGACCAGATATGGGATATGAGCCGCAAAACCCGAATAGGTTTCGAGTTCGCCGATGAGGGCGCCTTTGTCTTTCTGCGTTGCCATTTTCTGATCCACTTTCCTACAGTCTTACGCCGGAGGCTTTGGCCTTGCTCAGGACGCGCTTGGCATTCTCCACGATGGGGGCGTCGATCATCTTGCCATTCAGCGAGATGACGCCAAGGCCTTCTGCTTCGGCCTTCTCGGCAGCGGCGACCACGCGGTTGGCATAGTCGACATCTTCCTGTGTTGGGGCATAGGCATTGTGGAGCAGTTCGATCTGTCTGGGGTTGATCAGCGACTTGCCGTTGAACCCGAGGCGCTTGATGATGTCGACTTCCTTGAGGAAGCCCGCTTCGTCGTTGAGGTCGGAGAAGACAACGTCAAAAGCGTCGATTTTGGCCGCGCGGGCTGCATGAAGCACGGCACAGCGAGCGTAGAAAAGCTCGGAGCCATCACCGCGTTCGGTCTGCATGTCCGTGACATAGTCAAAACCAGCGAGCGCAATGCCCATCATCCGTTTGGACGCCTTGGCGATATCGACCGCATTGACGACACCGGAAGCGGATTCGATGGCTGCCATCAGCAGGGTCGAGCCGACTTCTCGGCCACAGGCCTTCTCGATGGCCACGACTTCTTCTTCCAATTCATAGACGTCATCGGCGGTTTCGGTCTTGGGCAGACGAACAACATCGACACCGCCCCGAACGGCGGCCTCGAGATCGTCCCGACCAAAGGGCGTCGATAGCGGATTGATGCGAACCACCCGCTCAACATTTTCGTAAAGATCGGATTTCAGGGTGTGATAGACCAGAAGGCGGGCGGCGTCCTTCTCGCGCAGCGAAACCGCATCCTCAAGATCGAACATGACCGAGTCCGGTTTGAAGATGAAGGCGGTTGAGAGCATGGCAGCGTTCGAGCCGGGAATGAACAGCATGGAGCGTCTCAGTGTCATGACATCACCTCCCAATTTATGGCCTTGTCCTCGGCTGCCCGAAGAAGAGCGGCTTCGACACGAGCCTCGATCACACAATCAAGCGCACCCTTGTCTTCGATGATGACCGTCGCCCCGTCACTCACGCCAAATTTGGCAAGTACGTCCATGACGACTTTTCTGATCTGGTCACCAAATTGATGCTCAACCTCACTGTTCACAATCAATTCCAGCGGACCGTCCTTTGGCGAGACTCTGACAAAGAGATCACTCGACTCGAGTGTCCCTGCCAACGCCTCCTGTACGACCTTCATAGTCTGCTCCTCTCATTGTATCTGCGACAATCGACCGGCAAATCCGGACGCGCCGCAAGGTCGGGACGGGAAGTGCCGGCACGGCGACAATGGCCGCTGGTCAACGCTTGGCATCCCTGTTTCCTGCACAAGGCCTCTGTGACAGGTCTCCATTCAGGCGAGACTGTCGGATGGCCTCGGCTTCAAGTTGGTTTCTGTTTGACCTTGTCGACATATTTCCGGACGATAAGGTCGTAGGTTGGTTCCGGGACCAGTTTCTTGATACGCTCGAGATTGCCTGCGTTCAGCAGCCGGCGGACTTCCGACGCGGATACGGCGATGCCGTCTCTCTGGGTTCGCTCGAGCTCGACGACATGGACCGGCCAGGCGCCGGGGCTGGGCTCCTGCAGCCAATACATCATATCATTGTTGTATTTGCGGGTCGTGTCACAGAAGGGTTCCGTACCGACAAAGCGATGGGTAATCCCCAAGGCCGGGGCGATATATTTTCGGAACAGCAGAAGATCGACCGCAGTCCGGCACTTGCCCACCATGCCCTTGTCCTTGAAGAAATAGGCAGGGAATGTGGCGCGAGAGACCATATATTTCGACCCTTCATGCAGGGTCAGATTGGGAATATTCTTGGTCATCTCCTTGGCCAGTTCAAAGCGGTCATGATAGGAGAAGAAGGACGCATCCTCTTTGACGATAAAGAGATGCAGCCAGTCACTGGCCTTGGCGGCCTCTTCGATCAGATAGAGATGGCCGAGCGTGAAGGGGTTGGCATTGGCGACGACGCAGCCGATCTTCTTGCCCTCGACCCTTTGCCTAACCAGCGTGTCGCAATAGCCCTTGATCCCGACCGGGCTATTTTCCAGCAGTGTGGTCTGTCCGGGCACTTCCACCAGCGGATAGAAACCACAGCCGAGAAAGAAGTCGGCATTGTGTGGCTCGGTATAGACGAACAGGATCGAATGACCCTGATCCTGGGCGAGATAGGTCACCTCACTGACCAGTCTCAGACTGAGCGCACTGCCTCTCATTTCTTCGGTGATGGCGACATCCTTGATGATGCCCTTCTCGAATCCTGCACAGGCGACAATTTTGCCTTCAGCCCGGCAGATGACGAAGATCTCGATATGCTCTTCGTAATCGAGACCACAATTTGCAAGCAATCCGACAATTTCCTGACGGGCCTGCGGGTCGAATGCTGGTTCGACCGTCTCGAATTCCAATCCGTCGCTCACTCGCGCATCTCTCCCGCCTTCGACCGACCTTCGGGGTTCGATTGAAGACCTCTCTGGCGCCTCTTGGGAGCACTGGTCCGAAGCGATGATCTGCTCTTCACACGGGGGCCAGTAGGTCTGCTGTCTGTTGTCGGACTTGGATTCCCAAAACAAGCTTTTGGTGAAGCAAGGTTCCGTTGGGGCAGCATTGCAGGCCATTCTTTGCCTTTGATCATCAACTTTCGTTGATGATCATCAAGAAGCGGGAGTTATCACCCGCCTCTTTGGGTAGTTTTGAGTACAGAGGGAAAATATCCAGCGTTCCACTCTGTACTCAACTCTCATTGTCCAGTCGGAATCAGTTTGATGCCTCGTCCTGAGCCTTCTCGGGTACCGTTTTCATTTTCTTGGGCAGAAAACGACCCACGAAAATTGGCAGGATGAAACCGATGATGGCAATGCTCCAAAGAATAATCGAGAGCGGACTATGGACCAGCACCGACCAGTCACCATTGGATATGCTGATGGCACGACGCAGGTTGCTTTCCATGTTGTTGCCGAGCAGCACGCCAAGGATGACTGGCACCAACGGTACGCCCATCTTTCTCAGCACCCAGCCGAGCACCCCGAACCCGACCATGACGATAAGGTCGAACGTGGAACCGGCAATACCATAAATCCCGACAAAACTGACCATGGCAACGATCGGCATCAGAATGCGTGGCGGCACGAGCAGAACGCGAATGAAGATGCCGACGAACGGGATGTTCAGCAACAGCAGGATGAAGTTGCCGATGAAGAGCGCGGCAATCAGACCCCAGACCACGTCCGGATTGTTGGCAAAGAGCAACGGGCCAGGTGTAATATTGAGCGCCAGAAGGACAGCCAACAGAACGGCGGTCGTACCGGAACCGGGAACACCGAGCGCCAGCATCGGAACCAGAGCACCGCCAGCTGCGGCGTTGTTGCCTGCTTCTGGAGCAGCCACACCGCGGGGATCGCCCTTGCCGAAGGTGCCATTCTTGTCGAGAAGGCGTTTTTCCATCGAGTAGGAAATGAAGGAGCCCAGCGAAGCCCCTGCCCCCGGCAGAACACCGGCGATGAAGCCGACCAGACTTGTGCGCAGGATCGAAGGCACACTGCCCATGAAGGTCTTCATAGAAGGCGTAAGGCGACCAAGTTCAACCTTCTTGCCTTCTGCATCGGCGCTTCCGTGACGGTTTTCGATGAAGATGAAAACCTCGGAAAGGGCAAACAGTCCGACGATGGCGACAAGAAAATCGATCCCGTCGTAGAAGTGCACCATCCCGAAGGCGAAGCGAGGCACACCGGTTTGGGCATCCACGCCTACCATCGCGAGGCCAAGACCGAGCATCAGCTGCAAATGCGGACTTGGCCTGATTGGTTGAAGACACACCGCCCAGCGTCGCAAATGCCAGCGCAAAGAGGGCAAAATATTCAGCCGGGCCAAACGCCAGCGCGATCTTGACAAGCTGCGGAGCCAGAAGAACCAGCCCCCAGGTCGCAAGAAACGAGCCGATAAAAGAAGCAAAACCGGACAGCGACAACGCCTCGCCACCGCGCCCTTGCTGGGCCATCGGATAGCCATCGATACAAGTCATCAAAGCCGGAGCATCGCCGGGGATGTTGAGCAGGATCGAGGAAATACGACCGCCATACATGGCACCGTAGTAAACCGAGGTCAGCAGGATGAGCGATGGTGTAGCGCCGAGCCCAAGAGAGAAGGCAAGAGGGATCAGAATGGCAACGCCATTCGATGGCCCAAGGCCGGGCAATGCGCCCATGATCGTGCCGAGAAAACAGCCGACAAAGGCGAGCAGCAGATTTTGCCAGGTCAATGCAATGGCAAAGCCATCAACGAGAGACGAGAGAGTATCCATGATCAACGCTCCCTAGAAACCCAGAGGGCCCTTGGCCAGAGACAGGCCAAAGAGCAAATGGAAAACGATATAGATGCCCATAGAGATCGACACACCTACGACCAGCGAACTGATCGGTGTGGTTCCCAGACGCCATGTCAGATAGGCTGAGACAACAGCCGTCGCAATGACAAAGCCAACGATGGGCAAAAACTCGGCATAAAGCACCATGGCAACAATGGCCGCGACGATTTCCACAAAGCGACTAAGCGTCGGCCATTTGGGCTCCTCGTCAGGCTTGAGAATGATGAAAACTGATGAAACTGCTAGGATTGCCGAAATGATCAGCGGAAATGCCTTGGGGCCGACCGCATCAGAAAGGAAGCTTTCCTCGATCAGAAAAGCGGAATAGGCGAAGAGAGCTGCGAGCAACAAGCTGCAGATCCCGAAGATACGATCACTCATGAGATCCCCCTCAAACAGGAGCTGTGGCGGCACAGATCATACCGCCACAGTATATGTTTGATTGTTATTTGATGATGCCGATGGTACGCGAGATCTGCTGGATTTTGGCAACAGAGTCTGCAACAAAGGCCTCGAAATCGGCGCCCTGCAGATTAAGCGGTGCCAGACCGTTGGTTTTCATCACGGCTTTCCATTCCGGGGACGCGTAGAGCGTGGCAATTTTGGAAACCCAGGCATCATAAGCTTCGTCGCTCATGCCTTTGGGAGCGTAAAAACCGCGCCAGTTTGCTCCGAGTGCGTCGATGCCCTGTTCTTTTGCAGTCGGGAAAGCAGCATATTCACCTTCCAGACGTTCCGGGGAGAGAACAGCAATCACGCGGATATCACCTGAGTCGACAAAACCCTTGGCTTCGGAGATATCGCCGGAGAATGCCTGAACAGAACCAGCGAGCAGCTGGGTGATCGCTTCGCCACCACCTTCAAAGGCGATGTATTTAACTTTGCGTACGTCTTCGATGCCAGCAGCGGTCGCGGCAATCAGAACCTTGAGATGATCCCAGCCACCAACAGACGAACCACCAGCAACAGCGATGGAAGAAGGATTGGTTTTCAGGATTTCCATCAGGGCAGGAAGGTCCTTAATCGGGCTGTCTTTTGAGACTGCGATCACGCCATAGTCAGCACCAATACTGGCGACCCAGCGAACCTGATCCATCGTGTTGCCCGGATATGCACCCTGTGCAAGGCGGGTTGAGGTTGCGGATGATGCAGCAACGATCAGATCATTGTCATCACCACGCTTGTTGACGACTTGAGCGTAAGCAACGCCGCCGCTACCACCAGTAAGGTTGCTTACCTGCATGGTCGACGAGATCAGCTTGAGATCCTGCAATGTCTTACCAACCTGACGGCATGTGAAGTCCCATCCACCACCGGGGTTTGCAGGGGCGATACACTCTGGGTTCTCAGGCTCAAAAGCGTAGGACGATGTCGGGACAAGCGTCAAGGCCGCGACGGCGACAGCCGCGCGTACAATCTTGGTAATCATATTTTCTCCTCCACAATAGAGTCTGCTTTGATGCAATCGATGCAGACTGAATGCTTCACCTTAATCACCGAAACTGACACCGAGCTGTCACGGAACGACCTTTCCCGTGCTTTTACGCAACGCCCGGCTTTTGAATGCCACGAAGCCGCCTGTCAGTCGAGCCATCCCTTTAGAGTCACTTGCTATTTCCGGTATCTAGGACCGCAAACCATACAACCATTGACAAAGATACCTAAGTACTTGCACCAAAAGACAAAGCTGCTGTTAACCAATGATTAAGAATGGCATTGAATCGCATTCTTGAAGGTGACAGTGTGAATTAGGGACACAAAGCCTTTCCATAAGTAGTTTGAACATGTTTATCACTCGTTTTTTCTGGATTGTTTATATCGTCGGCTTTGCGCTGTTCGGAATGGTATTTTTGGACGTCCCACGACTGTTTCTGCTAACTCTCGTACTTGTTCCACTGGTCTATGCCCTTGTGACGCTGGTTATGGAACTGCTGGTTTTGGAAGCCGAACCAAACGTCACCCCGTCTCAGGATACCGAGAACACAGATCACGATGATCCCGACCATGCTCTCAGCTTTTCCCCTCTGAAGACCATTACCCCCATCGCCAGCGGGTTTCATCCCAGCCGACTTTATATGTTGGCGAGCGTCATAGGGTCGCGGCTGGAAAGATCTGGTGGCGGGAAAGATTTGTCCGGAAGCTCCAACAATTCCAATTCTGCGAAACACATATAGAAAAACCCCACCGTTTGGCGGGGTTCTTTGTTGTCTGATTGATCATTCTCTTTGTCGCAAGACGTCAGAGTGCCTCGGCTTTTACCAAAGAATGGACATCCTCAACACGCGCTGCGTCAAGATGCTCCTCGTCAATTCCGAATGGCTGACCCATCAGATCTTCGATGCCGCGCACAAGGGCAAGAGCATCAAGGCCGTAGTAGCGCATCAGATAGGGGCGCGAGCCGCCATGAGCATAGGTGTCCTTGAGGCCCAGACGGATGAGCCGTTTGCCAACACCTGCATCAGCCATCGTCTCAGCCACCAGTGACCCGATACCGCCTTCGGTGACGTGGTTCTCAAGCGTGATGACACCATGTTTGACTGAGCTGATGTGGTCCAGCAGTGCCTTGGCGTCGAATGGCTTGATGGTGTGCAAATGCAGATGACGGATAGAGAGACCGGCATTGCTGAGCGCAGAACGAGCACGCAGGGCCTCTTCGGTCGTGATCCCGGCGGTTACCACAAGGATGTCCGAGCCTTCCGACAGAACACGCATTTCACCAACCTTGATGGGCGTGTCAAACAGACGCGGCACGGAGCCACGCAGGACACGACACCAGACCGGACCGTCAATGCTGTCGGCCGCTTCGCAGATGGATTCAACCTCCGTTGCGTCACCGGTTTCGAGAATGGTCATGTTCGGGATCGACCGCATAACCGAGATATCCTCGATCGACTGGTGGGTCATGCCGCCGGGAGTGGTTACTCCGGGCAGGAAGCCCATCAGACGCACCTTGCGACGCGGATAGGCGATGGACGCCATCAGCTGGTCGTAAGGCCGACGATAGAGGAACACACCAAAGGTGTGAATGAAGGGGCGGAAGCCAGCCAGCCCAAGGCCACCGGCGAAGCTGAGCATATTCTGCTCAGCCATACCCATACTGACGAACTGGTCAGGGTGCCGGTCACGGAACCCGTCGATCTCGCATGACGAAGTCAGGTCTGCAGAAAGGCACAGAATGTCCTTGTTGCCTGCAGCGAATTTCTCGAATGAGCTGGCATAGGGACGACTTACCATCTCTACCATAGCTTTTCCTCCTTAGTGGCTATAGTCGATGGGCTCGATACCAAGATCAGCCGCAATCGAAACGTTGAAACGGGCGCGTTCGTCTTCGGATTTGAAGCGAACATAATGCAGACGCGGGAAGCGCTCTTCGAGGATCGACATGGTCTTGAAGGGCGAGGTGCGCGCCAGAATGATCAGCGGGCGACCTTCATGGGGCTCTTCGAGAGCCTGACGCATCGCATTGATGTCGTGACCGTCGATTTCGACGCAGGCAGCCCCGAACTCGATCATCTTCTTGCGAATGTCCCCGACTTCCATGACAGACGACATGGCACCGTCGCACTGCTGTTCGTTGACATCCATGATGGCATAGAGGCTGTCAATGCGATGGAACCGTGCAGCCTGAATGGCTTCCCATGTCTGACCTTCCTCGACTTCACCGTCCGACATGAAGACCCATGTCTTGCCGGTTTCGCCTCTCAGCCTGCGCCCGTAGGCAAGGCCGGCCGCAGTCGAGAAGCCGACACCGAGGGTGCCGTTGTGCACTTCCATACCCGGAGAATGCTCGGCACCGATCATTTCGACCGAGGAGCCATCCTGGTTGAACATCAGAAGGCCTTCCGGATCCATACGGCCCACTTCGATCAGCGTTGCATAGGCGACGAGGGCATAGTGAGCCGGGGCGATGAACAGGCGATCATGTTCGGGCGTGGCTGGTCCATTGTAGCCCGCGCCGGTGTGATAGTCCTTGTTCTCGGCCGATGGCACACCCGCAAATGGTTTTGGAATGGGTGGCAAGGTTGGTGCCCCCAGATTCAATTGCTCATTGTAGAGCCAGGCCAACTGCTCAGCGGCAGAACAGGCCTGCGACAGGTAGCCCCCGTTGTTCCGCATCGTGTGCTCGAACACACGACGACGGATGCCAAGAGCGACCTCTTCGGACGATTTTTCATTGCGCATGGCGATCTCCTCTCATTTTACAATTGTCAATAATCTAATCATATGTAAAAATCAAGCATGATTTGTGTCACGGGCCTAAAAGGGCTATGACAATGGACATTCAGGGAGGAATGTATGAGCGCGAAATCGATGCGTGCCGTGCGCTGCCACGGCTTTGGAGGACAGCATAAATTCACCAGTGAGCAGCCGGTTCCAACCCCCGGCCCGGGTGAATTGCTGGTCAAGGTGGATCTGTCCGGAATCTGCGCCGCAGACCGTGCGATGTATGATGGATCCGGCCCGTGGCAGCTGCCGTTTCCCTTCACGCCGGGACATGAATTCACCGGCACGATTGTTGAGCTAGGTGAAGGGGCTGGCGAAAAACATGGGGTGGCGGTCGGCGACCGGGCCATCGCCGAGTTGAACATCACTTATGGCAATGATTTCTTCCGTCAGCGCGGCCTCTATCACCTGAGCGACAGCATGGATGTGATCGGCGCAACACTCGATGGAGCATGGGCGGACCACATGATCTATCCGGCGGACAGTGTTGTCCACAAGGTGCCCGACAATGTCAGCAACGAGGCTGCCTGCTTCACCGAACCGCTGGCGAATGCCCTTCATGGGGTGGAGCGTGCCAACATCCAGTTCGAGGATGTGGTTGTGGTGTCAGGCGCCGGTCCGATTGGCATGGGGATGCTTCAGGGTGCTCGCCTCAAGACCCCTCGCAAGCTCATCCTCGTCAACCCGGGCGAAGCGAAGCGCACGCTCGGCCTTGAGCTCGGTGCCGACATGGCCTTCCATCCTGACGATCCGAAACTCAATGAGGCCATCGCGGATCTGACCGGTGGTCGCGGGGCTGATGTCTATCTTGAAGCCTCGGGGCACACCTCTGCCTTCACCAAGGGGCTCGAGCTGATCCGCAAGCGGGGTACCATCGTGGTGTTCGGCGTCTACAAGAAGCCGGTCGAGGTGGATCTCAACATCTTCGGCGAGTTCAAGGAGCTCAACATTCTCGGCGGCCATCTTGCACCCTTCACCTATGCGACGGCGCTGGATCTTATGTCGCGGGGCCTGATCAATGGTGATGCCTGCGTGACCCATCGCTATCCGCTTGAAGAATTCGAGGCTGCTCTCAACCGCAAACAACAACCCGGTGAAGTGCAGATCAAAGTGGTTCTGGATCCGCAGCTGTAGTCCAACTGCATAGCGTTTGAACGCTCTTAAAAGGCCGCCGGGTCACTGCGACGCATCTCGCTCGCTCCTCTGGCGGCCTTCTTATATTCAATAAAAAAATCCCCGGCGTTTAGCCGGGGAAAGTCTAGGTGGTTCCAGTGCAGCCAAAGGCACGCAACAGCGGCACTGTTGTCCCTTGCGTCTTCAGCGCATCTTGCGCTGGGCGACGGCAAGAGCCAGGGCGGAGACAAGAATAATCCCCGAAAGAGCATCCTTGGTGTTGAAGTTGAGGCCCATGAGGTTGAGGCCGTTGGCAACCATGCCAAGGAACAGGACACCTGCGATGGTTCCCGGCACGTTGGGTCGTCCGCGAGGATGAAGCGCCGCACCGATGAACACCGCCGCGATGGCATCCAGAAGATAGGAGAAGCCGGACAGAGGGGTGAACATACGGATATTTGCGGCTGCGATCAGGCCGGAGATGGCGCAGGTCGCCGATGCCGCAATGAAGCAGATGATCAGCACCTTGTTGACCCGGAGCCCGGCAACAATCGAAGCCGACCTCTGCATGCCCATGGCGTGGATCTGCCGCCCCCAGATGGAACGTTCAAGAATGATGAAGTAAATCACCGCCACGACAACCGCGATGACGATTTCCGTCGGGATGCCGAGGATGTCTCCCTGTGCCAGAAAGCGGAATTCTTCGGGCATCTTGCGATAGGAGATCGGGCCGCCACCATTGGTGAAAATGCGCTGGACGGACGAGCCGATGAAGAAGGTGCTCAAGGTGGCAAGGAACGGGCTGATCTTGAGGCCGACCACCAGCAGTGCATTGAGAGCCCCGACGATGCAGCCGCCAAAGATGCCGATGAGCGCTGCACTCCACCAGTCCATGCCATAGGATTTGAGCGCGACGACTGCAAAGGCGGCCCCGAAGTCGAGCGCGATGCCGACCGACAAGTCGATCCCGCCGGTGGCGACGACCAGCGTCATGCCCAATGCGAGGATGAGCAGGATGGACGAGGTTTCAAAGATATTCGTCAGGTTCTGCCCCTGCAGGAACACCGGGTTCCACGCTGCAAAGAAGGCAAAGAAGCAGATGAAGACGACCAGAAAACCATATCTGACAAAGATCGATCTCAGGTTTGCAAGAGCCACATTGCTTCCCTTTTGTGAAATTGACGTTGTGCTCATCTCTGCACCCTCTGCGAAACTGCGCCCATGGCGACGACGACAACGATCATCGAACCCTTGATAAGACCGGTCCAGAAGACATTGACGCCCATGGATTTGAAGCCGATGGAAATGGCTGCAACCAGAATGGCCCCGAGCACGGCACCCCACATGGTGACAACGCGCCGGGGCGAGAAAGCAGCCCCGAGGAAGGTGGCGAGCACCATCTCGAGCATCAGATTGTCCTGCACCCCGGGCGAGCTGCCCGAGCCGCGGGCCAGCACGAAGAAGCTGGTCACAAAGCCCAGAAGCGCGGCCATGATGAAGGAATGGGAGATCAACCGGGAGGTTTTGAGGCCGGAGATCTCGGCCGCATCGCGACTGCCGCCGACGGCCTGAAGATTGAGCCCCCATTTGGTCCGGTGCAGCATGTGATAGCAAATCAGGACAACGAGACCGACAACCCAGATCCCGAGCGGCACGCCAAGGAACGAGCCATCGCGCAAGTCAAGGATCGTTTCGTTGGTAATGTTGATGCGGCGGCTTTGGGTGACCATGTTGTTGATGCCAACCACGGCCACTGACATCGACAGGGATGTGAGCAGCGGCGTCATGCCGATCCGGGTGACCAGAAAGGCGTTGACCGACCCGATCACGAAGGCCGCGATGAGGGCATAAAGGGCAGCGAGGATCAACGGCGTGCCGGTGGTGATCGTGCTGGCAATGATCCCGGCACAAAGAACGGCTGTCGCGGGGATCGACAGATCGATCCCGCCAGAAACCACATCGTCACCGCCCGCCATAACAACCGCCGACAGGCCGATGCAGATCAGCACTACAGGCAGGCTCTGCATCAGGATGAGCTTGAGGTTGATGAAGGTAACGAAGTTCGGTGCATTCAGGCTGATGTAAAACAGCAGCACGGCAAAGATGATCACCGGGCTTGCCCCGATGACTTCGCTGAGGATGTTGCCTCTTGTTGCACTAGCTTGCATAAGCCTGCTCCTCTGCCTTGATTGCACCGGTCGTGATGGCGACCAACTTGTCGACGGTCAGATCCTCCGTTGAGATTTCATGGGTGATCTCGCCGCGCATCATCACGGCGATCCTGTCACTGATGCCAATCAATTCGGCCGGATCGGAAGATGACACGATGACCGTCGTGCCATTGGCTGCCAGCTGTTCGATCAGTTGGTAGATTTCGACACGCGCGCCCACATCGACGCCGACTGTCGGTTCGTCCAGAATGAAGACGCGGGCATCCTTTGCGAGCCAGCGGCCCAGAACGACCTTCTGCTGGTTGCCGCCACTGAGCAGTCGAACCACGGTGTTCTCATTTGGGGTCCGGATGTCGAGATCCTCGATCTGCTTGATCGCGGCGTCTCTGGAACTTGCCCGCTTCTCGATACCGAAGCTCGAAACCTTGTCGAGGGTGGCGAGGGTCACGTTCTCGGTGATCGTCATGGGTAGGACCAGACCGTCCTGCCGCCGATCACGTGGCACCAGCACGATGCCGTTGCGCACAGCCTGAGCCGCCGAGTGAACGGTGATCTTCTTGCCATCGAGCAACATGTCGCCTTTTGGCGCTCTGCGCAGGCCGTAAATGCAGTCGATCAGTTCCTCACGGCCCGAGCCGATCAGACCAGCAATGCCGAGTATCTGCCCTTTGCGGACACTGAGATTGATGTTTCGAAAGTGATCGCCGTCACCGAAGCCCTTGAGTTCGAAGACCGGTTCTCCCGGAACGCGGTTGCTCTCGGGATAGAGAGACCCAAGATCGCGCCCGACCATGGCAGAGACAAGTTTCTCGCCGCTGTCCTTGGTGATCGTATCGAATACCGCAACATTACTGCCCTGTCTGAATACGGTCACGCGGTCGCAAATGTCGGTAATCTCATCGAGATAGTGAGAAACATAAAGAATGGAAATGCCGGAGGCCTTGAGCTGGGCGATGGCCTGCATCAGGGTCTCTACCTCGCCGCTGGCGAGAGGCGCCGTTGGCTCATCGAAGACGACGATCTTTGCCTGATTGTCGATGAGCGCGCGGGCGATCTGAACGAGTTTGCGCTCAGCGGTGCTGAGATCGCGGATCAGCTTCTTGCCGGAAATGTCAACGGCGAGCTTTTCCTTGAGGAACTCTTCGGTCTTCTTGCGCATTTCGCGGGTCTTGAGACCCGACCAACTGGACGCTTCCTGCGCCATATAGACTGACTCGGCCACGGTAAAATAGGGCACGAGGTGCAGTTCCTGATGGATGAAGCGTATACCGGCGTCATGGACGATCTGTGGCCCAAACCCTTTGGGGAGCGGCGAACCGGAAACATCTACCTGACCGGACTCAGGGGTATAGATACCTGCCAGGACCTTGATGATCGTAGACTTGCCGGCACCATTCTCGCCAACCAGTCCATGAACCTCGCCTGAGCGGATCGAAAGGCTTGCATCATCAAGTGCCCGCACACCGGGAAATTCCTTGACGATATTGCGCATTTCGAGTGCAAACTCGGACACGTCATTCCTCCCAGAAATCAGAATTCAAGTAATCAGCGGCATGCGTGATGCCGCTGATCGCAGTTTTGTCAAACGATGTGAGAGCTATTCAAGTTTGCCGTAGCCCAGTTTTTCATAGGCCTCCTTGGCGCCTTCCTGACCGAAGATGGGGAGTACGTCCACATAGGTCTGGGGAAGCACCTCTTCACCTGCGAAGTAGCGAGCGACGTTTTCAGCCGAGGTTGCACCGATCTTGTTCGGCTGCTGGGCAACGTTGGCAACAAACGGGCTGCCTTCTTCTGCCATGATTTCCATCGTATCCGGACCACCATCAAGAGCGGTCACGATGATTTCGTCACGGCCGCTTTCTTCCAGCGCCTGCACAACACCGATTGCGGGCTGATCCCAGCAACCGACGTGGATGACATCAAGAGACCCTTTTGGATATTGGCTCAGCAGGTCCAGGGTTTTCTTGCGGGCATCTTCGGGAGCGTTGGCGAATTCCTCTGCCAGTTCAGGCTGAAGAATTTCGATTTCAGGATAATCCTGCAGCACATATTTCCAAAGCTGAGTGCGGATGGCGCAGATGCGCAGAGCCTTCTCGAACGCGTTGAAAACCGCAACCTTGCCTTTGCCCTTGATGGCATCGGCCATGTAGCGACCAATGGTCGTGCCCATGTAATAGTTGTCGGATGTGGTGTTGTTGATGGAATATGGCGACGGATGATCCACTGTGAAGACAGGGATGCCGGCATCACGAAGGGCTTTGAACTTCGGCTCGACAGCGGCATCACCAAGAATGGAAATGACGGCATCGACCTTGTTCGTCAGAAGAATGTCATGGTTGTCCGCATGCACCTGGTTGTCACGGCCACCATCAACGGGAACCACTTCACCACCGAGCTTTTCAACCATACTGGTTGCGCCATTGAAGGCTTCACGATCCCAGAAATGCTGGGTACCGACCACCGCTACACCGATTCTCTTACCGGCGAGGGACAAGTCCTGGGCCACCGCAGAACCTGCAAGCAGCATCACTGCCGCAGACGCCGCAGCAAATAGTTTCATTTTCATGTTTTCCTCCCTTTCTGTCGCTTGAGTGCGCCACATTGACAAATCTCTCCCAGGATCACACTCAATGTCACAACTTGAAAACAGAATGATCTACACATGTCAAATTTTTTTACACATGTCAAATTTTTTTTGAGCAATTTACTTTACATATGTCCCTTCATTTGTCATTTGTAATGGCACATCAAAAGAGTTGCTCGCTGTCAGGGAGGTGTAGATGGCAGCTGTTAGACTCGGTCTTGATGTTGGAACAACATCTATCAAGACCGCTGCCTATGATCCGGCAGGGCGCCTGCTTGCTCTCGTTGAGAAACCGGCCCCGCAAGTTACCGGACGCGAAGGCAAATCCGAACAGGACATGGACGCAGTTTGGGCTGTTGTATTGGACGCCTTGTCCAATATGACCGAAAAACTGCGAGGGTTGCAACCTGAGTCTCTCGGGGTCAGTGCACAAGGCGATGGCTTCTGGGCCATTGACCATGACGGCAATGCCGTATCCCCTGCCATGTTGTGGAATGACACACGAGCCGCTTCGCGACTCCATTGGCTTGATTCAACCGGCGCATCAGGCAAGGTGGGCCGCGCCTGCCACACCTCACTGTGGCCGGGCACATCCGGCATGCTGTGGGTCTGGCTGAAGCAGAACGAGCCTGAACTCGCCGACAGGGTTGCTCATGTCTTTACCTGTGGTGACTGGATCGGCTGGAAATTGACAGGCAATGTCGCAACGGACTTCTCCGATGGGTCCATTCCGTTCCTCGATTTCAACACCCGGGCCTATGACGATGAGGCTTTGAATGCGCTGGATTGTGCCGATCTGAAGTCCAAGCTGGCAACACCACAATCCGCTGCCTCCATGCTCGGGCGCCTCAGTCCAGAGATTGCCAAGGCGACCGGATTGCCTGAAGGGTTGCCGGTGTCGACCCCGACACTTGATCTGGCGGCGATGATTGTCGGTATGGGCATGGATCAGCCGGGACAGACCATGATGATCATGGGCACGACGGCGGTGGTGAACATCCTTACGGACTCCGTTGAGCCCTGCGACCAGCCAGTTGGTGCCAGTGCCTTTCATGCCACGTCCGATCTGATCATTCGCATTCTCGCGCCAACAACGGGCGCCGCGGCCTTCAACTGGTTCACGGAACTTCATCCCATGAGCCTTGGCGGCGATTGCCCGAGCGAGATCGCAGGCAAGCTCAACGAGTTGGTCTCAAGCGTTCCACCCGGAGCCAATGGCGTGACTTTCCTTCCCTATCTCAATGGTGAGCGTGCGCCCTTTGTCGAGCCGAGCATTACCGCTTCCTTCCATGGTCTGACGGCCAGAAGCACCAAGGCTGACATGGGGCGCGCCGTCCTGGAGGGAGGGGCAATGAGCCTGCGCCATTGCTTTGAAATGGAAGGCGTCAATCCGACCCAACCAGTGCTGCTCACCGGCGGTGGCTCCAAGAATTCCCTCTGGTGCCAGATCATCGCCGATGTCATCGGTGCACCGACGCTCGTGTCGGAGGCTTCGGATCAGGGCCTTTGGGGTGCTGCGTCGATTGGTGCGGCAGCGGCAGGACTCGGCGACGTCATGTCGCTGGTCAAGCGTGAAGAGCGGACTATCTGCTACACGCCGAACGCCGAAAACCACAAATTCTACGACAAGATCTTTCCGCGTTACCGGCTGTTGTCCGACAACGCTCGCAAGCTGGTCAGTCAGCTGCAAGAACTGGACGATGTAAAATGACCAAGATGATGAAAGCCGCAGTCTATCACGCCCTAGACGACATCCGTCTCGAAGAGCGCCCCGTTCCGGAGATCGGACGGGAGGATATCCTGCTCAAGACCATTGCCTGTGGGCTGTGCGGTGGCGAAACGATGTCATGGTACAAGAAGGCCCAGCCAAAGGTTCTGGGTCATGAGCCGGTTGGCATCGTGGTGGAAGTCGGTGAGGATGTGACGGATTTCGCGGTTGGTGACCGTCTGTTCGTCAACCATCACGTGGGACGGGTCAACAGCCACTGGTCACGCCGGGGACATTTCACCCGCGATCCCTTCTATTCCACCATGAAGCTCGATCCGGGCGGAGTGTGCGAATATTACCGCGTTACTGCGCAGCATCTCCGGATGGATGCTCACAAGCTGCCAGCCTCCATCTCGGATGAAGCGGCCATCACCATCGAGCCATGGTCCTGTGTCCTTTCCGGTCTCAAGGTCTGCAACATCCAACCGGGTGATACGGTCGCTGTTGTCGGTGCCGGCTTCATGGGACAGGGCTTTGTTCATATGGCTCCCCTGTTCGGAGCTGGCAAGGTGATTGCGCTCGACTTTTCCGACTGGCGTCTGGAGCAGGCGCACAAGTTCGGAGCGACCCACACCATCAACCCGAAAAAAGAAGACGCCGTCGAGGCGCTGAGGGCCTGCAACAATGGCAGGTTGGCCGATACGGTGGTGGTCATTGCCCCCTTCCCGTCTGCTTGGGAACAGGCTGGCCAGCTCGTCGAAGTCGGCGGTTGCCTGCATCTTGGCGCACCGCTCGCCCCCAATACCGACTGGGTTCAGGACGGCAACAAGGCCTATTTCGATCAGGTCACCGTCACGTCCCGCTATTCATCCGACCACACGGACACCTACAGCTATATCCGTCTGCTGGAGGCCGGGCGCATCATGGCGGATGAAGCCATTTCGCATCGTTTCCACATCGACGACAGCGCCGAAGCATTCAAGATGCTCGTGGAAGCCGAAAAATCCCTGAAGATCGTTGTCTATCCTCAGGGTATTCCAGAGGAGAAACTGTGATGCTGGAAGCACTGAAAGAAGAAGTCTGCGAGCAAAACCACGAGTTGCCACGCAACAACCTCGTTGTTGGATCCGGAGGCAATGTCTCCGGTCGAGACCCGGAAACAGGCCTGATCGTCATCAAGCCATCGGGCGTCAAGTTCGCCAAGCTGACCCCGGAGACCATGGTTGTCATCGACATTGACGGCAACATCATCGAAGGCACGATGAAACCGTCCGTCGACGCTGGCGTGCATCTCTATCTCTATAAGAACCGGGATGACATCGGCGGCATCACCCACACCCATTCCCCCTATGCCACCAGCTTTGCGGCCCGCGGTGAACCGATCCCGGCTGTCCTGACACCCATCATTCACATGATCGGTCGCGACGTTCCCTGCTCGCGCTATGCCACGCCGGGAGAAGTGGATACGGGTGAAGCGATTCTCGAAGCAGCGGCCGGAGGCTATGCAGCCCTCGTCAAGGCACATGGTGTTTTCACCATGGGGAAATCTGCGACAGAAGCCACCTCAATCGCGATGTATCTCGAGGAAGCAGCGATGACAACGCATTTGGCGATGCTGCGCGGCCCGGTTGAGGAGCTCCCTCAAGAGGAAATTGACCGTTGCTTTGCATGGTTCCGAAAAAACTATGGTCAATCTGGACAAAAGCCTGTAAACAGCTGACCCATGCAAAAGGACCAGAATGCTCGATACTATAACAAGGAAACTATGCTTGCCAATGTGGCGTTGCTCTACTACGGCGAAGGCCTGACGCAGAGTGACATTGCAAGGCGAATGAGTGTTTCCCGCGCCACAGTCGTCAATATGCTTCGCGAAGCTCGCGAAACGCGTATCGTCAACATATTGGTGGAAGGAAAGTATCTGGCCGGTTCGTCCATGTCCAACGAACTGAGAGACAAGTTTGGTCTTGAAGATGTCTATGTCGCGAACAGCGGCAAGAGTGACAGCAAAGTCAGCCGCGCCGAGATGCTACGTCATCTCGGCCGGGTTGGTGCCATCGCACTCACCGACATCACCGAACCGGGCGACACCATCGGCGTTGCCTGGGGTGAAACCATCTTTTCCCTATCCGAGCAGATGCCGCAGGTCAGGAAGCCTGACGTCACCGTGTGTCAGATGATTGGATCGATGAATTCCGAGATCGTTCCGGCATCCGAGCAATGCGCCATTCAGATTGCCAACATGATGTCGGCAAAATGCTTCACGCTGCATGCGCCCGGTGTTGGATCAAGTCCCGAGATTGCCGCCCTGTTGCGGACCGAGCCGACAATCGAGCAGCAATTGCTACGTCTGCGCTCGCTAGATGTCACCGTCGCGTCTATCGGACATGTGGGCGATCAGACCCATCTGGTCAAGGCCAACATGACCACGCTCGAAGAACTGCATGCAGCCCGCGATGCAGGAGCCGTTGGCGTCATTTGCTGCCGCTATATTGATGCCAATGGGGAGCCGGTGCGCGTCCCTCCCGATGATCGGCTGATCGCAACGGACTGCGAGGACCTGCGCCTTGCCCGCAAGAAGCTGCTCGTCGTGGGCGGTGTACGGCGTAAGGATGCTGTTTTGGCGGCGATCAAGGGCGACTATGTCACCCATCTGTGCATCGATCAGAGCCTCGCAGCCGCCCTGCTGGACAGCTAACTGTCCGAGGGCAGTCCTCCCCCTATCCTACTCTTCTGTCGGAATGCGAGACGCCCGAGCTGGGCCGTGTGTCCTAGCCTGTTGGTTTCATGCGAGCTTATGTCTCTGACATCTGGTCAAGTGCAGGCTGTCTTTCCTATACTCCTCAGCAAACGGGGGACGTGGCCCCACAACAGGACTAGAAAGGATCTGGCAGCATGGCAAGAACAGTTTGGATTACAGGAGCCGGATCCGGGATCGGCGCGGCGATGGTCGAAGCCTTTGTGAAAGCTGGCGATCGCGTTGCAATGACTGCGCGCAGCGAGGAAGCCCTCAAGGCCGTTGCCAGCGCCCTGCCTGACGGGGCCGAGGTTCTGATCCTGCCCGGTGACATCACCGACCGCGAAGGCATAGTCGCTATTGCAGCAAAAATCGCCGAATGGGGCGGCGGCATCGATATTCTCTGCAACAACGCCGGTCTCAATGTGCCGAAACGCAGTTGGGAGGATCTCGACTGGCCGAGTTGGGATCAGGTGCTCGAGGTCAATATCAAAGGTGCGCTCAATGTCATTGCAGCCTGCCTTCCTATCATGCGCGCTCAGAAGAGCGGCTTGATGATCCATACCTCCAGCTGGGCGGGACGGTTCCATTATAGCGTCGGCGGTGTTGCCTATGGAGCGTCTAAGCACGCTCTCAGCGACATTTCATCGAGCCTGAATGATCAGGAGGGCAAGAATGGCATTCGTTCGACGGCCCTTTGCCCTGCCGAGGTGGCAACACCCTTACTGACCAAGCGCCCTGGGTTCGACCCCGCTCGCCTCAAACATATGATCCAGCCCGAAGACATGGCCAAGACAGCGCTTTATGTCGCCGACATGCAGCCGGGCGTTGCCATCCATGAAATCGTGCTGGCACCGGTCCGGCGCTAACGAGCCGACCTGAAATCAAAAAGCCCCGCACCGCAAGACCCTCGAAAGGACCTCACGATGCGGGGCGAAGTGTGTCAGTCTCTGACAGGCTGGTTGCAGCCTACATGCCTGAGAGGATGACGAAGGTTCCGCCGATGGCGACACCCGAGATCAGCAGCCATATGAGCAGATAGCCCATGATGTCGCGCGCCGACAGACCGGCAACCCCAAGCAGAGGCAGCGCCCAGAATGGCTGGATCTGGTTTGTCCAACCGTCACCCCATGCGAAAGCCATGATGGTCTGGGCCGGATCGGCACCAAGAGCATGGGCGGCTTCCATCATGATCGGCCCCTGAATGGCCCACTGGCCGCCACCTGACGGGATGAAGAAGTTCACCACACCGGCAGAGAGGAAAGTCAGCAGCGGGAAACTGGTCGGGGTTGCAACCGCGATCATGGCTTCAGAAAACTCGCTGACGAGGCCCGATTTCGTCATCATGCCTGCGATACCGGCATAGAGCGGGAACTGCAGGATGATGCCACGTGCCGCACCAATGGCTTTGGTTGCTGCATCCTGATAGGTCTGCGGGCTCTTGTGTAGCAAGAGGCCAAGGCCGAGGAAAATCAGGATGACGGTATTGAGGTTGAGGCTGAAGCCCTTGGCGATAATCTGCCCAAGGAGATAGACCATGACCAATAGCCCCAGAAACAGAGTCGGAAGCCGGCTGTTCTCGATGCGATCCGACGGTGTCATGGAGGCTCGATCAAGCTCGGCTTTTCCTTCTACATCGTCATCGGCAATTTTCAGCTGCTCGATATGTTCAGGCTGCTTCTGAAACATGAAGAAGGTGATCAACAGCACCAAGAGCACAATCGTCAGGATGATGTTCCATGGTGCATAGAGGGTCTCGGTCACCGGAACGATGCCGATGGCTTCTTCCATGAAGTGCTTGGGCGTCGCAATGACGAGCGGAATGGACGAGGACGGACCACGCACCAGCTCGCCACCATAGGCAGCCGCCACGATCAACGGGAAGTGCACGGTAACACGACGACCCATTTCACGCGCCAGAATGGCCCCGGCAACCATGCCGAACCCCCAGTTGAGATAGTAGCAGATGAAGCTCGTCACGATCGTGATGATGAGGGCCTGACGCCAGTTGCCAGCCAGACCGGTAAGGCCTGTGAAGACCTTTTGCATGATCGGCGTCATGGCCAGCACATAGCCGGTCATCAGCACCAAGGTCATCTGCATGCCGAATTTAAACAGTGTGGAAAAGCCATCCCCCCAGAAACCTGCCATGTCCAACGGTGACTGACCTGTTGTCACCATGCCAAGGACAAAGACGACCGCTGTCAGGATCAACGCAAGCACATAAGCGCTTGGCAGGTAGCGTTGAACAACGCGTACCGAAAAGTTCGTGATAGCTTCCATGGTATTCCTCCTTTTCATCCGCCTTCAGACGGATCTTTCGCCCCCGAATACCGATCCCTCTGGTACACCTCCTCGTGCCAGACTGTCCGTGCGCGCCCCCGAAGAGAAACGCACGGGGAACCGGCGTTCAAATCCTTTCTATTGCGATGGAAATGCCCTGCCCAACGCCGATGCACATGGTTGCCAGTGCTCTTTTTCCTCCTTTGTTGGTCAGTTCCACCATTGCCGTGCCCGCAATGCGCGCGCCCGACATACCCAGCGGATGGCCAAGAGAAATTGCGCCACCGTTGGGGTTCACTCGCGGATCGTCATCCGCAATTCCAAGATCTCTGAGGGTCGCCAGTCCCTGACAGGCGAAGGCCTCATTGAGTTCAATCACGTCAAAGTCGGATTGCTCGAGCTTTAACCGCGCCATCAGCTTTTTGGATGCGGGCGCGGGCCCGAAGCCCATGATGCGCGGCGGCACACCGGCGGCTGCGCCCCCGACAATCCGTGCGATGGGTGTCAGCCCATGGCGCTTTGCAGCTTCTTCGCTGGCTATGATGAGGGCAGCAGCCCCATCATTGACGCCACTGGCGTTGCCTGCCGTAACCGAGCCGCCCTGACGGAAGGGAGCACGCAGTTTGGAAAGGGCTTCAAGGGTTGTTGACGGGCGGGGATGCTCGTCCTTTGCCACCTCGATGGGGTCGCCCTTACGCTGCGGGATGATCACGGGCGTGATTTCCTGCTCAAGGCGTCCGTTTTCCATCGCCACTCCGGCCTTCTTCTGGCTGTTGTAGGCAAAGAAATCCTGATCTCTCACGGCTGATGCCGAAATCCTCGGCAACATTTTCCGCCGTTTCCGGCATGGAATCGACGCCATATTGCGATTTCATCAAGGGATTGACGAAACGCCAGCCGATGGTGGTGTCATAGATCTCCGCATTGCGGGAATAGGCCGTTTCGGCCTTGCCCATGACGAAGGGCGCTCGCGACATGCTTTCGACGCCACCGGCAATGATCAGATCGGCCTCTCCGGCCCGAATGGCGCGGGATGCGGTGATGATCGCGTCCATGCCGGAGCCGCACAGCCGATTGATTGTCGTGCCCGGCACCGAGACCGGCAGCCCCGAGAGGAGCGCGGCCATGCGCGCAACGTTGCGATTGTCCTCACCTGCCTGATTGGCGCAACCGAGGATCACGTCATCCACGGATGCCCAATCGACGTCATAGCGTGCCATCAGGGCCCGAATGGGAATGGCCGCCAGATCGTCAGCTCTCACGGAAGCCAATGCACCGCCGAACCGACCGATGGGAGTTCTGATATAGTCACAGATGAATGCTTCTGGCATTGGATCCTCCTTAAAGCTCAGGCACGTTGAGATCGGCGATTGTGTCCTCGATCACGAGGGGGGCGCCGGTCACGGCCTGCAGGTCGTCGAAGGAAATGGCTGGCAGCTTTTCGCGTAGTACGAAATGTCCGTCACAGATGTCGACAACAGCCAGCGATGTGTAGATCCGCGTGACACAACCAACCCCGGTCAGCGGCATGGTGCAGGCCTCGACGAGCTTGGGCTTGCCATTCTTGGCGACATGATCGGTGACAACGGCTACGCGCTTGGCACCATGCACAAGGTCCATGGCACCGCCGACGGCGGGCACGCCACCCTTGCCAGTAGACCAGTTGGCCAGATCCCCGTTCTGAGCGACCTGATAGGCCCCCAGAACCGCTAGATCGAGATGCCCACCGCGCACCATGGCAAAGCTGTCAGCATGATGGAAGAAAGCAGCACCGGGCTTCAGGGTGATGGCCTTCTTGCCCGCGTTGATCAGATCCCAGTCTTCCTCTCCGGCTGGCGGGGCCTTGTCAAAGCCGAGCACGCCATTCTCGGTATGGAAGATTACCTCGCGCCCTTCGGGCTGGAAGCGGGCGACCATTTCAGGAAAACCAATGCCGAGGTTGACGTAGGATCCGTCTTCCATGTCCTGAGCGGCACGCCATGCAATCTGGGCGTTTGAAAGCTTGATATCGTCAATCATGGATAGACCGCCTCCATACGGTTCAGCGCTTCTTCCTGTGCCGGATCGGAAATCTCGACCACGTGATCGATGAAAATGCCGGGGGTGACGACCCGCTCGGGATCGATGCCGCCCAAGGGCTGGAGCTTGGTGACCTGAACGATGGCGCAGTTGGCAGCTGTGGCCATCAGCGGGTTGAAGTTCCGCGCGGCCATCCGATAGGTCAGGTTGCCTGCTGGGTCGCCCTCTTCCGCCTTGATCAGCGCGAAGTCTGCTTTCAGGCAGCGCTCCTGCACATACATGCGACCGTCGAATTCGGCGACAGGCTTTCCCTCGGCCAGTTCGGTGCCGTAGCTCGTTGGTGTGTAAAAGGCCGGAATGCCGGCACCACCGGCGCGAATGCGCTCGGCGAGCGTGCCTTGTGGCACCAGTTCCAGTTCGATCTGTCCGGCCAGATAGCGCTCGGTGAAGGCCCGCGGATCAGCCGATCGCGGAAAGGAACAGACCATTTTGGATACCATGCCCTGTTCGATCATTGCGGCGATGCCAACGTGCCCGTTGCCTGCGTTGTTGTTGATGACGGTCAGGTTCTTGGGGCCATGATCGATCAATGCATGGATGAGCTCAATGGGTGCTCCCGCACCTCCAAATCCACCCACCATGAGTGATGCACCGTCGGGTATCCCGGCGACAGCCGCAGCTGCGGACTCGCAAATCTTGTCCATGATGTCTCCTCGCTTCATGCCGTGTCCTCTCACGGCATGGTTAAGCATAGGCCCCGGTGAAAACGGGAGACAAGCTGTTTGTGCGTAATTTGACATTTGTTCAAATTGTGACTATTTTTGTGCGCATGACAAACAAACAAACCGATTTTGTAGGGTCTTTTGCTAAGGGATTGCAGGTTATCGAGGCCTTTGGCGTGGATAGCCCTCGACTCAGCATCACCGAAGTTGCCAACAAGACCGGCCTTGATCGGGCCACTGCGCGCCGCTGCCTGCTGACGCTCAACACGCTCGGCTATGCCGACTATGACGGGAAGTATTTCACGCTGGCCCTCCGATCTTTGCGATTGGGTCTGGCAGGGCTTGCTTCGATGCCCCTGCCCCATGTCGTCCAACCATGGCTCGACAAGCTCTCTGATCGTATCGGCCAGTCCTGTTCGGTATCAATCCTTGATGGCTCGGAGATCGTCTATGTCGCACGTGCAGCACAGCGCCGGATCATGTCCATAGGACTGATGCCCGGCTCTCGCCTGCCTGCTCATTCCACGTCGATGGGACGGGTGATGCTTGCATCGCTACCGGACGAAGAAGCCCGCGCCCTCGTTGAAAGCTGCGACCTGTCTCCCAAGACCCCGTTCAGCATGACCGATGCCGATCTCATCATGGAAGAGCTTCAGACAGTGCGGGATCAAGGCTACGCCCTCATTGATCAGGAAGTGGAGCTTGGCCTGAGATCAATTGCGGTCCCGATCTTCAACCATCGCAATGTCGTGCAGGCAGCCCTCAACGTCGCGGTTGCCGCTGTCCAGCCACAGGCCTCGGATCTGATTGAGACCTACCTCCCCGACCTTTTGCGCGTTCAGAGTGGATTGGCGCGCGTTCTGCACTGATTGCTCCCACACACACCCAATCTGGGCTACCAGGCAGGGAATTTCCGAATAGTCATTTCCAATTATTTGCCATTGGCAAGCCAGAGCCTTGCGTCACCAGTGTGGATTCGACGCGCGTAAATCGAGGCTGCGCTAGAGGTGGCAAAGGAACGCTCCCAATACTGGAGTTCCGTAGTATTTCTGTCGTGAATGTACAATTGATTGAAAAAAGGAGAAATGTTACATCGTAAATAAATGACACGGGGAAATTACGGATGTCGAATCGTCGCGGTTCAGGGAGTTTAGCGGCAGGTAACGTGGGGACCGAGCCTGCAGGCAGACAAAGCAACGCTGGATCGAAGGCTTGCCACAGGTCTTTGAACCTGCTGGCAACAACAGCATTTACCCTTTCAGCTGGATTTGCTGTCAGTCTGACTGCTACTCACGCAGATCAAGTCATTGAAGGATTGGGTAACACCATCGACGGTGCCGGAACCGGCACGCTTGCGAGTCCCTTCACAGTCAGCGGCGAACAGCTGATCATTTCCGATTATCTACCAACCGACTTAACCATTCAAAATGGTGGGGTGCTCAACAGCGAAACAACGTATGTCGGTGCTAACCCCGGCTCGCTTGGCACCGTGACGGTAACAGGCACGGGATCTCAATGGACTCTTTCTGATGACCTTTTCATCGGGCTTATGGGCGATGGCACAGTCAATGTTCTCGATGGCGCAACCGTAGCCTCGGACACTGTCGTGATTGGCTATGTCAGCAGTGCTGTTTACAGCAGTGCTTTTGGTTCGGTGACAATCGACAACGCGACCTGGACCAATACAAACGATTTCTTGATTGGCCGCGCCGGTGACGCGTCCATGACCATACAAAACGGTGGCTATCTCTCCACACTGACTGGCGTCATCGCCAATGGTGTGGATTCCGAAAGCAATATGACTGTCGACAACTCAACCTGGGATGCCACCACCATCACGGTTGGCAATTACGGGGACGGTACACTCGACATTCAAAACGGGGGCACGGTCAATGCAACCAGCGTCTATCTCGCATATAGCTCCAACACCTCCTCGGGAACGATAACCGTTGACAATGCCGCTTTGAATGCTTCCTCGTTGCTCGATATCGGAACAACGGGGATTGGCATCGCGACGATCCGCAACAACGGCACAATAACGGTGAATTCCGGAGCCGGAACCGTTGCGGTTGGCAGCAACAGTTATTTAAACATCGGCGCGGCCTATGACCAAACCGCTCAGGCCGCCGGGACACTCGAAGCCCAAACCGTCGATCTTACCGGCGCGAGTAGCACTCTGGTCTTCAACCACACCGACACGGAATATGAATTCAACGCCGACATCACGGGGGACGGCAGTGTTCGGGTAGAATCTGGCGAGACCAACCTGACCGGCGCCAGCGATTATACCGGGGCGACCGAGATGTATGGAGGCCAGTTGTCCGTGACAGGCTCTTTGAACAGCACAACTCAGCTTACCGTTTATGACGGCACCTTCGCGGTTGAGGATGGCGGCTCGGTCAGCATCAGCTCCGCGACCATAGGCACTTCTGTCGCCGACGCCGATGCAGCCGCACTGGTGGACAATGCGAGCTTCACTCTGACGGGAGACCTGTCCGTCGGCGACAACGAGGACGGCTCTCTGACCCTTCAGAACAGTGCCAATCTGACAGCTGGCAATTTCTATCTCGGCGAGTTGTCGAGAGGATCGGGCACTGCGGTTATCGACAATTCGAGTGTGGATGTCTCGAGCGGCGATTTAATTGTCGCATGGCGCGGTGAAGGAACGTTGACACTGCAAAACGGAGCGTCTGTCGACGCAGACTTTGGCTCCGTCGGCAACAATATCGGATCTGTTGGCACGCTCGTCATAAACAACAGCACCTGGACAGGAAATTCTCTCAGAGCGGGTTACAGCGGCATAGGCACGATCACCATTCAGAATGGCTCAACGGTCACTGTTGGTGGCGGAACGGGCAATCTGTTGGTTGCAAGCAATTACGCAGGGACAGGCACTTTGAACATCGGGGCAGCAGCCGGTGAGACAGCCGTATCGCCGGGCACTCTGAAAGCAGGTGTCGTTCAGTTCGGAGCCGGTGACGGCAAGCTCGTTTTCAACCATACCGACACGGGCTATGAATTTGACGCGCAAATCACCGGGGATGGCGATGTCGAGGTCTATTCCGGTGAAACCATCCTGACCGGATCCAACTTCTATACTGGCACAACGACCATCTATGGCGGTCTACTGACCGTCAATGGCAAGATTCTCAACAGTGACGTCATCGTGAGCGGCGGTTCCATCGGCGGCACAGGTACAATCATCACGATGACCATCGCGTCCGGCGGCACAATCGCGCCGGGCAATTCCATCGGAACGATCAATGTCAGCTCGCTCACGCTCAACTCCGGCTCGACCTACGAAGTCGAGCTCGATAACGGCGGTTTTGTAGCCGGGACGAACAATGACCTGATTTCAGCCTCCGGCACGGTGACCATCGACGGCGGCACCGTCAATGTAACGCCCGAGAATGGCACTGATGACGGCACGACCTATTCCTATGGTACCTACACGATCATCACCGCGACCGGAGGCATTACGGGCACCTTCGAAGATGTCACGGATGACTTTGCCTTCCTCGATTTTGCGCTGTCCTATGACAATAACCATGTCTACGTCACGTCATCGCTCGCAGACTTCTGCCTAAGCGGCTTCAACTCCAACCAGTGTGCAACTGCCAATGCCCTCGAAACCGTAGGCTCAGGTACTTTCGTCAACGCGATCACAAGCCTGTCCACGTCCGAAGCTCCGGGTGCCGTCAGCTTGCTCTCGGGCGAAGTCCATGCCTCGGTCAAGACCGCACTCGTCGAAGATAGCGGCTACGCACGCGACGTGCTCAACACGCGCCTGCGTCAGGCATTTGATGAATTCACTCCGCAGGCCCCTACCACCGCACAGGATGCGAACCTTGTTGATCCGCAGCAGGTCTTGTGGGTCAAGGGCTTTGGCGGCCTTGGCAAAATTGAGGATAACGGCAACACCGCCGGAATCGACAAATATAGCGGCGGGATCCTGCTCGGCGGCGACATCAAGGTTGCTGAAAGCTGGATCATTGGCGTGATGGGCGGATACAGCCAGAGCTATCTCAACATCCCGATCGGTCCTCTTCTGCGCGCATTGAGACCATCCATTCCGGTGCCTATGCCGGTAGCACCCTTGGTGACTTTTCACTGCGGTTTGGTGGAGAGTTCGGTTGGCACACTATCGACACCAGCCGCTCGGTGAACTTCACCGGTTTCAGCGACCATCTCACGGCAGACTATTCCGGCCAGACAGCCCAGTTCTTTGCCGAGGCCTCCTATGGATTTGACTTTGAGCAGGCGCGCCTGTCGCCATTCGTCAACATGGCCTACGTCTACACCCACACCGACAGCTTCACCGAAAAAGGCGGCGACGCAGCATTGACAGGAACGGGCGGGCGGACAGACCACGCCTTCCAGACCATCGGTCTGCGGCTTGAGGATCAGGTCGACATCGATGAGGCCAAGGTCACCGTCGGGGCGATGGTTGGTTGGCAACATCTTTATGGCGACACCACACCCGACGCCACTCTCGCCTTTGCGAGCAGCAACAAATACAACATTGATGGCGCGTCTCTGGCGCGAGACGCATTTGTGTTTCAAACCGGTGCAAAGCTGGACATGACCTCCGACATCACACTTGGTGCGGCCTACTCTGGCCAGTTGGCGGCTGGGGTTCAAAACCACACGCTGTCTTTAGACCTCAACATGCGGTTCTGATGGGAGAGGCATCGGCAAGGCACTCCCCTTCGCCATTTCTTCGAACGGGTTCTCCGATGCCCTAGCAAGGCTGATATCCCTCGAACAGTAAAATTAGACCAGTCAGTCCAATGAGATATTCGGGGCCCAAGATCGCAAGGTATCATGCCCTTGTGAAGGCTGCGTCCTGTCTTTATATTGGCACAACCACAAATTTCATCCGATGCATTCATGGCAGGCGCAATGCGTATCGTCCGACCCGTCATTGTTCTGTTGGCCATTCTGGTGCTTGCTGGCAGCATCTTCTGGGGCTCGTTCAGTTATTTTCAGGCGCTGGAATTGCAGCAGGGAGAGGGCCGCCTGTCGCTCTATCGCAGCACGGTGACTGCCGTTTTGCAGCGTTTCTCCCACCTCACGCACATACTTGCTCGCGATCCGATTGTCATTGAGACGGCTGAGGGCGGAGACACGGACCGTCTCAACCGGCGCCTGAGGGACTTCGTCGAGAAATCCGGGCTCAATTTCATCTATCTGATGGGCACAAACGGCATCACCATCTCCGCCTCGAACTTCGAGGAGCCATCAAGTTTTGTTGGTGAGAGTTACTCTTTCCGCCCCTACTTCCAAATGGCCATGAAGGGGGAACAGGGGCGCTTCTACGGCATCGGTGCGACGACGGGCCTGCCGGGCTATTTCATTTCCAATGCAGTGATTGGTGAAGACGGCCAGATCATCGGCGTGATCACCATCAAGATCGATCTCTCCGAATTGCAAGAACGCTGGCGCGAGGCCGGAGAGAATGTGCTCTTGGTCAATTCCGACGGCGTCGTCCTCCTCGCCTCCAGTCCCGAATGGCGCTATCGCACCCTGTTCAATCTAACGACCGAACAGCGCAATCGCATCGAGGCATCCAAGCAGTTCTCCAACAAGGCCCTGTCGGCGCTTGACTGGAAGCCAGTCAATGACATAAGAGCGCAGCTCGGCGGGCGAGCCTATCTTCATCTCATTTCCAATGATCTGCCGCACGAATGGTCCTTGCACTATTTCGCCAGCGATGACCGGGCGACGGCCCGAAGCTGGCTGGTCACTGGTGTCTTTGTCATTCTTGCCGGTCTCCTCGTTATGTATCTCCAGCTCCAACGCACACGGCGCATCGGCGCGGCGCTTGTTCGAAGCGAGCAGAAGGAAGCCGAATTGCGCCAGTCGAACGAGCGGCTGGCGGTCGAGATTGCCGAACGTCGCGAGGCAGAACGACGCCTCAAGAAGACGCAGGATGAGCTGGAACGGGCGAGCCGTCTTGCGGCTCTGGGTCGGCTTGCTGCGCTGGTCACACACGAGCTTGGTCAGCCAATCGCCGCCATGCGCAATCATCTGACAGCGGCGGAGATATCGTCTCAGGCGAGCCCTTCCGTGACCGGGCGCATTGGCGGTCTGGTCGATCGGATGGAAGGCATCACACGGCAGCTGAAGTTCTTTGCCCGTACGCAGGAAGAAGACTTCGAGCCTGTCGATCTGGTGCAGGCGATGCAGGTATCCATCGGTCTCGTTGAGCCAAACCTCTCTGAGCATGATATCAGGATCACCTTCACCGAACCCAATGGCCCCGTTCCCGTCTATGGCAACAGGTTGCGGCTTGAGCAGATCATGACCAACCTGTTGCGCAACGCCTCTGATGCGGTTGAAGAAGTGGATGATCCTCACATCCGGGTCTCAATCGGACGCACGGATGAGGTGGCCTGGTTCGAAATATCGGACAATGGGCACGGCCTCGGAGAATCCACCCTCGATGACCTGCAGGAGCCCTTTGTCACCACGCGCGAGAGCGGCCGCGGCATGGGGTTGGGGCTCGCGATCAGCGCCGGGATCGTGAAAGATCACCATGGCCGGATGACCGCCCGCAATCTCGACAAAAGCGGGGCTGTCTTCAGGGTCGAATTCCCGCTCTACTCCGCCAATGACCGAGCAGACAAGGAAAACGCAAAATCGTGAGCGAACAGCTTCAATTCAGTATCCTGATTGTCGACGACGACAAGGCCATGCGGCAATCCCTGATCGATTTGATGGAGGCCGCCGGATGGCGCGTGGAGGCTGTCTCCCGCGCCAATCGCGTTGCGTCGATGCTGAGCGAATTCGCGCCTGATGTTATCCTGTCTGATGTCCGGATGCCGGGCATGTCGGGGCTGGATCTCCTCGCCAGTCTCGATTTGCCAATGTCGCCGCCGCTCGTGCTCATTTCGGCCCACGGGGACATTCCCATGGCCGTTCAAGCCATTCAGGACGGCGCCTACAGCTTTGTCGAAAAGCCGTGCGAGCCGCGACGGCTCCTGACCATCCTGCGCAATGCCGCCCAGCAATATCGCATGAGCCAGAGCAACAGTCGGCTGAAGGAGCAACTCGTCCGCCTCTCGGGGCTCGATCGGGTGCTGATCGGCCAGAGCGGAGACATTCAGAATTTACGGCAGGATATTCTGGAGCTTGCCGACATTCAGGCCGCGGTCCTCATTCAGGGGGAGACCGGAACCGGTAAGGAAGTGGTCGCGCGGGCCCTTCATACTTTAGGGCCCAATGTGGACGGGCCATTCCTCGCCATCAATTGCGCCATGCTGTCCGCAGAGACCTTCGAGGCGGAAATGTTCGGCATATCCGGGGGCAAAGATGGCCGCCTGCTTGCAGCCTCGGGCGGCACGTTGTTTCTCGATGAGATCTGCTCCTGCCCGATCCCGGTTCAGGCCCAGTTGCTCAGGGTGATCGAGAACAAGCGCATCCTTCCCGTTGGAGCCAGCACACCGATCCCCGTCGACTTCCGCGTTATTTCGGCCAGCAATGAGGACGTCAATGAAGCGGTTGCCACCCGAAAGCTAAGGCAGGATCTTCTGTTCCGCATCAATACCTTCGTCCTTACCGTTCCAGCGCTCCGTCTGCGCCGGGACGACATCATGCTTTTGATGACGCACTTTCTTGATGAATTCTCCAAGGTCTATGATTGCCCGGCCCCGGTCATGCAGCCTGATGATATCGCCATGCTGATGGCCCACGACTGGCCGGGCAATGTGCGCGAGCTGCGCAGTGTCGCCGAGCGGCGCGTTCTTGCCGAGCGCCGGGGTAACAGCTCGATGGCCCGCGCCATCAACACCGAGCAGATGATCGAGGGTGTGCCCAACACCCTGCGGGAAGCAGTGGCCGCTCTCGAACGGGAGCTGATCAGCAAGGCAATCCAGCTGCATGAGGGCCGGATGGATGCAGCAGCCGAGGCGCTCGGCATCGGGCGAAGAACGCTGAATGAAAAGATAGTAAAGCTCGGTCTCGACAAAGACTCTCTGTTGTAGTTTCGACCTTAGTTCTAATATTCGCTAAGCCCTGCGGAAATCCGCAGAGCTTCACCAACAATTTATGCAAATTTCTTCCTAGTCAAATGCCGCCAAATGAACAATGCTGGAGCTGATTTCATTGGTCGCATGCATTCTTGGGAGGAACAATCATGCGTAAATTTCTTGGCGGCGTCGCCATTGCCGCTCTTTCTATGTCTTTTGCTGCCGAAGCCTTTGCCGTAGAGTGGAATGTTTCCCTGTGGGGCAAACGCCGCGCCTTCACCGAAAATGTCGAAAAGCTCGCTGAACTGGTCAAGGAAAAGACCAATGGCGAATTCACGCTCAACCTGAGCTATGGCGGACTGTCGAAGAACCGCGAAAATCTCGATGGCATTTCCATCGGCGCGTTCGAGATGGCCCAGTTCTGCGCTGGCTATCACCGCGACAAGAACCCGTCCATTACCGTTCTTGAGCTGCCGTTCCTTGGTGTTTCCTCGCTAGAACAGGAAGCCAAGCTTTCCATGGCGCTGTATAATCATCCCGCCGTGAAGAAGGATCTTGCCCGCTGGAACGCCACGCTGCTGATGCCATCACCGCTGCCGCAGTATAACATCGCTGGCGTTGGTGATGCGCCGAAGACCCTCAAGGACTTCGAAGGTTTGACTGTCCGCGCAACGGGTGGCATCGGAAGCGCGATGGAGACCGTCGGTGCAGTACCGACCTCGATGTCGGCTTCAGAGGTGCGTCAGGCCATGGACAGCGGCGTCATCAAGGCTGCAGCCTTTGCCCCGCATGCACACATGTCCTTCGGCACGATCGAGAATGCCAAATGGTGGACCACAAACCTCAACCCCGGTGCGGTGAACTGCCCGGTGGTCGTCAACACAGACGCCCTCGAAGCTCTGTCTGAAGAACATCGCGAGGCCCTCCTCGGCTCAGTTGATGAAGCGATTGCCTATTACATCGACTTCTACAACAACGAGACCATGAAGGCATGGTGGCCGGCACTTGAGAAACGCGGCATCGAACAGGTGACCTTCACGGATGAAGAGATCGCCAACTTCAAAAAAGCCGCCGCCGATCCGGCCGCAAAGGCATGGATTGAAGAAAACAACGCGCGCGGCCTTCCCGCTCAGGAGCTCTATGACCTGATCACGGGCATGATCGCAGAAGGCAAATAACATCCCTTCCCGACCCTGTGCCTCACAGCACAGGGTCCCGTCATTTCCCTGCATCCCGGCAGGCCACTTACGGCCTTTCGGGCCTATGTGCATCTCCCAATTTATGGAGGCTAGACATGGCCGGTCGCGCCCTTCTGTTGACCGATGACAGCACGCTTAGCAAGATCGATCAGTCCTTCAACAAACTCGAGGCATTCCTTGCCTTTCTCAGCGGGTTCACAGTGTTCCTGCTCATGGTGCTGGCGGTGATTTCTGTCGGTGGTCGTAACATCATCAATCAGCCCCTGTCCGGCTATGTGGACTGGATCGAGCAGGCCATGCCCCTGATTGCCTTCATGGGGATTTCCTATGTCCAGCGCAACGGCGGTCACATCCGCATGGACATGGTGGTCGGTGTGTTGCGTGGGCGTCCGCTCTATCTGGTCGAATGGATCACCACCTTCGCCATCCTGATCCTGATGCTTTTAATGGTCTGGGGCACATGGGCGCATTTCCTGCGCTCGTTCGATTTCAACATGCCCATGTGGAGCCGTGACAGCTCGATGGACATTGCCTTGCCGATCTGGCCCGCAAAGCTGCTGGCCCCAGTTGCCTTCTCCGTCCTCTGCGTTCGTCTCGTTCTCCAGCTCTGGGCCTATACGCGTGCCTTTGTCCGCAACGATGCGACGCCCATCGCGGTCCCACTGATCGCGGATGCGGCAACCCTCGCCGCAGAAGAAGCCGAACATGTTTCCAGCCAGAATGACTAAGGAGCGCTGATATGGATTCGCTTGATATTGGCCTGATTGTCTCCATGGGCCTTCTGGTGATCGTGCTGCTTGGCATGCGCGTTGCCTTCGCTGCCGCTCTCTCAGGCATGATCGGCCTGATCTGGATCTTCTGGTCCAAACGCGGCTATGACATGGACCATTTCTTCTGGGCCCTCACGGTGGCCACCAAGACCGCCGGTCAGGTGCCCCACTCGAAGATTGCATCGCAGGCCCTCAGCCTCATACCAACTTTCATCCTCATCGGCTATCTCGCCTATTATGCAGGTCTGACCAAGGCCCTGTTCGAGGCTGCCAAGAGGTGGCTTGCCTGGATGCCCGGCGGGCTTGCGGTCTCGACCGTCTTCGCAACAGCTGGATTCTCGGCCGTTTCCGGGGCTTCGATCGCGACCTCCGCAGTCTTCGCCCGCATCGCAATCCCGGAAATGCTGGCCATCGGATATGACAAGAAATTCGCGGCTGGTGTGGTGGCTGCTGGCGGTACTCTCGCCTCGCTCATTCCCCCCTCGGCGATCCTCGTCATCTATGCCATCATCGTCGAGCAGGATGTCGGCAAGCTGCTGCTCGCGGGTTTCATTCCCGGTGCCTTCTCGGCGTTTGTCTACGGCCTTCTGATCGTTGGCATGGCTATGGCGATCAAGGGCTTCGGCCCGACGGTCAGCGGCTTCACGTGGAAGGAGCGTTTTGCCTCGCTGCCCCCGGCCCTGCCGATTGTCGTGGTCGTGATGACCATCATCCTCTTCGTCTACAACCCGTTCGGCGGCGATGCATGGGGCACCCCGACCGAGGGCGGTGCCATTGGGGCCTTTGTGGTCTTTCTGATGGCGGTCTATCGCGGCATGCGCTGGAACCAGTTCAAGGACGCGTTGATCGAGACGGCCAAGCTGTCCGTGATGATCTTCACGATCATCTGGGGGGTGCTGATCTATGTGCGGTTCCTCGGCTTTGCCGATCTGCCGGGGGCCTTTGCCGACTGGCTGACCTCGCTCACTATGTCGCCAATGCTGATCCTCGTCTGTATCCTGCTTGCCTATGCGGTGCTGGGCATGTTCATGGACGCCATCGGCATGCTGCTGCTCACCCTGCCTGTTGTCTATCCAGCGGTTATGGCGCTCAACGGGGGTGAGCTTGTCTCGGCCGCAGACAGCACCTTTGGCATGAGTGGTCCGATGTGCGCGATCTGGTTCGGCATTCTGGTGGTCAAGATGGCTGAATTCTGTCTCATCACGCCACCGATCGGTCTTAACTGCTTTGTTGTGGCCGGAGTGCGCGATGACCTGTCGGTGCAGGATGTCTTCAAGGGGGTGACGCCCTTCTTCATCGCCGATGCGATCACCATCGCGTTGCTCGTTGCCTTCCCCGCAATTGTGCTGTGGTTGCCGTCACAGGCATAACAAGACACGTCGAAACAAGAGTTGGCGGCGTCGGACAAAGCGTCTGGCGCCGTTTTTTTCATCCGTAAGACTGCGTGTCGACAGACTGGCTCTTTGCCGTCTATCATCTCCCCATGGAACCGATACACACCGACACCGCTTTTTCATTGTTTGAGATGCTGACCCTGGACGGACTGCAGCAGGCTCTGCTTGGGGTATGTGTCGCAGTGGTGATGGGCTATCTCTACATCCGCCTCATGCGCAATCGTGGTGGCTGTGGCTCCTGCAATGTCGGCAAGAGCGGATGCTCCAGCTGCAGCATGGCAAACGTCGAGTTCGACACCAAGACGCAGCTCAAGGGGCGGGCTGACACTCACTCCTGAATTAGTCTCATTCTGGCCTGATTTATTCTCAATCTGGCTTATTGGCTCCGTCTGACCGGAACGGGCTTTTGCGCTTTCTCTCGACCTCGCGCATGACAAAGCCAATCACGGCAGCAACAGCTCCATAGAGAGTTTCGGGAATGGTCTCGTCAAGTTCCACTTCGGACAGCGCGTGAGCCAGAGCCGGATTTCCTTCCACCACCACGTCATGTTCGCGTGCCAATGCGATGATGCGCTCTGCGGTTTCTCCTCGTCCCTTTGCCGTCACGCGAGGGGCCGGGTCTTTCTCCCTGTCATACTTCAGGGCCACAGCAAGCTTGTCGCTATCCTCTTGAGGCGTTTTTGTCATAGCGAGCGATCCAGCTTGGCTTGAAGGAAAGCCGATGTTTCGATCATGCGGGAGGTGTCTGGGCTTTCCCTATTTGTCAGCACAAGCTGGTCGAGGGTTAGTCCTTCTTCCTCGAGCATGGCCTCAAGCACGGGAATACCTTCCTCAAAGAGCACGAGGGTCTCTTCCCGTTCAGTTGCCAGAGAGACGCGAACCATCTGCTCCTTGAGCATTATGGATGCGTCGATAGCCCCGACGGGTTCGGCATCTATGGCAAAGCTTACTGTCCAGCCCTTCTCCCTCTTCCCCTTCTTGTCATTCTCATGCTCCTCTTCCTCTTCGGGCCATAACACGCCCTGCTCGACTGTCATCTGTATGACGGCTGTTCCGGACGGAAGGCTGACGGGGATTTCGGTATGAAGGGTCTGGAGGGGATGGCTGCCTGTTCTGCTTCCCTCTCCCTGGGATGTGCTCAGAGTGGCGAGTTGGGAGAGCGTGGATCGGGCAAGAGCTGCTTCAACGTCGCTGCGCAGGCGTGCCAATGCCATCCCATTGGGGTCTGTTGGCAGGATCGATGCTGCTCTTTGCGATTGCCCCTGTAGTCTGGCTTCCGGAAGCGGGGGTCTGTCTCTGTTTATGCCGCCCTTTTCGCCCGTTGGATTGCTTACATCATCAGGCAACAAGGCAAGAAGCAGTGACAGTGCGGCCTTGAGATTGCCTGTCGCGTCTCCCCCAGTCTGTCCAGTTGGCATCTGCCCCAACAGGCCAAGGGACATCATGATCTGCTTGAGGGCGTCTCCCCCCTGTTGCGGGCCGGGCTGTTGCTTTGGCTGAAGCTGAAACCCCATCACCCAGCGCATGGCAGTTTCGAGGTCCTGAGACACTTGCGGTCTTTGGCCCTTGTCGATCTGTTGCAGCATGGCCTGAAGATTGGCGAAAAGGTCGGCCATTGAGCGCTGCTGGACCATGGCCTCTCTTTGCAACGCTGCCAATGGTTCTGGCAAGGGCGAGGTGCCCTGAGCGGATGTGGTGGGAGATGCCGCAGTACTTGCTCTGTCCCCATAGGTCGGGACAGAGTTTGGCATCCCGGATTTTGAGGACACGAAACCATCAACCCTTGGCAGGCTTGTCACTCCGCTATCGGGTTTGGCACTTGTCGAGGCGCCGGGGGATGCATTGGGTGTGGTCTTCCCTGTGACTCGAGTTGCCTCCGGCAGAGTTGCCCTTGGCTGCTCGACGATATCTCCCTGCCCAGTAGCGTTCGCCGGAGTTTGAGTCAGGGTCAATTGCGGTCCCTGAGCAGTTTGGGTCTGCTGGAGGGTCACCTGTCCCCCAACCTTCAATTGCGCTGCCGTGCCCGGATCGACCTTCACGTCCAGCCCCTGTCCAGCCACATTAATCCGCACTTGAGCATCCCCGGACGGGCGCAGCGTTACGGACTGCACACGCACCTGAAGCGGTTGACCGCCTTTCAGGGCATTGAGCAGCGAGCTCAGCGCCTGATTTTGTGCAGAGGAACCCGTTGGGACAATTTCCATGGCCATGAAGGAACGCCGCCTTGAAACCGTGGGTGACTTTTAGCGAAGACTAGCAGATTCAGGGAGAGGCGCAAATTGCCGAACCGCGCCAAGACGGCACTCGTTGAGGCCCTTGCGATAGGCGCGAAGTCTTTGTCAGTCTGACGCGGAAGAAATGAAAATAAGTATTATTAACTACTCTTTTTGTTATTTGATCATGCTTTTAACAGCATTACGCGCATGGTCTGCAACACCCGGATCTCGGGTGACCAAAGCGGCCACAATCGCGCCGTCGATCAGGAGGCCTATCTGGTGGGTCAACTCCTCTGCATCGTCGGGTCGAACCTCCCGCGCAACGCTGTGGATTTTGTCCAGAACGATCTTCTTGTGCTTCATTGTCAGGTTCCGAAGACGATCGTCATCCTTGTCATGCTCACCGACGGCATTGATGAAGGGACAACCAAAAAAGCTCTCTTCTGCGAACCATTTCTTGAGCACATCAAAGATATGAAGCATCTTGTCGCGAGGCTCACCTTCAAAGGCATCCACCTCGTTCGAGAACCACTCGCGCCAGACAGAACCTTCGTGTTCAAGCACCGCTTCGATCAGGCCTTCCTTGGAACCGAACGCCTTGTAAAGCGTTGTTTTTGCTGTACCTGCAGCCTCAACAATGGAATCGACGCCTGTCGCGTTGATGCCGCATCGACAGAAGAGATCACTCGCCGCATGGAGTAGCCTCTCTCTTGCTGCACCTGGATAATTGGCAATGTTTTTCGCGACAGGTTGTGGTCTCTGATCAGCCATATGAACTCCGTAAAAAACAGAATGGTCTGTTTTTGACTATAACAGTTCTAAAGCGTTTTGAAAGGGCCGATACCACTCCGGCTTGACTGCGGATGTCATCGGGCAGCCTTCATGGCACCCCCATCAGAGAGTGTACTTTGGGTACACCACGCCCAAGATTTAAGCGTTAAAATTTGGTTCAGGATGCAATTTTGTGCAGTGCATAACGAAATGAAATTTCGCCTGTTTTAGAGCCATTCGAAAAAAGCTTCATGATTTCAGATAATTGAAAATACCTAAGGGATTTGGCACACATCCTGCTTAGAGGGAAACAGAACAGTTTGTTTCCTTTGCTTGAAAGGCAGGCCATGAAAGGCGCACATCTCGCTGTGGAGAGAGTAAACCACACCTACAAACGCGGTCAGCAGCAATCCCTTTCCGACATCAATTTTCAGGTTGAGCCGGGAGAAGCGGTCGCGTTGGTCGGACGGTCTGGGTGTGGCAAGTCAACCCTTCTGAACATCATGGCAGGACTGATGCATCCAACAGAGGGCAAGATCTGGATCGACGGACAGCCAATCACCGAGCCCTCCCCACGCTGGGTGATGATGTTCCAAAAGCCATCGCTCTATCCTTGGATGACTGTTGCCCAGAATGTCGCCCTCGGCCTTCGCTTCACCGGTCGTTCCAGAGAAATCGCGACCCGCATTCCCGAACTGCTCGAAATGGTTGAACTCAGCGAGTTCGCCAATCGCAATGTGCAGGATCTTTCGGGCGGTCAGCAGCAGCGCGTGGCTCTGGCCCGTTCCCTTGCGCCGCACCCGGACATTCTCTTTCTTGACGAGCCTTTTTCCGCGCTTGATGCCTTCACCCGCACCAACCTGCAGCGCGATGTCCGTCGCATCACCAAGAGCCTTGGCATAACGCTGGTGCTGGTCACCCACGATCTCCCCGAAGCGGTGATCATGGCTGAACGCGCCATTGTCCTGAGCGCCAATCCCGGCCGCGTCACCGACATCGTGTCAATCGATCTCGAGGACCGCTCCGACCTGCGTTCCCCCGAGTTTGCAAAGGCGCGCGCACGCCTTGCCGCCGCTTACGAGAGTGCCGCCGGTATGGAACTTGATGCAGAAAGCCGCTCTAGCACTCCTTCCAAGACACAAGAAAAAGCTTCGGATAGCGACACGCGCAAACGCGTGGAACTGGCCATTGCCAATTGACCCTCCAACAGGAAAGGCAAAGACACATGACCGACAAGACAAACAACCAGCCCGACGATCTCGATTGGGACGACGAGTATTTCTCCTCCGACTTCACGCGCAGACAAACACTCGACATGTTTGCTGCGGGTGGCCTGACGGCGCTTCTCGGCTCTATGATGGGTGGTCTCAGCAGCCCGGCCTTTGCCTCGTCCGCCGACGAAATCGTTCGCATTGGCTATCTGCCAATCACCGATGCCACCGCTCTGCTTGTTGCTCACGGCATGGGATATTTTGAGGATGAGGGCCTGAAGACCGAACGCCCGACCCTGATCCGTGGCTGGTCTCCGCTGGTCGAAGGCTTCGTTGCTGGCAAGTTCAACCTTGTCCACTTCCTCAAGCCGATCCCGGTCTGGATGCGCTACAACAACAACATCCCCGTCAAGCTGATGGCTTGGGCCCACACCAACGGTTCCGGTCTGGTGGTTGGCCGCCATACCGACATCGAGGATTTCTCACAGCTTGGTGGCAAGCAGGTGGCCGTGCCCTTCTGGTACTCGATGCACAACATCGTGCTGCAATATGCCCTGCGCAAGTCCGGCATTACACCGGTCATCAAAGGCGAAGGCGAAGCGCTGGCGGCCAATGAGTGCAACCTCCAGATCCTGCCGCCGCCCGAGATGCCTGCAGCTCTCGCCAGCAAGAAGATCGACGCCTATATCGTTGCCGAACCCTTCAACGCCATGGGTGAGATTAAGGCCGGAGCCCGGATGCTTCGCTTTACCGGTGACATCTGGAAGAACCATCCCTGCTGCGTGATCTGCATGCATGAGGAAGCCACCACCGAGAAGAAGGAATGGACCCAGAAGGTCATGAACGCGGTGGTTCGCGCCCAAATCTATGCCTCCCAGAACAAGGCAGAAGTTGCGCGTCTGATGTCGAAGGATGGCGAGAAATATCTTCCCATGCCAGCAAAGGTCGTTGAGCGCGCCATGACGCTCTACACCGAGGAAGAATCCTACGAGAAGAGCGGTGCCATCAAGCACGCCAGCGAATGGGGCAACGGTCGCATTGACTTCCAGCCATGGCCTTATCCGTCGGCGACCAAGTTGATCGTCGAGGAGATGAACAAGACCGTGGTAGGCGGGGATACGACCTTCCTCAACGGGCTTGATCCCCAGTTCGTCGCCGACGATCTCGTCAACTACGAATATGTGAAGAACGCTCTCGAGAAATATCCGGAGTGGAAGAACGATCCGTCAGTCAATGCTGCCGATCCATTCAACCGCGAAGAGATCCTGAGCCTATGAGTATCGACATGACAGCAACGGCCACCATTCCGTCTGGCAAGTTCGGTATCAACGCCAAGCTGGCCCAGACCACAAGAAGTTTCGGTCTGGCCCTCTCGGGGCTCCTGATCCTGCTCGCAGCTTGGTGGTTCGGCGGATATCTCATCGAGAATGATCCGGACATGATGGCATTTGCCGATTTTGCCCCGGAACCGGCGCTGATCCGTCTCTTCGAGATGGTCAGCAGCGGTGAAGCGGTCGAGATGACCATCCCAAGTCTTCAGCGGGTGCTGATGGGCATGGCGATTGCCACGCTCCTCGGTGTGCCTATCGGAATTCTGATCGGACGGGTCGCCGTTTTGGCGGGAAATCGCCAACGTGCCGTTCCAGTTCCTCAGAATGATCTCGCCGCTCTCGTGGATGCCGATTGCTGTCATGGTCTTTGCCACGTGGGACGGAGCGATCGTCTTCCTGATTGCTGTCGCGGCAGTCTGGCCGATCCTCTTCTCGACGGCTGCCGGGTTACGCCGGGTGGATCCGGACTGGTTCCGGGTCGCACGCAATCTCGGGGCCCGTCCCTGGCACATGCTGATGACGATCATTCTGCCTGCGATCTCGCAGGACATCCTGACCGGCATTCGCCTCGCCCTCGGTGTCGCATGGATCGTGCTGGTGCCCGCCGAATATCTCGGCGTCACCTCGGGCCTCGGCTACTCGATCAACGATGCCCGCGACACCCTCGAATATGACCGCCTCGCAGCGACAGTGCTGATCATCGGCGTCATCGGCTTCGTCCTTGATTTTGCCTGTCAGCAGGCAATCGCAAAACTGAGCTGGCATCGCGACGACTAGTCGACGATCCGGCCCGCCAACACACAAGACACGACATAAAGGAGAAAGACATGTCTGAGACCCCAACCGCCCTGACCGGCTGCCTCACCCCTGATGTACCGGCTGGCCTCGCCCCGATTTCCAAGGAAGGTCTGGAAGACCTGATCGCGAAAGGCAAAGCCAATCCGCAGGCAATCAAGACCCTGAAATGCAAGACCGTTGCAGAGGGCCGTTTCCGTCACGCCAACTATATCCGTGATCTTCAGCCCTACATCGTTGATGAACCGCCGGGCCTTCTGGGCGACGACACCGCTCCGAACCCGTCTGAGGCCTCTCTTGCGGCCCTTGGCTCCTGTATTGCTGTCGGCCTTCATGCCAACGCGATTGCCCGCGGCATCACCGTTCAGAAGCTCGAGCTGTCTCTGGAAGGTGATCTCAACATCACCGCAGTCTGGGGCACCGGCGATGTTTCTGAAAAACCGGTCGGCTTCACCGATGTTCGCATTTCCGTCGACATGGAAGCGGATTGCCCGCAATCGGAAATCGACGAGTTGATCGCTCACGTGACCCAGTGGTCGCCGGTGTTCAACACCTTCTCTCGTCCGGTCAACATGGTGGCCGAGTCCGTTTGATCCCCTCAAAGCTGCGCCCCTCTTTAGGGATGGGCGCAGCTCCCCCGGGCAACACTAGAACAGGAGTGCCGAGATGAACGTGGCTGTAGCGATCACCGAAGCCAACTTTGAGGAAATCGAACGCATTTCCTCCAACGAACTTTCGCCCATCGTCCGCAAGATCGACGACGAACGCGTGTATCCCGAAGAGATCATGCGCGCCTATGGGGCGGCTGGCGCCTATGCCACCCACATTGACGGACCAGACGGCAACACCGATCTGACCAACGCGCTTCTGGCTATGGCTCGCGCCTCTGAGGAATGCCTGTCGACCGGCTTCTGCGTCTGGTGTCAAGATACGCTGGCCTGGTACATCTCATCCTCTGACAACGAGTATTTGAAATCCCATGTCCTGCCGAAAGTCGCCAAAGGCATGGCGCTGGGCGGGACCGGCATGTCCAACCCGTTGAAGGCCATTGCCGAGATCGAACCGATGCGCCTCAAAGCTGTCCGCGTCGAGGGCGGCTATCAGGTCAAGGGCATGCTGCCGTGGATCTCCAACCTCACCGAAGACGGCTATTTCGGCACCATGTTCCATGTGGATGTGGAAGGTCAGGATCAGCCCAAGAAGGTTATGGCGATCATTCACGCCGAATGGGAAGGCATCAAGCTGCGCCTCGACCACGACTTTGTCGCGATGGGGGGCACCGCCACCTGCAACGCCCAGTTCCGCGATGTTTTCGTTCCGGACACTTTCATTCTCGGCGATCCCGCTCTCGATTTTATCAAGCGCATTCGCCCTGGCTTCGTTCTACTGCAATGTGGCATGGCCGCTGGCATCATCAAGAATTGCATTGACCTGATGAAACAGGTCGAGAAGCCGCTCGGGCATATCAATCAGTATCTCGAGAAGCAGCCTTCCGACATCGAAGCCGAGTATAACGCCCTGCTCGCCGATGTTCTGGAACTGGCCAAAACCCCTTACGACCAGTCAGATGCCTTTTTCAAGCGTGTGCTCGAAGCCCGTCTGAAGGGTGGAGAGCTGTCAGTCGAAGCCGCCCATTGGGCCCAGTTGCATTGCGGTGCCCGCGGTTATGTTACCAACGGAGCCGCCCAGCGCCGCCTTCGCGAAGCCTATTTCATTGCCATTGTTACACCCGCTACCAAGCATCTGCGCAAGATGATCGCAGAGCTGGAGGCTTGATTTCATCCATACTGCCAACTGAAAAGGAATACGAAATGATTGATTCAGCGCTTATTTCTCCGTCAGAACTCGAAAGCCTCATGGCAAGCGAACCCTGTGTGATCATCGACACGCGCGATGGCGACAGCTTTGCCGCTGGCCATATTCCCGGCGCCGTCAACCTCAATGACATTTTCACCTTCCTCGCCACCTCGTCCAAGGATGGCCTCACCGAACTGACCGACAAGTTCGCGGCCGAGTTTTGGAGCAGCCGGTCTGTCGGGCGAAGAAACCGCCGTCATCTACGAGCAGTCCATGAACTCCGGCTTTGGCCAATCCTGCCGCGGCTTCTTCCTGTTGCAGTTCCTCGGCTACCCGAAAGTCAAGGTGCTGCATGGAGGCTATGCTCTCTGGCAGGCAGAAGGCATGCCGACCAGCACCGAGATCAGCGCACCGGAACCCAAGACCTTCCCGGTTGTCGACACCGGTCATGACCTGATGCTCGACATTGCCGATATGATGGATGCGATTGGCAACGAGAGCATCGTCAAGCTCGACGTGCGCGATGTTGATGAGTGGATTGCTGAATCTTCCTCGCCCTATGGTAAGGACTTCTGCCCGCGCAAGGGGCGTCTGCCCGGTGCCACATGGCTTGAATGGTATCGCATGATGAAGCCGACCGCCTCCGGCCCGATGTTCAAGTCGAAGGAAGAGATCCTCGCCGAATGCGCCAACGTTGGCGTGTCGACGGACAAGTCGGTCTATCTCTACTGTTTCAAGGGCGCCCGTGCTTCCAACACCTATCTCGCGCTCAAGGAAGCAGGCTTCAGCGATGTGAAGATCTATTTCGGCTCCTGGAATGAATGGTCTCGCGATCCGGCCCTGCCGATCGAGGAAGGCCTTCCTTACTGATCCCACCCCCAGATCGCGGGCATCTTTCGAGGTGCTCGCGATCGCCCGACGACCCCGCAAACTTTACTGCCCATTCAGACCTCGGAAAGACCCCGACTCATGCAAAATCCATTCATCATCATTGGCGCTGGCCAGGCAGGCATGAAGGCCGCAGAAACCCTGCGCAACTCCGGGTATGAAGGCTCCTTGCTGATGATCGGCGACGAAGACTGGCTGCCCTATCAGCGCCCGCCCCTGTCAAAGGCCTATCTGAAAGGCGAGTTGGGCGAAGACCGCCTGTTTCTGAAGTCGCCAGACTTCTTCAAGGACAAGGCCATCGACTTTCTGGGCGGCAAAACAGTCACGGCCATTGATCCGAACAACCATACCATCACCCTGTCCGACGGCGACATGCGCGCCTACTCCAAGCTTCTGCTGAGCACCGGCACCCGCGCTCGCACCCTGCCGATCCCCGGAGCCGAGTTGGCAGGTGTTCATAGCCTTCGCAGCATCAACGACACCAAGAGGATCGCCGCTGACCTCAAGTCCGCCAGACGCGTCGTCATCATCGGCGGAGGATATATCGGACTGGAATTTGCCGCTGTTGCGGCCTCGATGGGCAAGTCCATTGCCGTCATCGAGGCGCAGGAGCGCGTGCTTGCCCGCTCGGTTGCGCCTGAAATGTCGGCCTTTTTCGAAGATTTGCACAAGAGCCACGGCGTTGATCTGGTGCTTGGTCAAGGCGTGGCGGCCATCGTTGGCAACGGATCCGTCTCCTCTGTCCAGCTGGCATCTGGGGAGACCATGCCCGCAGATCTGGTCCTGATCGCGGCCGGAGCCATCCCCAATGCCGAGTTGGCCATGGATGCCGGGATTGATAACGAACAGGGGATCCTTGTCGACAGCGCCTGCCACACCAGCGCCCCGGACATCTATGCCGCCGGGGACTGCGCAAAGTTTCACTCAGCCCGTTTTGGCAGCGCTCTCCGGCTCGAAAGCGTCCAGAATGCGTCTGATCAAGGCAAGGTCGCAGCCCTGTCGATGCTGGGTCAGGACGCGAGATACGATCCGGTTCCGTGGTTCTGGTCGGATCAATATGATGTCAAGTTGCAGATCGCGGGCATCAATCAGGGCTATGACCGAACCGAAATCGTCGGAGATCCGGCATCGGGGCGCTTTTCCCTCAAATACTTCCGTGGCAACCGCCTACTTGCGGTTGACTCCGTCAATGACCCCCGCTCCCATATGATGGCGAGAAAAGACCTCGCCCGCCCAAGAGATGAGCTGGCGGCCTGAACACCTTCTTATTTCGTCAACCAAATCTGATACTTAAAGGAGACACACATGTCTGAAATACCTACCAAACTGATGTCGAAAATCGAAATGACCGAACTCATCATGGCAGCCAAGTTCATCAACAAGAAGAGCTGGAAAGAAATCTCCGCGGCTGCCGGCATGTCCGAAGTCTTCGTTGTATCTGCTTGCCTTGGTCAGAACTCCTTGCCCGAAGAAGCAGCCGTAAAGGTCGCCAGCTTCCTTGATCTTGGCAATCGCGCAAAAGACGTGGAAATCGCCCTGCAGCTGCCCCCAAAGAAGGGTCAGGAAGCCGAGGCCGTCTCCAAAGACCCGCTGATCTATCGTTTCCACGAAATCATCTATGTCTATGGCGACACGATCAAGGAACTCATCCACGAAGAATTCGGAGACGGCATCATGAGCGCGATCGACTTCGACCTGAAAATCGACCGCGTCGAGAATCCGAAGGGCGACCGCGTGCTCGTCTCCATGACCGGCAAGTTCCTGAAGTATAATCAGTGGTAAGAGCCTGACGTCTTTGGCTGGCCAATCCTGCGCCAGCCAAAGGCTTCCAGAGCAAAAGCCTAATGAAATCCGCGAGAAGACAATCATGATTTCAGTTACCTTTGTGAACGAGGCTGGTGACAAGCAGACCCTTGAAGGCAGACCAGGCGACAGCGTCATGCAGCTTGCCGTGATGCACGGCATTGAAGGCATCGAAGGGGAATGCGGCGGCTCGATGAGCTGCGCGACCTGCCATTGCCATGTCGATGACGGCTGGAAGGAAAAGACCGGCTCCCCGTGCGAAACCGAGCTCGACATGCTCGAATTTGCCGAAGGTGAAATGACCGAGCGGTCCCGGCTGAGCTGCCAGTTGCGCCTCAGCGAAGAGCTCAACGGTCTGACCATCTGGACAGTCAGCAAATAGCTCCCAACAATACCCTCATGAAAACACCCCCGCCCCATGAGGGAGACGAAGGTGTTTTATACTTAAATGGACAACCGTCATTTCCACCACAGCCATCCGGACGCCGGGGCACGGCGGACTATGGTGGAAATGCACAGGTTCAACGGCAACCCTTAAGAGAGTTTCCTGCTTTCATCGGTTTAGCTGTTGTCCGGATCGAAGAAGCAGGTGTAGCCAACAAAAGCGGCGTTGGAGTCAGCGGTCGGAACAAAAGCAGGCATCGTGTCTGCGCCAAAAGAGCACTGCGCGCTGTTTGCAACATAACGGTCATACTGACCAGCACCGGTCGACAGGATCACGCTACCCTGCTTCTGGATGAGCTCTTTGACTTGGGAAGCGGTCAGATCCTGACTGTTGATGCGATTGGTCGTCATGGCCTGAGCGCCGGAGGCGACAGCAGTTACAGCAATAAGGGATAGTGCAAGTACAAGTTTTTTCATCGGAATTTCCTTTCACGTGTTTCCGGTTTCGATGACTGGAAAATAGGAATGCGCTCACCGAAGCTCCAATCAACTGGCTTCACATCGGAGTTTTGTTTCGTGATGCACAAAGCACCGGCTTGTGATTGGAATGTTTGTGGAATGGCCCTTGAAATGTTGGAGCGCGGACAGAAGTGGCGCAGCCCGAGTTCTGAATTTGGCCGAAGCCAGCGAACAAGCATTTGAGCCGGATAAAGCCGAGAGGAAATGACGCACAACGACGCGAGCACCAGCGCTCAACAGCGCTGATCACGGGTTGCGTGAGGCAGCGTGCAAAAAAGCTGGCAAATGGGCAGAGAAGTTTGGTCCTACGCCCGCAAACGGGCGCGAACCGGCCGCAACTTTGTTGAAAAAGCCGGTGTGGAAGAGCTTGATGCCTGTGGATTGGTCAGCAGGTGGGCGGCAATGGGCCTATTTGGTGATCGAACCTGCCATCGCCCCAGCCGGTTTCTGCTCCTGAACGGCTTGCCCGGCCTTTTGGGAAACATAGGCACACACCAGCAACTGGCTCATATGGTAGATCATGATGGGCAGAACGATGGCCCCGACCTGATCTGCGGCAAACAGGGCGCTGGCAATCGGCAAAACCGCTGGCAAGGCTCTTGGTCGACCCGCAATAGAACAGCACCGCCTGATCCTCGCGGGAGAGCTTGAACGCCCGCCCGCCGATAACCATGGTTCCCATGGTCAGAGCCAGAAAGACCAGAATGACACCAAACAGAATGACGAGGCTCGACGTCGGAATGGCGTTCCACAGACCGGAGGTGGTGCCGGAACTGAAGGCCTTGTAGACGATCAGGAGGATCGAGCCGCGATCCACGATCATGGTCAGGATTTTGTGCCTTGCGATGAAGCCGCCGATCAGGGGGCGCACCAGTTGGCCGACAACAAAGGGCAGCAGGATCTGTGTGCTGATCTTGATAATCGCGTTAAAGCTCACGCTCCCGTCGCCCTGATGCATCAGCAGCGCCACGAGCGCGGGCGTCAACACCACACCGATCATATTCGAGACAGACGCCGCACAGATTGCGGCAGGCACATTGCCGCCTGCGATGGATGTGAAGGCAATCGAGGACTGGACCGTTGACGGCAACACCGCCAGAAACAGAAGGCCGAGTGTGACCGTCGCCCCCAACAAGGGGCCGAAGATGGAGGCGAGGGCCAGACCGATAATCGGGATGACGAGATAGGTGGCAAGAAAAGTCAGCCCCTGCAGGCGCCAGTTCATCAGGCCGGCCTTGACCGAACTTGCATCAAGCTTGGCGCCATAAAGGAAGAAAAGCAGAGCGACGGCCCAATAGGTGACATGGCCGAGCCCGGTCATGGCAATACCTTCAGCAGGGAGCAACAGCCCAAGGCAGACCATGGCGATCAGCAGCAGCATGTAGGTGTCGATGCCGATCTTTTTAAGAAATTTCATGTCGCCTCCAGCGATATCGCAGTCGGTTTGAGCCGAGTCCGTTGCTTTTGTTTTTGGAGCACGTCCCTTGGCTTAGAAGCCTGCCGCCTGACCATCCTTGCGGGGGTCGGAGCCAGCACTGTAGCCCCCCTCGGGCAACCTCTGCACCAGTTGAGCCCCACCGAATCCGAAGAAATTATCGGGCCTTTCAACATGGATGCAATGTCCCAGATCAGACAGACCCTGAAAATTCGCCTCTGACATGTGCGGTTCACAATTGACCTTCAGATTTTCGATCATGCGCCAGCGCGGGGCATCGGCCGCTGTCTGGACATCCTGCCCCCAAAGCTGCGTCCTCAATAGCAGCTGGACATGCCCCTGCGCCTGAATCTGTCCTCCCATCATGCCGAAGGCCATCAGCGGCGACCCATTCTTCATGACAAAGCCTGGAATGATGGTGTGGAAGGGTCTCTTGCCGGGGGCGACACAATTGGGGTGGGTCGGATCGGCGGAGAAGCAGGACCCGCGGTTCTGCAAGGCAATGCCCGTGCCCGGCACCACGACACCAGAGCCGAAACCATCATAGTTGGACTGGATGAAGCTGACCATCATGCCCGAGGCGTCGGCAGTGGTCAGTAGGACCGTACCCCCCTTTTTCGGCGTACCGGGGCCGAAATCCTGTGCCTGATCCATCCTGATCAGTCCGGCTCTTGCCTTGAGATATTCAGGATCCAGCAGAGCTGTTTCGGGGATGTCGGTCATGAAGCGCCGGTCGGCCACATAGCGATGGAGATCGGTGTAGGCGAGCTTGATGGCCTCGATCTGGAGATGCAGTGAGATCAGATCGTCCGGGCCATGATCGCCGATCGACGTGTGCTTGAGGATCCCGAGCGCCATAAGAGATGCGATGCCTTGCCCGTTCGGAGGGATTTCATGAAGATCCACATCACCAAAGGACTGGGAGATCGTGCCGCACCGCTCAACAGAGTGCCCGGCGAGATCTTCGCACGTGATCACCCCGCCGGTCTCTTTGGCGAAGGCGGCGATGGTCTCGGCAATCTCGCCTTCATAAAAGGACTTGCCGTTGGTCTCGGCGATTGCCCTGAGAGTTGCGGCGGCATGGCGATTGATGAAGCGCTCGCCTGCCATGGGTGCGCGGCCATCGGGCATGAAATGATCGGCAAAACCGGGCTGGTCTTTCAACTCGGCAGCTCCTCGCGCCCAAGCGGCTCCAACGACGGGAGAGACAATGAAGCCCTCTTCCGCATATCGGATGGCGGGAGCCAGCACCTCGGCAAGAGGGAGCTTGCCAAACTTTTCGCTGAGTTCAACCCATGCACTGATGGCTCCGGGCACCGTGACGCTGTCCCAGCCGCGCTCCGGCATGCCATCCTTGAAGCGACTCTGCGTCCATGCAGCAGGCGCCCGCCCAGACGCATTGAGGCCATGCAGTTGATTACCGTCCCAGAGAATGCAGAAGGCATCCGACCCGAGGCCATTGCTGACCGGCTCGACAATCGTGAGCGTCGCTGCCGTAGCGATGGCAGCATCAACGGCATTGCCGCCTCTGTGCAGGATCTCGATCCCGGCCTGTGTCGCGAGTGGCTGTGACGTTGCCACGACATTGTTGGCCATAACTGGAGAGCGGCGAGACGGATACACCGGATCATGGCGAAACTGCATCGGAGAACCTTTCTTGTGGTGAGTGCCACTTTTGCGAACGGGCAGACGAATGGCCATGACTCAACCAAAAAGACGGGAGAAGCAAGGCCTCTCCCATCTTCAGCTGTCTGACGAAAAAATCAAGCGGAACAACAACTACCGCGTGACGATTTCCGGCCCCATCAGGGTGGTCGGGATGACGGTGGAAATCCACGGGATGTAGGTCACGAGGATCAGGAAGAGCATCAGGATGCCGACCCACGGCAAGGCAGCCCGCACGACCTGAACCAGCGACATGCCCGTGATCCCCGATGTCACGAAGAGGTTCAGTCCAATGGGCGGTGTGATCATGCCGATTTCCATGTTCACCACCATGATGATCCCCAGATGAATCGGATCGACCCCAAGCTCGATGGCAATGGGGAAGACGACCGGAGCCACAATCAACAGAAGGCCCGAGGGCTCCATGAATTGCCCCCCGATCAACAGCAGCACGTTGACTGCGATGAGGAAGGTGAACCAGTTAAAGCCCGCTCCAATCATCAGGTCCGTGATCTGCTGGGGGATGCGTTCGGTCGTCAACACATGAGCAAAGAGCAGCGCGTTGGCGACGATGAACATCAGCATGATGGTGGTCTTGGCCGAGTCCGTCATGACCTTTTGCGTATCACGATGGACCAGAGCAAGAGGAAAGCGCGTGATGGTCATATAGAGATTGCGGATAACGAGTTCCAATAAGCCTTCATTGGGTCGCCGCCAGCTGACTCCGCGCAACGGTCCCATGTCGCGATAGACAAACAGGGCAATGATGGCGGCATAAACAGCGGCCACCGCAGCGGCCTCGGTTGGTGTGAAGACACCGCCATAGATGCCGCCGAGAATGATGACGATAAGGAACAGACCGAAAGAGGAATCGAGAGCCGCCGACGTCAACTCCCCCATGCCTTTCCATGTCTGGCGGGGATAATTGTTGCGCTTGGCGGCGATATAGATCCCGACCATTAGCATGACGCCAGCCAGCAGGCCGGGAATGATCCCGGCAAGAAACATGCGTCCGACGGACACGTCGGTTGCGGCGGCATAGACGACCATGACGATAGAGGGCGGAATGAGAATGCCGAGCGTTCCGGCGTTGGCGATAATGCCTGCGGCGAACTCCTTCGGATAGCCGACTTCCTTCATGCCCGCGATGACAATGGTTCCGATGGCGACAACCGTCGCCGGAGACGATCCGGACAGGGCGGCAAACAGCATGCAGGCGAAGACGCCAGCCATAGCCAGACCTCCGGGGAATGGTCCCACAACGGCGATTGCAAAACGGATGATCCTTTTGGCCACGCCCCCCGTCGCCATGAAGCTTGACGAGAGAATGAAGAAGGGAATGGCGAGCAAGGTGTAATGCTCGGTCGCCTCGAACAGCTTCTGCGCCATTGAGGACAGGCTGTCATTGGAGAAGAACTGGATATAAACCACGCTGGACAGGCCCAGCGAAACGGAAATGGGTGCGCCGAGCAGCAGCAGCGTCAGCACCATGCCAAACAGAAAGAATGTTTCCATGCTGATCGCTCCTAGACCGCGTCTTTGTTTTCAGCCACGAGATCTTCGGCCTCATGGCTCGCGATCATCATGCGGCGCTCACCCCTGATGATCTGCCATGTGGCCTGAAGACAGCGGAAGGCGAAGAGGGCAAGGCCGATGGGCAAGATGGAAAAGGCGAACCAGCGGGGCACCTCATTGTCATAGATCTCCCAGCCTATCGCCGGAGCGACGCTATTGGCGAACCAGTCGGGAAACCGCAGATCCTGCATGCCGATGTTGAACTGGTAGAGCTTTCCGAGATAGGTCATCGATCCGGTCAGCAGCATGAGGCCGTAGACGACACCGGTGAGTGCACCTAGCACTGCAAGGATGCGGAACAGGCGGTCTGGCAAGGCGATGATAATCGCGTCGACGCCCAAATGCGCTCCGATCTTGACCCCGTATGACATGCCGAACAGGATCATCCAGGCATACATCAGTACCGTCGCCTCAAGGGCGGACTGCCAACCCGTGTTAAAGACATAGCGCGCGATCACCTGACTGAAAGTCAGCAGCACCATCCCCGCCATGAGGAGTGCGATCACCGTCTCCTCGAATTTGGTGACGATCGCAGAAATTCGTTCCATAGAAGCCCCCCGCCCAAGCCCATTGAGCAGCATGAGACGGCGGGCGGATTGACCGCCCACCATCATCCATTGTTTTGGTTGTTGTTCTCGGGATTAGTTGTTGCTTGCCAAAGCTGCGTCGATCAGGTCCTGACCGATGTCATCCTTGAACTGATCCCAAACAGGCTTCATGGCATCAACCCAGGCCTGACGCTGCTCGTCGTTCAACTCGCGGACCACGCCACCGGCTTCCAAAATCTGGGCGCGGTTCTGAAGGTTGATCTCGGTGGAGAGGGCATTCCGCTCCTTGGTGACTTCATCCAGAATGGTCTTCAGTTGGTCGCGGATCTCCGGATCAAGGCCTTCCCCACCACTCGACGGAAGTGACGACAAGGTAGTCAAGCACCAGATGGTTGGTTTTCGGTGATACCATCCTGCACTTCGAAGAATTTCTTGGTGTAGATGTTCGACCCAAGAGTTTTCCTGCCCATCAACAACGCCGGTCTGAAGCGCGCCATACACCTCAGCAAAGGCAAGTTTCTGCGGATTGGCCTTGAGCGCTTCGATCATCGCCGACGGCCACTTCCGAAGTCTGAACGCGGAATTTGAGGCCTTCGGCATCCTCAGGTTTGATAAGAGGCTTGTTGGCGGAGAAATGCTTGATGCCGTTGTGCCAGTAGCCGAGTCCCTGCAGACCCTTGCCCTGCATGGAATCGAGCAGTGTCTGGCCCGCTTCGGACACCTGGAAGCGGTCAGCGGCGTCGATGTCCTTGAACAGGAACGGCAGATCGAACAGGCGGAATTTCTTGGTGAAGCGCTCGAATTTGGCCAGAGGACGGTGCGGCCATTTGCACGTCGCCCAGCAGCAGAGCCTCAAGAACCTTGTCATCATTGAACAGCTGCGAGTTCGGGAACACATCCATGCAGGCCTTGCCGTTCATTTCTTCATTGACGCGTTTGGCCAACAGGTCTGCCGCCTCCCCTTTGGGGTGGCCGGTTGCCGCGGTTACGTGGCTGAACTTGATGACAATCTCACCTTCATCACAATTGGCAAACGCCGGTGCAGCCGCGAGCGTGAACGCAGCTGCAGCTGCGGCCAGAACCATTTTCTTCATGATAAGTCTCCTCCCAGAGATCGTATTGTTCGGGCAAGACGCCCGAGTGCGATAGTCTGAGAGATAGCAATGGCCGTGCCATATGGTGAAGGAAAGCCTAAGTTTCGAATTTTCGCATCCAGTAGAGCGGGTTATCTTAAATCATTGATGTCAAGCAAGTGAGCGCATCTCCGATTGGTGGGGTCAAACCCACCCATGCTGGGCAACGGATGGGTGGAAATCCACACACACCGAGACTACGGAGATTACTCGATATCGAACTTCTTCATTTTCTCGTAAAGGGTTTTGCGCCCGACGCCCAAGGCCTCGGCGGTCTCGGTTCGGCTGCCGTCATTGGCCCTCAGCGCCTCCTCGATTAGGCGCTTCTCATAGGCCCCAACACGATCTGCAAGGGTCTCATGTCCACCTTGATCGTTCTGGTCCTGCTCGTCGTTTAGACCCAACGGTAGACCCAAGACAAACCGGTCGGCGGCGTTCCGGAGCTCGCGCACGTTTCCGGGCCAGTCATAGTGCAACAGACGATCCAGCAGGCTGGCAGTCAGATCCGGGATCTCCTTGCGATAGCGGGAGCGCGCCCCTTTGGCGAGGAAGTTGAACAGGTCAGGAATGTCCGATTTCCGCTCTCTTAAAGGGGGCACCTCAAGCGTGACGACATTGAGCCGGTAATAGAGGTCAGGACGAAAGCGTCCTTGTCTGCCCGCCTCTGCCAAATCTGTCTTGGTCGCGGCAATAAAGCGGATATCGAGCGGGATCTGTTTGTTGGTTCCCAAGGGCTCGACAACTCGCTCCTCGATGACGCGCAACAGCTTGACCTGAAGGTCGAGCGGCATCGTCTCGATCTCGTCCAGAAAGACCGTGCCGCCGTTGGCGTGTTCGAGCTTGCCGATGCGCTTGGTCGATGCGCCGGTAAAGGCACCCTGAATGTGTCCGAACAACTCGCTTTCGATGATATCGGCGGGCAACCCCCCGCAATTGAGCGCGACAAAGGGCTTATCGGCGCGGCGACCCTCCTCATGCAATGCGCGAGCGACCATCTCCTTGCCCGATCCGGTCTCTCCCTTGATCAGGATGTCGGCATTGGTGTCCGCCAAGGCCATGATTTCGGCCCTGAGGCGCTGCATGTAGGGGGACTGTCCAACCAGCCGACCTTCAAGTGCACTTTCTTCGGCCAGTTCCTGCCGCAACGCTCGGTTCTCGAGCACCAACCGACGTTTTTCGAGCGCCTTTGATACGATGCCAACCAGTTGGACGACCGGAAACGGCTTTTCCAAAAAGTCATAGGCACCGTTGCGCATTGCCTCCACGGCCAGCGGAACATCACCATGACCGGTGATGAGAATGACTGGAAGGGCGTCGTCGAGTTCATGGACCTGACGCATGAGTTCCATGCCATCATCCGCGCCCAGCCGGATATCCGAGATCAGGATGCCGTCGAGGTGGCGCGACACGAACTCGCGCACGTCCGAAGCATTGTCGAACTCAACCACATCGTGCCCGGCAAGCTCCAAGCCCTGAGCCAGTGCAAAGCGCAGATCTTCCTCGTCTTCTGCCAACAGGATTTTGGTTTGCTTGCTCATATCGGCTTCACTTCTTCACTGCTGTGGGCACCAAGTTTCGCGTCATCACCGGCAATTGGCAATGTAATCTCGAATGTCGTTGCCATCCCCCGCTCTGGCGGATCAATCAGACACAGGCTGCCGCCGAAGCCCTTGATGAGATTATAAGCGATCGGAAGCCCGAGCCCCAGCCCGACGCCTCTTGCCTTGCTGGTGACGAACGGCTCAAAGATGCTCTTCTCGATGGAATGATCAATCCCCGGCCCCGTGTCACTGACTCTGATAACAGCGTCAGTCTCTGTCCTGTTGTAGGTTATCTCGATCCCATAGGGTTTTGAAGCAGGCTTTGCATCCGGTCTTGACCGGTGATCTTCAATCGCATCGAGTGCGTTGGCGATCAGGTTGACCAGGACCTGCTCGAGACGCGTGTGCCCGGCCATGACACGGACTTCCCGTTCAGGCTTCTTGACCGTCAGGGATACCCCGCATTTTCGGGCCTTCGGGGTCATGATCATCACGGATTCATCGACCACCGCATTGACAGACACGGCACAGATGTCGATGCCCGGCCGTCGGGCAAAGGACTTCAGGCTCTTTGACAGCTTCGACAGCTTGTCGACCTGCGCGATGATGCGCTTGAGGTTTTCCTGCCCCTTTTCTTCTTTGCCCGACTGAAAAAGCAGGCCCGCATTTTCAGAGAAGGTGCGAATGGCCATGAGGGGCTGATTATATTCATGGTTGAGCACCGTCGACATCTGGCCAATCGCGGCGAGCTTGGCCGAATGAATCAGGCCTTCCTGCGTTTTCTGAAGCTCGCGGGTTCTCTCTCGAATGCGTCGTTCCAGTCTGAGGCCATTCGCCGTGTCTTTCCGGCGTTGGCGCAGCAGCTCGACTTGCCTGCTCGAAACAATCCAGAGCCCACCCAGAGCGATTGCAGAGAGAGATGTTGCAAAGAGGAAAGCGACAATGGCTGCATAGATCGGGCGTTTGAGCGGTTCCAGAGCATAGAAGGTCCAGCCGAGCACATAGTCTTTCTTCTCGGCAGTCACATATTTCAATCCTGCCTCAAGCGCGGTTTGATGAAAGTCGGGTTTGATTAGCGTTGGCCCGAACAGGCTCTTCTCGACCAGCAACCCCTTCGTGCCACGCCGGTTGCCGCCGTGATGGAGCTCTCGCTGGACCCAATTGGCCCGGTTGCTGAGCATGACGACATTGTCCTGAGCCGCGATGATCGGCTGAGGCGCAAGCGCCCACAATTGCTGCGAACTGCTCAGATTGACAACGATGGAGATGACACCGGCCACCTTGGCATTGATTCTGGCGGCGGACGAGAAGACAAAAAACTGGTCGTGGCCATCGTCGACAAAGCGCCGCCCCAGCCTTCCTTGCATTGCCTGAACAATGTCTGCTCTGCTGAGCGTATCCCTCTTCGTCTCCTGCCCCCGATACAGTCGATTGCCATATGTCGAAATCTGAGTGCCATCCAGATAGATCAACTGAATTTCTGCCGCATCGCTCATGCCGCTGATCCGCACCATTTCGGCAAGCGCCGCTTCCAGATCGTCTTCATCCATCCGGCTTGAAAAGGCTGCCAACACGTCCGGCCTGCGAGCCAGCAAGGGGGCCAGCAGACGATATTTATCAAGCGCGTTGGTGAAGCTCTCCACCTGAAGGGAGAGACGGGCTGCCGCTGTTTCCTCGCTCGTCTTCAAGGCATTGCGATAGGTGATCATCGTCGCGGCCATGATGGCTGCGAGAAGACAGATTGCAACAACCGACAAGTGGCGTCGGTTCCTTGTCTTCAGCCTTGCCGGACGCTTGAAATCAATCTGCATTTTTGACGACAAGGTCCTGACAGCATGTTGATGGGCGAAAGTGAACGCCCAGTTTTGCTCATCAGTGGTTGTCGGACAAGATAGCCACTAGTTTTAAAAGGATCACGCAGGTTGCAGCAGGTTCGCCATCAGGCGGAATGCGCCGGGGACGAGGCGATCCATCTGGTGATGCAGCACGAGGCTGGTGTGGGTGTGCCGTCCCTTCCCGATCCGGGCAGAAACAAGTGCGCCCGTAAGGGGCTGCTCTTCCGGATCATGCATGGAAAGCAAAGGCAGGTAGGCGTCGTCCCAACGGGAGGCAAAATAGAGCCCGCGCTCCTTGTTCCAGCCACTCCAGTCGTCAGGCCCTATGGCGTTGGGGCCTTTGAGCAACGGGTGCTCCGGTTCGAGGATTATCACTTCGGCCTTCGGGTCGGTGACGCGCCAACGCAGGGACGGAGAGCCAATGGTGAGCGACAGCGGCGGGGTCTTTTCCGGATCCCAGCCATCACTCGGACGATGATAGAGAGTGACGAGATGTCCACCGGCCTCGACAAATTGATGGAGCTTGTTGGTAGCGTCAGCCAGATCCGGTCTGGTGCCAAACGCAAAAATGCCAACGACGATTGTCGTGTAAGCGGACAGATCACCGGCCAGAGCCGATGCATCCAGCTCCGTGACATCCGCGCCCATCCGGAGCAGCCATTTGGCAACATTGTCAGCCCCGCCACCGACGTAGCCAACCTTCGCAGCTTTTGGTAGTTGTAAATCCAGCGCCAGAATATCGAGCGCCTCGCGGCGGATGAACCTGCTTTTGCCGATATGAGCGTAGCTGATCGGCGAGACGTTAAATGACGGTTGATTGCCAATCATTGGTGTGATGTGGCTGAGACCAGCAGCAAAGTTGGCTGGAGGATAGATTGTCCAATGATCTCCAGCGGGTTCGACCTGCCAGCCTTCGGGAGCCTCGAACGTGAGAGGAGCCTTGTCCCCGCGGATCTCCACATCGATCATCATCGGGCCGGATGTCTCACGAAGCGAGAACAGAATGGCATCGGGTTTGATCGCCACCGAATGGGCAGGAACAACCGGCAACGGCATTTCCAGATCAAACGCCCGCTTGGCATGCCACCCATCGAAATCGGCTTCAAGGATCACCGAGGTGGGGCCGTTTCCACCTAGCGAGGACCATGATGGTGGATATTGCTTCGAGAAGGTGGCATCAGTGGCGGCATCCAGAGCAAAGCAGAAAATGCCTTTGTAAGACGCCAACAGACGTGATGACACGCCTTCGGGGGCGCTGAGAGTAACGGATACGTCGCTATTGGCCTCTGGAGACAGAACGACATCCAGTTGAGTACTCCCCCCCGGCGTCAAGATATCGTCAGCGGCGCAGGCTCTCTCGAAGAGTTCGGCGCACTCGAACAGAGCCGCGTCGATTTCCACCAATTTGCGTTCAAGACGATGCCCGTGCAAAGCGGTGAAGGGATCAGGGGCTGCTGTCTGTGCTTCATTGATCGCCTGTGCGGCAGCGACAAGTGAAGCGCGAATATCCGCCTGGTTCGGAAAGGCTGCAATTGCAGTGTCAATAGCCTCATCGGCCTTGGCAAGCAGGCCCCGCAGCTCAGCGAAATCATCAGATCGCTTGCAGAGGTCTTCTAGTGACGTAGGCAGATCATCGAGGATTGAGGTCTCGGCGTTTGACCCGTTCGGGCCGTGCAGCAGATGAAGAGACCATGTGGTCTTGGGGCTCTGGGGCCAATAGCCCATGCCTTGGGAGGCGTGATAATAGCGTGAGGCTTCCCCCAGCCGATCAAAGGGTGCTCCGGTTGCAAAATCCTTGCCGCTTGCGGTGACAGTCACCGTGGCGTCGGGCGGCGGCAACGTATCGTCATAGGTTCCCCCTCCACCGGACCAGGCGGGCAGATAGTATTTTGCAACCTTCCATGGTTGCAATCCTTCGGCTAAATGCTCCGGATAGGCGCTCTCGTCGGCTGCGAGTGCAAGTGCCGTTTCGGCGGCCCGTGTCATAGCTCTGTGGTGGCCATGCTGTCCGGGCACATCAAGGAAGGTCGGAATGACGATATCCGGGCGCTCTTGGCGATAGGCCCTGACGAGACGTTCAACCGTTCGCTCCTCGCCCCAATGGGCGAAGGTGCCGTCACCGTCTTTGGAAAAGCCGAAATCATGCACGGGATCGTCTGGCCCATGGCCGAGCCAGTGTATATCAGCATCCAGCACGCGTGCGGCTTCTTGCATTTCGATGGTGCGCAAAACGCCCAGAGCGCCAAGCCTTTCGGGCCCAAGGACATTCTGACCGCCCTCACCCCGTGTCGAGCAACCGACAATCACCCGCATGCCGAGGCCCAGACTAAAATAGGCCAGCATCCCGGACTGTTCGTCATCCGGGTGTGCACCGGTGTTCATCATCGTCAGAGGCGACTTCAACCGCGTCAACGCGCGATAGAGGTCCGTCAATGAGCAATGTGCCATCTGTTTTTCGATGCGTTGGCGAGGCGTCAGCATGGGAGCGTCCAGTGAGTGTGAGGGTCGAGTATCAGGCCACCTGTTGGTCGGGTGCAGATGTTTCGAGTTTTGGCGTGAGGATTTCGAACAGGGGAAGCGTTGCAGCCCCAAGTGCAGCGGTGTAATGACCGGTTTGGCCGCGCATCACTCTTGGCAGGCTGCGGGCTCGCCGTCCAGCCACCGACCGAGGCAGGTTGGTCATTCGCTCAAGCAGCGCATCCATGACACGATCCGAGAAGATGCCGCCGAAGATGACCGTTTCCGGATCGAGGATGTTTTCGAGCAATCCGACGATGGACGACAGATGCAGGGCGGCTTCATCGAGCCATTCGATCACGACCGGGTCGCCACTCAACAGAAGAGCTTCGATTTCACCGATTGCGGGTCTTTGCCATCCTGCGGCGTCGAATTTTTCATGAAGAGCATGGAGGGAGGCATAGCGCTCCAGACAGCCATGCTGCCCGCAAGGACAGAGGCGACCATTCGGCACGGCCAGCACATGGCCGATCTCGCCTGCGTTGCCGAAGGCTCCTCTGAAGGGCAAGCCATCCTGAATCATCCCAAGGCCAATGCCGGTTCCGAAATAGATCATCGCGAAGTTGGAGACCTTGTGCCCTGCTCCGAACAGGCGTTCCGCAACAGCGGCGGCAGCGGCGTCATTCTCCAGTATAACCTCCGACCCGCAGGCTTCCGATAGAGCGCCTTTCACATCCATATCGCCCCAGCCGGGCAACGTGGTCGGACCGACAGAGCTCATCCCGTCGATATCGAACGGGCCCGGCATTACGACACCGATGCCAAACAGGCGAGACTGGATAGCCTTGCGCGCACGGTCAGCCTCATCCCTGAAGATGGGCAGGCATTTCTCGGGCGTCGTCTCAATCAACGGAATGGTCCGCTTGTAGCGAAGCACACCTTTGAGATCGAGCACGGTGGTGACCATCTGGTCGGTCGCGATTTCGATACCGATTGTCGAGGCCCCATCGGGATTGACCGCAAACTGGATCGGCGGCTGTCCGCGTCCGGTGCGTCTGCGCCCCTCGTTCTTCAAGAGATTCTCGTTGACAAGTTCGTCAACGATATTGGCCACCGCCTGCGCCGTCAGATGGGTGTGCCGGGCGATTTCCATGCGACCGAGACTTCCGTGCTGACGAACCAGATCCAGCACAACCCGCCGGTTATGCTCCCTGTTTCGTTCCGGATTGTTGCCAATTGCAAACTGTGTCTTGGCTCGCATCGTGCTTTTTCACCTCTGCTTTTCACTTCTGACAGTCTGTGCCGACCATTAGAGTAACGTCAATATATTAATTCAATTAATTTATCTTATTGACAAAGAGATGATGTTACGCAAGGCTGATTAAAAAAAGGGCCAACTCGCAATCCAGACAAAGCCCAAACCAGAGACGGAGCAAAAAGCTCCACCAGTTGTATCGCAGTTTTAAGAGCTGCCAGACCTCGAGGTCTGGCCGTTACAGGACAATTGCAAACATAAGAGAGGCCTTTCGCCTCTTCACAGGGAATTGGAGTTATCAATGCGGAAAGCGCTTTTGATCGCCGGACTTTTGTCCGGTTTTAGCCTGTCATCCTTCAACGCCGCGCAAGCGGTCGAAATCGAATATTGGCAGTATATCTATGAGACCCGTGTCACCGCGATGGACCAGCTGATCGAGAAATTCGAGGCGGCCAATCCGGACATCACCGTCAAGCAGGTCACCTTTCCCTACGCTGACTATCAGACCCGTATCGTCGCGGCCAACATGGCTGGCAAGGGTCCGGATGTGATGCAGCTTTTCTATGGCTGGCTCGACAAGTTTGTCGCCGGTGGTCTGCTGCAGCCCCTGCCCCAGGATGCCTTCCCGCACGAACAGATTGAAGCGGATTTCTTCCCCATCGTGGAAGCCATGCAGCGCGATGGCGAATATTACGGTCTTCCGACCGCCGTGCGCTCTCTGGCGCTGTTCTACAACAAGAAACTGTTTGAAGAAGCCGGACTTGATCCGGAAAACCCGCCCAAGACTCTTGATGAACTGACCGCAGCTGCAAAAGCCATCACCAAACATGATGATGCTGGCAACATGCTGGTTGAAGGCATGACACTGGACATGTCTGGTCAGGACCACCATTGGTGGCGCGAAGTGCTGGTTCGTCAGATGGATGGCGATCCCTATGCGGAAAACTATCGCAAGGTGACCTACGACAGCGAAGCAGGCGCAAAGGCTCTTTCCTTCTATACAGATCTGCAGCTCAAGGACAAAGTCGGCCTTCTTGGCTTCATGGATGAAGGTCAGGCTGCATTCCGTGGCGGCAAGGCAGGCATGACCATCGACGGCACCTTCCGTCTTGGCTCTTTCAAGCAGATCAAGGATTTCGAATGGGGCGTGACCGAGCTTCCCGCCAATGCCGATGGCTACCGCTCCAACTATTCGAGCTATTTTGCCAACGGGATAGGCGCGAAAGTGGACGGCGAGAAGCTGGAAGCTGCCGAGAAGTTCCTCACCTATCTGACCTCACCGGAAGCCATGAAACTCTGGCTTGAAGTGGTTGGTGAACTGCCGGCGAAGAGCGAGGTCGCTCTGACGGATGAAAACACCGCCAACCCGATCTACGGCCCCTTCCTCAAAGGCCTGTCCTATGCCCACACTACATTGTTCGTGGATGAGGCTGCTCAGCGCCAGACGGCGATGGACATGACGAACCGCGTTCTGATCAGTGGCCAGTCTGCTGCTGACAGCGTTGCCGAAGCTGCAAAACAAGAGCAGCAGATCATCGACGACGCAATGTGATCGGGACAAAGCCGATGCCAGTCGATGCTCAGACATCCAGCGGAGTGGCCACGAGCCACTCCGGAAACGGCGGGTTCTCCGACCGTTTCTCGATGCACACCAAACGGTTATTTTGGGTATGGACGTTTCTGGCTTTGCCCGTGCTGTTCTATTCCATCATCCGCTTCTATCCGACCATAGACGCCTTTCGCCTGTCTTTGACGGACTGGAACCTGATGAGCAAACCCAAATTCATCGGGTTTGACAACTACGCCAAACTGTTCGGCGATCCGAAATTCTGGCAGGTGTTCAGGAACACCTTCACCTACCTCATCCTCGGAACGCCGATCTCTCTGTTCCTGTCCTTTTCCATCGCCTTCGCGCTTGATCGCGTGCGGTTCGGGCATGGCTTTATCAGGGCACTCTATTTTCTGCCATTCCTGACGACGGCAGCGGCCATGGCCTGGGTCTGGCGCTGGTTCTATCAGCCTGCCCCCATTGGCGTCATCAATGACCTGCTCTCTGCCTTCGGATTAGCGCAGCAGCCCTTCCTGCGCTCCACTACGCAGGCCCTACCGTCGATCATGGTGACGGCGATCTGGGCGGGGCTCGGGTTCCAGATCATCATTTTCATGGCTGGTCTGCGCGCCATTCCGAACACTTTCTACGAGGCAGCGCGCATTGACGGGCTGGGAGAACGGGCGATCCTCAGACGGATTACCCTGCCTCTCCTCAAACCAACCACAGTGTTTCTGGTGGTGATGTCGTCCATCGGGTTCCTGAGGATCTTCGATCAGGTCTACAATATGACCACCAATGATCCCGGCGGGCCGCTCAATTCGACCAAACCGCTCGTTCTGATGATCTACCAGTCTGCTTTCTCATCCTATCAGATGGGCTATGCCGCAGCGCAGACGGTCGTTCTCTTTCTCATTCTGCTGGTGATTTCTCTGCTCCAGCTCTGGATTTTGAGGGACAAATCATGACCGATATCGCCCGTCAGGACGCCACGTCGCGTTACCGCATCAAGATGAGACCCGGTCGCATCCTCATCTGGACCATCCTGTTCATCGGCGGGATCATCATGATCACGCCCCTGCTCTTCATGTTTTCCACGTCCCTCAAACCCGCGAGTGATGTCTATGATTTGCGCCTGATCCCGGCCAATCCGACGGTTTCTAACTATATCGAGGTGTTGTCAAACACCGGCTTTTCGCGCTGGTTTTTCAACTCCATGCTCGTTGCCGTCACGGTGACCCTCTCGAATGTGTTCTTTGACAGTCTGGTTGGCTACACGCTGGCCAAGTTCCGCTTTCGCGGGCGCAAGTTCATCTTTCTTGCCATCCTGTCCACCCTGATGATTCCGACGGAAATGCTCGTTATTCCCTGGTATCTGATGTCGGCAACCTTCGGCTGGCTCGACACCTATTGGGGGATCATGTTCCCCGGCATGATGACCGGGTTCGGGACCTTCCTGATGCGGCAGTTTTTCGAGGGCGTTCCCGATGATTTCATGGAAGCGGCTCGCGTCGACGGCATGAACGAGTTCGTCATCTGGTGGCGCATTGCCATGCCGTTGGTGGCTCCGGCCCTGTCGGCGTTGGCGATCTTCACCTTCCTTGGCAACTGGACCGCCTTCTTCTGGCCGCTGATCGTAACCACCTCAAGCGAGCTCTACACGCTGCCGGTGGGCCTCTCGAGCTTTGCCGTGGAAGCGGCCATCCAGTGGGAAATGATCATGACGGGCGCAGCCCTTGCCACTATCCCGACCTTGCTTGTCTTCCTTATTTTCCAGCGCTACATCGTCCGTGGTGTCATGCTTGCTGGTGTGAAAGGCTAATTCATGTCTCGTGAAACCAACGCTGACAAAGACAGAAGCGTTTTTCCCGATCCGGTCTACAAGGACACCGTGCTTGCGCCGCTGTTTGACAGCGCCAAGGATCATTTCATCGACGGGTTCCGCAAGATCGACCGCGCCCATCTGGTGATGTTGGCAGAGACCGGAATTCTGGATGCGGATCAGGCCAAGCGAATTGCCGATGCTCTTGTCGCCATTGATGAGACCATCGAGCCGGAAAAGCTGGTTTATACCGGTGAGGTGGAGGACTTCTTCTTTCTCATCGAAAAGGAACTTAAGTCGCGCGTTGGGGCCGATCTCGGCGGGCGTCTTCACACTGCCAGATCCCGCAACGACATTGATCACACCCTGTTCAAACTGGGTCTTCGGGGCCGGATCGATATCCTGCTGCAAAAGGCCCTTTCGCTCTATTCCGCCATGCTGGCCACTGCGGAACGGGAAAAAGCCACGCTGATTGTTGCTTACACCCACGGCCAGCCTGCCCAGCCGACCACCTTCGGGCACTATCTGAGCGCCGCGATCGAGATTCTGGGCCGGGATATCGAACGCATTTTCGAGGCACGGCGGATCGTTGACCTTTGCCCGATGGGTGCTGCTGCCATCACCACCACAGGCTTTCCCATCGACAGGCATCGCATGGCGCAGCTTCTGGGTTTTGCCGCCCCTTTGCGCAATTCCTACAGCTGCATTGCCGGCGTTGACTATACCACGGCGACCTATTCAGCAATCGAGCTGATGTTCCTGCATCTTGGCCGTCTCATTCAGGACTTTCAGGTCTGGACGAGTTTTGAAGTCGGGCAGCTCTATGTGCCCGATGCGCTGGTGCAAATCTCCTCGATCATGCCGCAAAAGCGCAATCCGGTACCAATCGAGCATATGCGGCATATGTCGAGCCAAACGGTCGGACACGCCCGCACAGTGGTCTCGATCATGCACAACACGCCCTTCACCGACATGAATGACAGTGAAGGCGAAACCCAGACCATGGGCTATCTGGCCTTTGACAAAGCCTTCAAGGTGCTGGACCTGCTCGCAAGCTTCATTTCTCAGGCATCGATCAACGACGACCGGGTGGCAAGCAACCTTGACCGGTCCTGCATCACCATCACCGAGCTTGCGGACAGCCTCGTGCGTCGCGAGCATCTGTCGTTCCGGCAGGCGCACGAGATTGCCGCTGATGTCGCTCGGGCCGTTGTTGCCCTTGGTGGCGCGCTTGGAGACGATGGATATGCCCCCTTCAAGGCAGCGTTCCGCAAGCATGTCCAGCGCGACAGCATGCTCGATGAAGCCGCCTTCCGCGAGATCGTCTCTGCGGACTATTTCGTCTCGGTGCGTACCCGTTATGGCGGCCCGGCAGAAGAGCCGCTCTCCGAGGCGCTCGCAGCCTATCGGGCGCAACTCACTGACTTTGAACACAAGACCGAAGATGCCGCACGGGCCCTCGCTTCTGCAAGCAATGAGCTTGGCATCTGTTTTGACCGCCTGAGGGGGACAGCATAATGGCTTCCATCACACTCGAAAAACTGGTGAAGCGATATGACAAGGTCGAAGCCGTGCACGGGATCGACCTTGAGATTGCCGACGGCGAATTTGTTGTTCTGGTTGGCCCGTCCGGCTGTGGCAAGTCAACGACGTTGCGTATGATCGCAGGCCTTGAGGAAATCTCCGGCGGAGCCTTGAAGATCGGTGACGAGGTCGTCAACGAACGCGCACCGAAACAGCGCAACATCGCCATGGTGTTCCAGAATTATGCCATCTATCCTCATCTGACCGTGCGCCAGAATATCGGTTTCGGGCTTTATACCTCCAAGCTCAGCACTGCCGAAAAGAACGCCCGCATTGACGAAACCGGGCGCATTCTGGGGCTGACGGATCTTCTGGAGCGCCGACCGGCAGCCCTGTCAGGTGGTCAACGGCAACGGGTCGCCATCGGACGCGCCATGGTGCGCAATCCGTCCGCGTTCCTGTTCGATGAGCCACTCTCGAACCTCGACGCTCAATTGCGGGCACAGATGCGCGTCGAAATCAAGAAACTGCATCAGGAGCTGAAAACCACGACCGTCTATGTGACCCATGATCAGATCGAAGCCATGACCATGGCGGACAGGATCGTAGTGATGAAGGACGGTTATATCCTGCAGACCGGATCGCCGGTGGAGCTTTATGAGAACCCGGTCGACGTGTTCACGGCCCGCTTCATAGGCTCGCCATCTATGAACATGATCCCGTCCAAGTCGCTGGCCGCGCAGTCGGGCAGCCTATCCGGCATCGAGAACCAGCTCGTTGGTGTCCGTCCCCATGATCTGATTGTCGGAGCACCAACAGATCAGGCCATCCTGACCATCGAGGGCAAGGTCGAGGCGGTCGAGCCGCTCGGGCCTGAAACCATGGTCCATATGCGCGTCGAGGCCGAAGCCGTGATCGCTACATCGCCGGGCAATGAGGCACCTCCTGTCGGCAGCATGGTCACCTGCGCCGTGGCGGCCGGAAAACTCTATCTCTTCGATGCAAAGACCGAAATGAGCCTGGGCCGCAAATGATAAACAAGGAAGATGATGCTTCGGCTGTGCTGTGTGTCGGTCGGATCTATTGCGATCTGATTTTCACCGGACTGGCACGGATGCCTGTGCTTGGCCGCGAAGTGTTCGCCGATGACATGACGATAGCAGCAGGCGGCGGAGCCTACATTTCTGCCGCGCACTTTGCCGACGTCGGGCGCTCGTCCGCCCTCGTCGCGCGACTGGGCCTCGATCCGCTGTCCTGTGAAGTGGAAAAGCAGATCAGGTCCCGCGAGATCGGCATCGACTTTCTGGAACGAGCGGCAGACGCAGGCCCGCAGGTGACGGTTGCCTCGGTGCTCAATGGCGAACGCGCCTTTCTGACGCGCCGCGCGGGCACCGCAGAACCCGCGTCCCTCGAGGAAGCACTGCACTGGCCACTGGCCCGGCATCTGCATATCGCAGAATATGCAACGCTGGCCGAAATACCCGATCTCGCAAGGCGGGCCAAGTCGGCAGGTCTCACCGTTTCCCTCGACCCCAGTTGGGACGATGACCTGATCCGTTCGCCAGACCTGCTTGCGGCGTGTGAAGGCGTTGATGTGTTTCTACCCAATCTAGAAGAGGCCCGCGCGATTACCGGAGAGCCGGACATCTCGGACATGTTCGATCAGCTTTGCAGGCACTTCCCCGTTGTTGCCCTCAAGGCAGGAGCGGATGGCGCCTATTGCAGCGAGGGCCAGTCCGTACTGCATCAGGCTGCTGACCCGGTTGACGTGGTCGACACCACCGGTGCGGGAGATGCCTTCAACGCCGGGTTTGTCGACAAATGGTTGCGATCCGAGCCACTTTCTTCCTGCCTTGCAGCAGGCATTGCAACGGGTAGCCGCGCAGTCCAGCACGCCGGTGGCGCGTCCTGACACGGTCGCGACGGCGGCCAGACACAGCTCCTCCCCGTCACCTTTCCTGTTACCACTTCAATCATAGAGACCAAGACTGAATACCCGTCGCGGCAGTGGTCGAATCGGATTCTTCGCGCCCTTCAAAGCAGGGTTTGCTCCGTCAGGCTCCTTACCGGCTTACGATCCCGATATTGCGCGGAAATGACAAGAACCATAGCACCAAACGCGAAAAAGGCCGGCACGCAGGTGGCTATTGGTTGCACCTGTCCATAAAATCAATTAGCACTCGTTAGGCTGGAATTTTATAGAGCGACCAGTTGTTTCAGGGACCTTGAAATTCGATGATCAAACAGAGAATGAACATTGCCACTTCTTGCAACGATATGTATGCAAACTATGTTTTCATTACTCTAGCGAGCATCAACTCCACGCTGGCTCGCACCCATGATGTTCATTTCTATTTGATGCAATCTGCCATCAGTGACGAAAAAATTGCGTCACTCGAGAAATTTTGTGACGGGCTTGACCTGCACTTCCACAATGTTTTCGTAGATGACGATGAGTTTCTGGCGGAGTTAACTTTCTATTCCAGAGCAAAGGACCGGGAAAGATATTACGATGGCATATGCCACCTGTTTCTACCCGATGACATCGACAGGATCATGTACATCGATGCTGGAGATATATTGTTTCTGTCGGAGGACTATCCATTCTATTTCGAGGATTTCAAGAACAAGTCGCTTCTCGTCTCAACCTATTGGAATTTGCACAAAGACAAATGGGATTTCCAACAGTTTGATAGTCTCTGGGGCGGCTTCAATAGCGGCCATATTCTCATTGATGTTCAAAGGTTGCGTGACCTGAAGCTGACACCGCAAAGCTATGTTGATTATGTTCATGAATGGGCTCGGCAAGCGCCGGAGAAAGAACATCTGTTTGGTGGAGATCAAGCGTTCCTAACCGCTTTCTTCGCTGGCGATATTGCCACGATCGAAAAGGAAAACCCGTATAATCTAAAAGTCTCCGCACTCAACGGCATTGCGCCGGACTTCGAACCCAAGTCCATTCATTTCAATGCAATGTTTGCCGGACTCAAGCCGTGGGATGTCCCCTTCAGAACCCCCAAAGACCTGCTGATGTATAAATTGAAGCTGGTCGACAAGAAGAAAAAGAAGAAGGGGTTCTTCAAAAAAGAAGAAACCTACAAATATAGCTTCGCAGGATATGAGAACGAGTGCATTCTCAAGTGGTGGGAAGTCTGCAAGACCACGCCGGTCTATGATGAGCTCAAGAGCGCGTCACTCTCCAGCACCAAGTTTGTCTACGCCCTCTGCAAGCATATTCGCGACAATTGACCGTTCGGTCCAGCCATGGCTTCGCAGTCGGAGACCCCTCCCCACCACAATGTGGAGGAAGGCCACCATATTTGTCAGATCTTCGTCGCTTGACGTGTCGCGATTTGGTTCACCTTTGGCGCAACCTTGCCATCGGACATGGCGACGAATTTGGCAGGCCCACGGGCCCTGCAATTTTCTTATCCGTGAAAGGGTCGCTGTAGTTCTAGAGCGAGCTGAGGCGGGGACAAGTGTCTGCTAGATTTGACGCGAGATGTGAGTGGCAGAGATTTTATCGATGGAAACTTGTGTATGCCAGAGTGATGAGTTTCCTTAATCCAGCTTTCAAAGCAGCTTTAAAATGAGAGTTCATAGCGGAAACATCTTATTTCATTCCAAAATTGAAAACAGGCTGTTCAGAAAGCTTCAAGGCTCACCAAACAGCCTGTAATCTCATAAGAAGATATTCTCTATTCTTTGCCACCAGTGCTTGCCAATGATGCTGAATAGTGATTTTGAAACACTGTCAGCACGATCATCGGGATCAACGAGATGAACAAGGCAGCAGCAAAGATCTGACCATAGCGGGTCTCGTAAATGTCAGAGAACTGGGCGATTGCAACTGCGGCAACCTTATGCTGATTGTCGGGAGCAATAAGCAACGGCCACAGATAGGCGTGCCACTGAAAGACGAACAGGATAAGCGCTGCGCTGACCAGTGCTGGAACCGCGAGCGGGATGTAGATTCGAAAGAAAATCCCAACCCAGGACATGCCGTCAACCAATGCCGCTTCCCGCAATTCTCTCGGAATGCCCATGAAGAACTGCCGCAACAAGAAGACAGCCAGACCATTGCCGATACCCGGCAAGATCAGTCCGGTATAGGTATTCTGCAGCCCCCAGCTCCGCAGGATCGCATAAAGCGGCACCGCAATCGCATCAAACGGAATGAGGAAGCTCACCACCATTGTCATGAAGATGAAGTTGCGGAGCGGAAATTCGATGACAGCCAGAGCAAAAGCTGCACTTGCTGAAATCAGCAGACCAAGGATCAGAGTGACACCGGATATGAAGATCGAGTTCCAGATCGCCAAACCAAAGCTGCCCTTCCAGATATCGATGATATTCTCGAAAGTCACATGCTTGGGAAGGAAGGTCCAGAGGCTCAGGGGTGAGAGATACTTGAAGATGTCGTCTTCAGGGCGAAGCGCGCTGACTGCGATCCACCAGACCGGCAGGATAAATAGAAGAGCGCAGAGAACAATCGCGACATATTTGAATGAAATACGTTTCAGCATCAGGAGTTTACCTCGGTAGGTTCTCTCATCAAACGGAACTGGATTATGACCACGGCAAGCACCACTGCGACGAGGACGACGGTCGCGGCCGATGCGCTGGACGGATCACCGGAAATGAAGGCTCTCGTGTAGATTTCATTCATGATCAGGTTGGTTGACCCGCGTGGTCCACCCGAAGTCAGGATTTGCACCGGAGCAAAGACGAGGAAGTTCGAAACCGTATTGGCGACCAGCACAAAGGTCAGCGGCCGTCGCAGCAACGGAAGGGTTACATGCCAGAATTGCTGAAAGACGTTCGCGCCATCGATCTTGACGGCTTCATACAAGGACTTCGGAATGTCCTGCAATCCAGCCAACAGGAATGTCATCCAATAGCCAACACCGATCCAGCTGACGATCAGGATAATGGATCCGAGTGCCTGATCGGGGGATGTCAGAAACCGTTGCGCGTCAAAGCCCAGCGCTTGGAGAACGGAGTTTACCCATCCGTCCGGGCGCAAGCCCACGCCCCAAACAACGGCGGACACACTCTGCGGGATGGCAACTGGCAGTACTACGATTGCGCGCCAGAAATTGATGTATCGAACCTTGCTGTTGAACAGCAATGCCAAGGCCATTGCAACGGCGATCTGAAGCGGATTGACGATGATCGAGTAGATCATGGTCACCCAAAGGCTCTTTTGAAAAACCGGATCGCCGAAAATGTAGCTGAAGTTCTCGAGGCTCATCGAGGTGGCGCGCGGTGCATATAGAGAATCCACCACGGCGAACGCCGCCGGCCACAGGCGAAGAAGAATGACCGACAACAAGGCCGGCACCAAGAAGGTCACGGCAACCAAGTAGGTTTTTCTCGTATTCACAACGACCTCATCTGATTGGCAGAACCACCGGAGCCAAGGTTTCGACTTATGACATCAGCTCCGGTGGATACAATTTTGCATGCGTGGGATAATGCGAAACTAGCGCATGCGGGACAACTGAGATGTCAGCTGGGTCTGAGCATCTTCCAGTACTTCCTTGACATCTTCACCGTTGCGGATGTCGCTGAAGGCACGGTTCATGACGGACTCGAATGCTACGTAACCGGTTGACCGAGGACGGCCGACAGAAGTTTCGCCGGTTTCGTAGTTGATGATGTCAATCACGTTGCCAATCTTGCCAGTCATCGAGGAAAGCTTCTCAACCGACTTCGTGTAGGCATCCTTGTTGACCGGAAGAAGTGGTTTGTTTTCAACCGACAACAGGTTGCCTTCGGCGCTCAGGCTAGCGAATTCAAGAAACTTGAGAGCTGCTTCCTTGTGCGCTGCATGCGGGTTCAGGGCGAGAGACCAGGAACCAGTCGGGGTTACGGGTTTGCCACCCTCGAAATAGGGGTGCGCGGCAACGCCGTAATTCAGACCCTTGGTTTCATTGAAAGCAGTCAACCTCCACGGACCTCCAACGAAGAAAGCGACTTCCCCGTTTTGGAACATGGCATCTGTCTGATCAGCCTTGACGCCGCGTGGAGAGATGTCCTTGTTGTAGAGATCCTGATACCACTGAGCGGCTTCGATCCATTTTTCATTCGTCACGTCAGGTGTCAGGTTCCCCTCACCTGTCAGACCAGAGCCCGCACCATTGGATTCAAACAGTGGCTGGAGCTGGTAGTAGCGATCGACCTGCTGGAACAGTAAGCCCCATTTTGCACCGGATTTCTGGGTCTTGGCGGCAAGATCAAGCAGCTCTTTCCAAGTCAGTCGATCCTTCTGATCGGTACTCAAAGCGTCAATGCCAGCCTTTTTCAGCAGATCACGGTTGTAATAAAGCAGCTGAGTGGAGTTCCAAAGCGGGAAAGCATAGATCTTTCCATCATAGCTCACCTGCTCGACGTCGACAGGGCTCCGGGCAATGCCTTCGATCTGCGACCGATAGGATTCCAGTTCGGTCAGATAGCCACGGCTGGCAAGCGCCGGGATACGCGGCGTGTCAGCCTCAAAGATGTCGATCGTTTCATCGCCGCCACCAACACGTGCTTCGATCGCAGCATTCAGCTCATCGAACGGCAGTCTGGTGAAGTTGATCTTGATATCTGGATTTGCAGCTTCGAAAGCCGGAATCAGAGCGGAGTAGTTTTCTGGCTGGTTTGCGGACAGAAAGTTAACAACCACCGGGTCCGCCAACGCAACTGTTGAAAGCAGAGGCAATGCCACCATTGCTCCCAACGTCGAAATGGCATGTCTCCTCGAAATTCGCTTAAGCATCCTTAACCTACCTCCCTTGAATTATTGAGGACAAAAGATGCCATGAACTATATGTACGCGCGTTCACATTGTCAATAGACCTTGCTATCTGGCGGTCGACGCGCGCTCCACCAAAATGCCCGGCACCTGGATTTGACCACCTTGCCTCGCCTCCCCGGCGATGCCCGCGAGCATTTGCTCGACTGTGATTTCAACCATCTTGGCGATATTCTGATCCACCGACGATAATTGATAGCTGAGCCAACTGCCTTCGATGGAATTGTCGAAGCCTATGATCAGATAGTCTTCCGGTGCAGACAGCCCGAATTCGGAGCGCGCAACATCGATATAAGCCATTGCCATCAGATCGTTGGCACAAAAGACACCATCGGGACGATCGCCCGAATGCAGAATTTCCCGAGCGCAAACGAGACCGCTGTCATAACTAAAATTACCAAGCTTGAATGAGTTCAGAAGCACTCCACGCTCAGAAAGGCGTTTCCTGAAACCAAATTCACGTTGTGTGTCGGGAACGCCTGCAATGTACGAGATGGTGCGGCACCCTTTGTCCACAAGTAGATCTGCGACCGCCTCACCACAGGCCATGTTTGCACAGGTGATGGATGTCATGTTCTCGTCATCCAGAAAGCGGTTGATTGAAATCACTGTCTTTTCGCTTCTCGTCAAGACATGCGCCATGCGTGGGGTCAGCGTCGTATCAGTCAAAATCAAGCCATCCACTTGATATGAAAGAAGTTTTTCAACCAAATCATCATTGCGACTTGGATCTGCCATCAGGAGAAGCGTGGTCATACCCGCCTGCTCGATGGCTGATGCCAGCGTTTGCAGCAACTCTGCATAGAAGGGAATGTTGAGATCGGTCGTAACGACGCCAACAATCTTCGTCCTGTTGGTCATAAGACTCTGTGCCAGAGCATTGGGGCGATATCCCAGCAGATCTGCAGCCCGCAGCACCTTGGCGCGTGCCTCTTCCGAAACGTAGGCTCCTTCAGTGAAAGTTCGCGATACAGTCGCCCGAGACACATTGGCAAGTTTGGCAACATCACTCGCACGAACCGATTTTCTTTCTTCCTGCATTTTCATCTCCAAGATGTGCGACTTGACTGCTTGGGCAGCATTCGCTAATGTGGACGCGCGTTCACATTGTAGGTCAATTGGAAATTTGATCAATGAATGATCAAGCTTCATTTCTTCTTTTCACCTGCGACAAACTGCAAAGTTGCGCAACAAAAATCGCGATGAGTGGCATCCGTCGGGAAAACTCACATCAGCACCACGGAACATAATACCAACCCGCAATTCTAAGGACCACCAAATGGGAGCCGTCCAGCTTATAAATCTCGCTAAACGCTATAGTTCAGCTGAAGTCATACATGGCATAAATCTTTCAATTGATAACGGCGAGTTCATCGCTTTGGTCGGACCGTCTGGATGCGGGAAATCCACATTGCTACGGATGATCGCCGGGCTGGAAGAAATTTCGGGCGGCGAGATCATGATTGACGGCAAACTTGTCAATAATGCCTCTCCGAAAGAGCGCAACATCGCAATGGTGTTTCAGAACTATGCGCTCTATCCGCACATGACTATCGGGCAGAATATTTCACTAAACTTGCGCATTTCCAAAGTGCCGAAGGCCGAAATCGAAAAGCGCGTGCAATATGCAGCGCAGCTTTTGGGGATTGAGGACCTGCTCGATCGCAGGCCGGGGCAATTATCTGGCGGTCAGCGCCAGCGTGTGGCCATGGGGCGTGCGATTGTCCGTAACCCGGCTGTTTTTCTGTTCGATGAACCCTTGTCGAACCTTGACGCCAAACTGAGGGTCTCGATGCGATCCGAGATCAAGCAGTTTCACCAGAAAACCAAGACGACTTCTATTTACGTCACGCACGACCAGATTGAAGCCATGACCCTCGCGGACCGTGTCGTCGTGCTCAATTCGGGGTGTATTGAACAAATCGGATCGCCTCTGGAGCTTTACGACGCGCCACAGAATCTGTTTGTTGCGGGCTTCATCGGATCCCCTGCGATGAATCTGATTGATGCGGTCGTGCGCCGCAAGGCAGACAAGAGCTTTGCTGAATTCGGAACCACCTCCGACCATGAGCCGATCTTTGTTCCGCTCGACAAGGATATGCCAGTAGCAGATGGAACCCCTGTAAAACTCGGCATTCGTCCTGAGCATATCCTACTTTCGGAAATGGGAACCCCAACAAACTATTCCGGCACGATTTCTCACTGCGAGCCGACCGGAGCGCAGACCCACATCGCCTTTGATTGTGCAGGCGTGTCGCTTACCGCCGTTTTGAACGATGCCCCCGTTCTGAATGTCGGTGACCGGTTTGACTTCGCCATAAAAACGGATCGTATTCATCTCTTCTCCCAGACGGATGGTCGAAGAATTTCCCTCCCAGCGTGAACATAAAATCACTCTACAGAAAGACAATAAACTCCATGTCCATGTCAGATATACAGCGTCTTCAGATGCTGCAAAGTCCTGTCGGCCGCCCTCGCGTTGTTCTTGATACGGATACCTTCAACGAAATCGATGATCAGTTTGCCCTGACGCATCTCATGCTTTCTCAAGATCGAGTCGATGTCGAAGCGATTTACGCTGCCCCATTTCTCAATCAGCGCTCAGGCGATCCTCGCAAAGGCATGGAACTCAGCTACAGTGAGATCCTCCGACTGCTGGAAAGGTTACACATCGATCCGGCCTCGCTCGTGCACAAGGGGGTTGGCGAGTTTGTTGGTCCGGAAAAGCAGGCAAGGAAGGCTGAAGCCGTCGATGATCTGATCAGCCGGGCTCGCGCAGGATCCTCAGAAAATCCCCTTTACGTAATCGCGATTGCTGCTGTCAGCAATATTGCGTCGGCCATTCTGGCGGCCCCGGACATTGTCGACAAAATGGTTGTGGTCTGGCTCGGAGCGCATGCCCTCAACTGGCCGGATATCAGGGAATTCAACTTGCGGCAGGATGTTGGCGCAGCCCAGATCCTTTTTGACAGCGGCGTGCCGCTTATTCTTGTCCCCTGTCAAGGCGTGACGACACACCTGGTCTCGACCGTGCCAGAAATTGAACGCTATGTTGAACCCAAGGGTGAGATCGGCAGATTTCTGGCTCAACGGTTCAAGGAATATAGCGACGATCATTTGGGCTGGTCAAAACCGATATGGGACATGGCTGCAACAGCCTGGATCCTTGATGAGAGCTGGGTGCCAAGCAATCTTACCTCGACGCCGATCATCACGGACAACATGACCTGGAGCCGTGACGACAGTCGGCCGCTCATGCGCTATGTTCACTCAGTCAATCGGGACAAAATTTTGAAGGACTTCTTCCACAAGCTTGAAGCCTTTGCGCAAGAATAGCCACTCGTCCCGATGACATGCCCCCCGGACGCGAGGAAACAGGACAGATGATTACGGTTTTTGGATCCATAAATCTCGACATGGTGATCCGGGTAGCGGACTTTCCGCGCCCCGGTGAAACCATCCCCACAAAAGGCTTCGCCATGTCCGCTGGTGGCAAGGGTGCCAATCAGGCCCTTGCCGTTCGGCGCGCCGGAGGCCAGATACGCATGGTCGGCCTGACGGGGGCTGACAGCCATGCCGATCTGGCGCTGGCACTGTTAAAGGAAGCGGGGGTTGATCTCACCTGCACCGGGGTTTGCGATGAAAGCACTGGCCTTGCCTTCATTCAGGTCGAGGACAGCGGCGAGAATACCATTGCCATCGTCAAGGGCGCCAATGGCGAGGTTTCGGCGGAAACTGCCGAAAGAATGCTTGCAGATCTTTCCGCAGGAGACATCCTGTTGCTGCAACAGGAAATTCCGCTTACCGCCATGGAACGAGCGATTGAAATCGCCAGCAGGACCGGAGCAAAAAGCGTGCTTAACACGGCCCCGTTTCAGACCGATTATATCTCCCTTGTCGATCGGGTGGATGTTGTCATCTCGAATGAAACGGAGTTTGATGCCCTGATGCCGGGCAGCAAGCCACGGCCCGAAAGAGCCAAGCAATTTGCGCAAGAAAGAAAACGCCTCCTGATCGTTACCCTTGGCGCCGACGGAGCCATGGTGGTCGAGCCGGGTTGTGAGGCTGTCATCGTCCCCTCACCGAAGCTGGAAACCGTTGTTGACACGACCGGTGCTGGCGACACCTTCTGCGGTTATTTCTGCAAGATGCTGGCCGATGGTGTCGATCCTGTCGCCGCAACTCGCAAGGCAGTCGCAGCCGCCAGTCTGGCCTGTTGCAAGAACGGAGCCCAACCTTCGATTCCACTAGCGTCCGATCTTGATTAGAAACAAATTACTAATGATCCCGTTGTTCCGACTTAGCGCGTATGGGATAAATTTGATTGATTTGACACGGGAGGATTTTGGCTCTTTGAATTGCCCCTAGAATTGTAGAGACCTTGGGGCTTCAAGTTTTTTGTCGCTCGTATTGGACAGGCGAGAGCATTCGGTTTGTAGCGTGTTTGCGTTTTGGATTGTAGACATTTCGATGTAGCCGAAGATGTCCTGTCAGGCATCAGCCCTTGTTTTGTAAACTCATCGCCGGATGCGTTCCCTCTTGAGCAAATTGGAAAAACTTTCTGCAACAGCATTGTCATGGCAATTGCCACGCCTGCTCATGCTGTGCTCAAGATTGTGCTGGTGTAGGAATGCTGCCCAATCAATGCTTGTGAATTGAGAGCCTTGATCCATTGACCGGCAGGCAAGCGAAGCGCCGCCGAGAGGTGAAATGGATCAGGACCTTATTTTGGGGTTGCGACGCCAGATCGCCATCAGCAGAGATCTCAGCACAACATCCGTCGTCTGGCGTTGGCGATTATGAGGATCTTCCGCCATGAAACGTTTCATTTATTGTATCTCCGATGCGCCAGATTTGCTATAAACAGGCCCAGTTTTTATTGATCTGGTTGCAGGAGGAAAGCACATGCTAAAAGGGATCGATCACCGGCTAAACAGTGAGCTTCTGGGAGCGTTGAGGGCCATGGGACATGGAGATACGATTGTTCTTGTCGACAGAAATTTCCCCTCATTCTCCGTGGCAAAGAATACCATCCATGGCACTCCCCTGTTCATGGAAAACCTCTCTGCTGCTGTTGTCGCCAAAGCCATCCTCTCTGTCATGCCTCTTGACAATTTTGTTGAGGATTATGCCGTCGCCATGGAAGTGGTGGGTGCACCCGATGAAACGCCAGACGTTCAGAAAGAGGTGGAAGCCGTGCTGAAAGCTGCGGAGGGATCAGACAAGGCGCTGTCAAAAGTCGAGCGCTTCTCGTTCTATGAGGCAGCCAAGAATGCCTATGCAATTGTCCAGACCGGCGAAACGCGTTTTTATGGCTGCTTCATCTTCAAGAAAGGCGTGATTGCGCCGGATCAGGTATTCGAAGCTTAAGTGTTTGAGCTGGGCGCTGGTGCTGTGGACGTCCGCACGATCAACTTGCAACTGACGTCCAGCTCCTGTTCATCCAGAGCAAGATCAAACACGCGCCGCACGGCCATAGTCGCCATTGCTTCAATTGGTTGGCGAATAGTGGTCAGTCTTGGAACGATGATATTTGCCAATGAAATATCATCAAACCCGACAATCGACAGTTCACTGGGAACCGTCACACCGATATCGCGCGCTTCCCTGAGAGCTCCGATCGCTTGCTGATCACTGGCCGCAACTATCGCTGTCGGCCTATCTTTGCTATCACCGCTGAGTACTTCGCGGGCCACCCTTTCCCCTGTTTCGTAGTCAAAAAGGCCGGATCTGATTTCCAGCCTGAAAGACGGGTCATCACGGCAAAGTTCGGTGATCCGGTTTTTAAACCCCCTCTGACGAAGCTCCGAAACCAGAGTCCCTTCGGGTCCCGAGATATAAACGATGTTCCGGTGACCCAACTCAAATACATGATCCGCAGCCAGGGACGCGCCGGATTCCTGATCAGCAAAGACGCCGTCGGATTCACTTTTGATTGGTCGGTCAATCGTGATGATCGGCACATGGTCCGGCTTTTTAAAGACCCGTTCGTCCGCTGCAGGAATAACAATGATGCCTGTCGGAGAACGATCCAGAATTGCATGAACCTGTCGGGCTTCTTTTTTGGGATCATCAAAAGAACTGGCAAGAATAACAGCCAGCCCATGCCTGGAGGCTTCCAGTTCTATCTCTTTGGCCAGTTGGGCAAAGAATGGGTTGGTAATATCCGGCAGGACCAAGCCAAGAACCTGATCCTTGTTCGCCCGTAGGGCACGCGCCGCCAAGTTAGGCTTATAGCCCAAGGCCTTGATTGATTGGTTTACCCGAATGAGAAGCGGTTGTTTCACTGTCTCGTTCTTTGCGAGAACACGAGAGACTGTGCCGACCGAAACTTTGGCGTGTTTCGCAACATCTCGAATTGTGACGTTCTTTTTTCGTTCAGCCATGGGGTCACTAACAATCGACTTTGTCGTGCAAGATCGTTCTTACACTATGGAAACTACTATCAGCCACTTTTTTCGATGAATTCCCTGACTTGGTCTAGCGACGGAAGGGAGCTCACAGCCCCTTGTCGTGTCGTCGACAAGGACGCGGCATGAGAGGCAAACCGGATGGCCTTCTCATAGCCGATCCCTTCGGACAGCGCAAAGGCAAAGGAGCCGTTGAAACAGTCGCCTGCCCCAACGGTATCAATCGCGTCCACTTTCGGACACGCCATTTGTCCTGCCCGTCCCTCCAGATGCCAGGCGACACCCAAATTGCCCATGGTCACGATCGCTCCAATCCTGCAAAGCTGTGCCAGATCTCTGGCCGCAGTGGCCGCCTCTTCCAATGTTCTGACAGGACTGTTCAGGATTGCTCCTGCTTCCCCCCCATTGGGCGTAAGAATATCGAAAGCAGCAAGCACCTCCCTGCCCCACGCAGGACTTGGCGCGGGTGCGGGATCCATAATCGAAATCGTTCCGGCGGCGTTTGCGACCTTGGCTGCAGCCACGGAGGCCTCGATTGGAACCTCGTTTTGAAGCAGCAGAAGACCAGCCTGCTGAATTGGATCGGATCGGCTTGCGATGTCGCGCGGATCCAGCGCCCCATTGGCGCCCGCTGCAATGCGGATGATGTTGTCACTTTCTGGGCCAACGTCAATGAACGCCATGCCGGTCGAATGATCATCCTTGACGACAATGGCAATCTGAACACCGATCTCTTCCAGCGTTGTGATGCATCCCCGCCCGAACTCGTCATCGCCGATGGCCCCTATCATCGTAACCGATCCACCAAGCTTGGCAGCAGCGCTGCATTGATTTGCACCTTTGCCGCCAATCCCTATCCTGGTTTCGCGTGTCTTGATCGTCTCCCCTATCTGAGGCCAGTGGTCCAGATAGGCCGTCAGATCAAGGTTCACACTGCCGACAACGGCGATTGATTTTGTCATTGCGATCCTCGCAGACTTGAACAGGCGATTGCCACAGTCCTATCCGGCAAACTTGGCCCGGTAGTAGTCCAGTACAACAGCGACAATGATGACAACGCCGGTGATCATCTGGCGCATGAAATCATTCAGGCCAAACAGAATGAGACCGTTGGCAAGAACACCGATGATAAAGGCGCCCAGCAAGGTTCCAATCACCGAGCCTCGCCCACCGAACAAGCTGGTCCCCCCGATAATCACAGCAGCAATGGCATTCAACTCGAAACCGATCCCAGCAATCGGGCTGGAGATGTTTAGGCGGGCCATATAGATGATCGCAGCAACGCCTGCGCACAGACCACAGATGACAAAGGCTGCGACCTTGTACCAAAACACCGAATGGCCTGCGAGCCGGACGGCCTCCTCATTGCTGCCGATGCCATAGATCAAGCGCCCGAACACGGTCTTGTTCAACACGAACCAAGCCAGAAGAACCAGCAGCATCGCCAGCATGAAAACCACTGGGATGCCATAGACCTGAGCGGATCCGAACTCCTCAAATGCAAAGGGGAAAGAAAAGATCGTCCTAGCTTCGGAGATATGAAGAGCAGCACCTCGAGCAATGTTGAGCATACCAAGCGATATGATGAAGGAAGGCAGTCCCCAGTAGGCACTGATGACACCGTTAAGCATGCCGCAAACCACGCCGGCAAGCACTGCTGCCGCAGCGGCAAATGCGATTGCTTCGCCCGGTCCGATGCCCGCCGTCGTAATCGCCTTGCCCGCAACAACGGCCGCCAGCGCCATGACTGATCCCACAGACAGATCAATGCCGCCGATCAGGATCACAAAGGTCATGCCCACGGCGAGCACCAGATTGATTGTGATCTGAGTCAGGATGTTGGTGATGTTGTTTGGCGTCAGGAAATGCTCTGTCGTTGTCGCAAAAAAGATGACAAGTCCCAGCAGAGCCAAGCCGATTCCAGCCTGATTAATGACGTCCTTCAAAGTCCATTTCTGTTTTGCCACTTCACTCATATTTGTTCTCTTCCCGTGGTCCCGTGTCCTGCTGGTAGGCAAGCTGGAGAATTTTCTCTTCGCTGAAGTCTGCTCGCTGCAGGCTTCCTTGAATCTGATGATTTGAAAGGACCAAAACGCGGTCACACAGACGCATCAATTCAGGCATTTCAGAGGAAACAACCAACATCGCGACACCACTTTCTGCCAGATCCCGCAAGATCGAATAGATCTCCGCTTTCGCTCCCACATCGACGCCGCGCGTCGGTTCATCCAGCATGAGAACCGATGGGCGTGTGGCGAGCCACTTGGCCAGCACGACCTTTTGCTGGTTGCCGCCGGACAGGCTGGACGCAGCATCTGAAATAGTCCCATATTTGAGATGAAGCTTGTTTCCGCCCTCAACGGCCAGATCTTTCTCTTTTGCGGCCGACAGAATGCCGCCATGAGAGACCTTCTCCATATTCGGGTAGGCAATGTTGGCCGAGATGGACATGGAGAGGATCAATCCCTCGTCTTTCCGATCTTCCGTCACAAACCCAATGCCCGCCTTGATGGCATCGGACGGCCCCTTGATGACGACATCTTTGCCATTTCGCTGGAGCGTTCCGGACACGACCTCGTTGACACCAAAAATGCCGCGCAGGATTTCGGTCCGGCCCGAGCCGACCAATCCGGCGATCCCGACAATCTCGCCATACCGCAGATCAAACGAGACCCCTTCTTCATGCGGGCAATCGGCCACGCGCAGATTTTGGAGGCTGAGAGCGACCTCACCCTTTTCCGGTCGCTCATCATTCAGATCAACCGTGTCAGACAGACTACGGCCCACCATGTGGCGCACGACCTGCTCCGGTGTCGTGTCGGATATTTTCTCCGAAATGACCGTTTTGCCATTTCGAAAAATCGTCACCCGATCGCAAATCTCAAACACTTCATTGAGATGATGGGTCACGAACACGACGGTGACGCCATCCTTTTTGATCTCTTCAACGATCCGAAACAGCCTCTCTGTTTCCCGCTCGGTCAACGTTGCTGTTGGTTCGTCCAAAATCAGAATTTCACTGTCGGATTGCAGGGCTCGGGCGATCTCGACCAACTGCCTATGCGCAACACCAAGGCTATCCACCGTGGTGCGCACACTCACGTCGGTCAACCCGATTGCATCAAGAGCGATGCGGGCGCGATGCTCCATTTCCTTGCGATCAAGAAGCCCCAGTCTGGTTCTCGGGAATGATTCAATCGCGATGTTTTCGGCGACACTGAGGTGATTGAGCAGATTGAATTCCTGATGAACAACCTGAACGCCGTGGACTTTTGCTTCGTTGGGTGTGACTGGCTTGTAGGGGTTTCCCTTGAGAAGGATGTCACCCTCTTCAAACCCGTATACGCCGGTCAGGACCTTGATAAGCGTGGATTTTCCGGCCCCGTTTTCTCCGACCAGCGCGTGGACTTCTCCCTGCTCGAGGGAAAAATCGACGCCATCCAGAGCCTTCACGCCACCAAAGAACTTCTTGAGACCAGAGACGCTCAATATCTGACGCACATCACCTGAAGAATGAGAGGAAACTGCCATTTGAAATTGCTTTCTCAGAGCGAATTACCCGGCCCTCGACTCACGAAGGCCGGGCGTTTCTCTTCACTTATTTTTTGGTGACAAGCTCGATGGGGGTTTTGACCCAACCTTTGAGCTCTTTGCCGGTTTTCGCAACTTCAAGAGCAAGATCGATCGAGTTTGCAGCCATGTCGGTGCCGAACTGATCAACGGTGGCATAGAGCCGTCCGTCTTCGATCATCGGTGCGACGGCCGGAATGTTGTCGAAGCCGACAACAACGATGTCATCACGACCAGCAGATTCAAGCGCACGAACAACGCCGATAGCCATAGAATCGTTGGCAGCCATCACGCCCTGAATATCCGGATGAGCCGTCAACATGGTGGAGAAGACGGTATTGGCTTCTTCGGTTTCCCAGTGGGCTGTGCGGCTGTCAAGCAGATCCAGTTCAAATTCCTTGACAGATGCTTCAAAGCCAAGGCGACGTTCGGTTGCATTGTCTGCACCCGGATTGCCTTCGATGATGACGACTTTGGCCCCTTTGCCAATTTTCTTGGCCAAGGCATCGCCGGCGAGCTTGGCACCGCCCCGGTTGTCAGGGCCAACAAAGGCCAGTTCCAGACCCTGTTGCTTTTTCGCTTCCGCATCCAGAGCCACATCGAAGTTGACAACGACAATACCCGCCGCAATCGCTTTCTTCACCGGCCGGACCATTGCTTTGGAATCCGCCGGAGCAAGCACGATTGCATCAACGCCTTGGGTAATGAAGTTTTCAACGGCATTGATTTGAGATTCGAAGTCGGTCTCATTCTTCATGCCAACCGCTTTGAGCACGTAGTCGCCGCGCTTTTGCTCGTGTGCTTTCGCACCTTCCATCATGTTCTGGAAAAACTCGTTTGCCAGAGACTTCATCACCAGCCCGACGACTGGCTTGTCATCCGCAAAAGCAGAGCCGGTCATAATCAAGCCGCCCAATGCAGCAGCAGCAATCGTCTTCAGAATTGTCATAATATCCTCCCTTTATGACTTCGCAGGATTTAGTCCGCACTCCAATTGGACTAACCGCTCCAGAAACCTTAGCAGATGAAAAGAATCCGTCAATATGAAACGTTTCATTTTTTTAAATCGTTTCATTTATCGCGTGATTTCAAAGGTCAACTTGTCGATAGTGTTGCTTCGTGCCGGGTATGTTCTCAATAACCTTAGGCAGGAATCTGCCCGGTGGTTGCCGATTTCAAGTGCCTCATGAAACGGGACTGGTTAGGCCTCAGAGGTCCAAATGGAGCCAGAGATGAACTCTAATCGCAGCAACCCATTCCTTGACGTTCGCAAGGCGTTGGAATGCTTAACGCATGATCTTAATTGTGCCCTTCCTTGGGTTTGACTGGCCTCCCGGGGTTACACGAATGGAGACGCCGGTTGCGTTGTGGGGATACCCTGTCATTCGTCTCCGCAAACGCCTTTTATCTCACTCTCCCAAGAGCGCTTCTAGAGCGCCCCTGCCTACTACGATTGCTTATCAACCAGTTGAGCCAAGGATGGTGCGTCTTCCTCCAGAGCTTGTCGGGCTTTCTGCCATGCATCTGTTGCAGCGGAGAGCTTGTGCTGTAGCCATGCAAGCGTCAGACGTCGCGTTGCTTCGAGCGCATCGGGGTCTTCCACTTCCGTTTCTTTGGCATCATACCCTGCTATACCTCCCAGACCATGTCCTGCACCTGCAATCGTAAGCAAAGCTTCTGCCCCAGGGGCGTCATGAAACGCATCGGCATGCCATTCCGGCCCTCGCGTCGTGAAATGAGGATCGTCTTCAGCACCAACGACGACCAGCGTGGGCGTTTCAATATGGCTGAAGTCAACGTCAAAGAAGGGAAAGCGTTCGGCGCTTTCTGGTGTCAGATCGCTCCCGCCTCGTCCCGGAGCAGTCAGCAGAATCCCGGCAGAGATCCGTGGATCGAAGAAACTCTCGCCATTCAGCCGCGCGCCAAGCAGGAGCCCACAGGTAAACCCACCAAAGGAGTGCCCGACGACCGCGATGCGGGTGTGGTCCAGACGGTTCTCGACTGCGCCGGCTTGCCGCTCGACTTCATCCAGCTGATCGAGGATCGCCCGCATCTCCGTGACCCGCTCACGCCAGAAGAATGGCGCTTCGGGGTATTGAGGATCGAGACCGGCAACACGGGAGCTTGCATGGGTCGGCTGGACGACGGTCATCCCCCGTTCTGCCCAAAATTGGGCAAGAGGAGCATAACCGTCCTTGGATGGGATATAGTTGGACGGACCAAATCCATGAGAGAGCACAACGATTGGCAAGTTCCGGCCATGGACCGGGGCGGTCAGGCGAAGCTCCAGTGGCGGGCGGCCCGGCATGGGAAGCAGAATTGGTGTGTAGGCCACCGTCATCGATGGCTCAGGGGCAGGCAACGCGCGGGCCAGATTGATAAGTCTGTTCATGTTCAAACCTCTCCTTGTTGTTTGCAAGAGAGAGATAGACGTCGAAGTCAGGATGTTCTATGCATATTAATCCAATATTGTCTATAGAAAGTCCAAATTCCATGACAACCACTCCGCAAGATCCACTTTCTCGCGTTGTCACCCTGCTGAAGCCCACCCCCTCCATCTCCAAGAGGGTCGAGGCTGGAGGTCAGTGGAGGGTTGAGCGACATGATCTCTCAAGCCCGTTCTATTGCGCGATTGTCGAAGGAGTGTGTTTTCTTGAAGTGGCGGGCCATGATCCCGTCAAACTCGTCGCGGGAGATTTTGTTCTGATCCCCGATCTTCACAGCTTTGCCATGTATGGTGAAGCCACCCCCCTGCCCTTGGCGGCAGATCTCCCGCTCGAGACCGGGCCCGGCGTGTTTCGGCTGGGATTAACCAATGCACCGGTAGAGGTGCGCGCATTGGTGGGGTATTGTCGTTTCGCCGCACCGGGCAAGGACTTGCTTCTATCGCTCTTGCCCGAAATGATCCACGTGCGTGGAGAAGACCGTCTGATGGCTCTGGTGCCGGTAATCCATGATGAGACCCGATCAGACAGGTTGGCCCGGACAATGATTTTGGAGAGGCTACTGGAAGTCATGCTTATAGAAGCCTTGCGTTCGCATTCAGGCGCGGCATTGCCGCCGGGCCTATTGCGCGGCTTGTCACACCCGCAACTTGCAGAAGCCTTGCGACACATACACGCCGATGCGACGGGAAAATTGTCGATCGCGGATCTGGCTCGATGTGCAGGCATGTCGAGATCCGGCTTCTTCGAGCATTTCAGGAATGAAGTGGGCAAGGCCCCAATGGACTACGCCTCCACATGGCGCATGTCCGTTGCCAAAGATCTGCTGCTTGGCGGTAGTCTAACAAATAGCGAAGTCGCCCTGAGAGTTGGTTACGGCTCCGCAAGTGCTTTCGGTTTGGCCTTCATGCGGCACGAGGGCATGTCTCCCGGCGCTTTTGTGAAGCAACAAAGAGGATCTGGTCATCAGTCGCCGACAGAGCAGTCTTAATGACCAGCTTTCAAATTGTACCTACGCCCACGGCACCATGCGGACCCCGAAAATCGACAGATGATGCATCGTAACGTCTTGCTGGCGGACATTTGCTTTTCATCGAGAGCTCTCAGACAAAGCCGCACAAAATGAGCCTCCTTCACACGGTTGCCCCTTTATGCCGGATTGCACATCCTACGACCCCTGCCATAATTCCGATCAGGATCGAGACGGTGTACTCAATCTGTGTGATCGCCACCTCCGTCGAATGCGAGCCGCCCAGCACCATCGGAGCAAGCAGACCAACGATGCCGCCGATTATCGCAGCCAACCACCACTTTCGGGTTGCCATTCCAACACCGACACCAACAATACCAGGCAGTCCGAGAACACTGGCGCCAATGGTTCCGAGAAGATCCAGTAAACTCAGCATTTCTCACTCCGTCTTTGATGCGACGAGCCAGTCACGGATCTTCGCAAGATCTTTGTTATCGGTCTGAGCCATGGGCTCCACGACGTTTTTATATTCCTCAAGATATCCAGGAGGCAGGTCATGCGCGATGCCTTGGTGGCAGTCGATGCAGGTCATGCCCTCGTCAATGGCGCGCTGATGGTTGTTTGCTGCGCGTGTCTCCTGAATGGTGAAATCCATATATTCGAACGCATGGCAATTTCTACATTCACGGCTGTCGGAAGCCTTCATTTTCTTCCAGACAGCAGTCGCCATCTCCAGACGACGGTCTTCGTATTTCTCTTTGGTCGAGATGGTGCCCAGCACTTCGTGATATACGTCTTTGACGGCCATGATCTTGGCCTTCATCTTGTATTGCCATTCGTGGGGGACGTGGCAATCCGAACAGATGGCCCGCACACCCGAATGGTTGTTGTAGTGGACTGTCTCGCGGTACTCGCCGAGGTTCGTCTCCATCGTGTGGCACGAGGTGCAGAACTCTTCGGTGTTGGTCAGTTCGAGCGACCAGTGGAAGCCACCCCAGAAAAGGATGCCTCCGATAAATCCCGCAATGAGCAAAAAGCCGGCACTGAGCACGGCGGTCGGACTCCAGAACGCATTCCAGATGCGCAGCAGGATGTTACGACGCGGCTCGTTTTCTTTGTCCGCCATGGAATGTACCTCCGATCCTGAAGTCAGCGTGGGTTGCTTGGCTCAAACGTATTGCCAACCAGTGCAGGAGCATCCGCCTGCGGAACGTGGCATTGGTTGCAGAACCAGCGTGTTCCCGCCACCGTATCGAGCTGGTTCCCCTCGCGGTCCAGATAGTGGGTCATGGACAGGGTGGGCGCTCCCCGGTCTCCGGCATTCGACCAGTCATGACAGCTCAGACACTGGTTCGTGCGCAGGTCGATCTGGTATTGTTCCATCGAATGCGGGATCGTCGGGGGTTGTTGGCGGTAGTTGCGAACTTCTCGACCCTCCCGCTGCTGATAGATTTCGGGCGCGGGCAGCGTCGTATCGATTTCGGAACCGCGTAGCGCCTGAACCGGTCCGTTTGATTGTGCGGAAACCAAACCCGCCAGAAAAAGTGAGGATGCAAAGACGGCACCCAAGGCAACAACCGGCAACTTCATGTGATTTCTCCCTCTCGGCTCATGCCGTCGTATTTGCGGCTTTTTCAGGCCACGTTGTTGTGCTGTCTTCGACACGGGTGTCGAAGCGGTGGGTGAAGGCGAAAACATCGACAGAACAGATGTCAATGCAGCGTCCGCAATTGGTACAGTCAGATGACAGGATCAGTGGTGTATCGCCTCCCTTTCCGCGCAAGGCTGGGGCGATGACATGACTTTCCGGACAGATGGAAAAGCAATCCATGCAATCATCGCAGGCGGCACGTCTGTGAGCGGTCACACGCAGCAGGCTGTATCGGCCGAGCAGCCCGTAAAAAGAACCGACCGGACAAAGATGGCCACACCAGCCCCGGCGCGAAACCAGAAGATCAAAAGCGAAGACCAGAGCCACCACCGCCCAGGAGAACCCGATGCCAAACACCAGTCCCCGGTGCAGCATCGTGATCGGGTTGACGACTTCCCACGCGATGGTGCCGGTCAGGGCGGATACGACAAGCACCGTTCCCAACAGCCACAATCGGGTGTTCCGTTTGGGTTGCCAGCCTTTTGGCAGTCCAAGTCGGTCATGCAGCCAGTGCGCCGCATCGGTGACGGGGTTGATAGGACAGACCCAGGAGCAATAGACCCGTCCTCCGATCAGCGCATAGACAGCAACGACGATCAGCGCACCTATGAGGGAGGTTAGCTCTGGCCAGTGTCCGGCCACCATGCCTTGTAGCGCGATGAAGGGATCGGTCAGGGGAAGCACGTCCAGCGTGCGGGATCCAGCCAGAGTGCCGTCGACCAAACGCCAGCCCAACCATGGCCCGACGAGAAAGATCAGCAGAAATCCGGCCTGCGACAGCCGTCTCGGGATCAGCAAGCGATGCGCGTTGATCCATCCTTTGACCTTGATGGCTTCCTGTCCGGTTGGAACTGCGGTGGAGGCTTTCATTGGCCCGCCCCTGGCAGCTTGAACGCGGGCTCGAACCCACCCGGCGCTGAAAGGTTGTCGGTTCCCGGTCCCGGCAGGCGATCAGGCAGATCGATGATGCCATCGACCAGCGGTGCACCGTTGTTTTCCATCTCTTCCCAGCCTTTGCGGTAATGTTCTGCTGCGGCACCACGTGCCAGTCGCACAGGCAGAACCTTGATCGCCGCTTCGGGCAGCACGCAGCTTTTCTCGCACATGCCACATCCTGTGCAGTGATCGGCATAGACCGTGGGCGCAAAGATCGCGTGGTGGCCGGAGCGGTCATTGTGGGACGGTACCAGCGTGATTGCCTCGTCGATCACGGGGCACACCCGGTAACAGACATCACAGCGCAGCCCCAGAAAGTTGAGGCAGTTTTCCTGATCGACCAGAACGGCAATACCCATTTTGGCTTCGTCGATATCAGTGAGGCCCGGATCAAGTGCACCGGTCGGACATGCCGCGACGCAAGGAATGTCATCACACATTTCGCATGGAACATCGCGGGCCGTGAAATAGGGAGTACCCGTAGCAGGGCCACCCTCGCCCAACTCTGCCAGAACCAGCGTGTCATATGGGCAATCGCGCACGCAAAGCCCGCATCGAATACAGGCGGCAAGAAAGTCCTCTTCGGGCAAGGCTCCCGGCGGGCGCAGTGCTTCTGCAGGCAGACCACGGGCCTCGCGCGCCAGCCACGCAAGTCCACTGCCCGCCACGAGGCAACCGCCAGCGGTGCGTGCGGTATCGACCAGGAAGCGGCGACGCTGAGGTGACAGAAGTGGCATGGCGACGGGCATTCCCGACCTCCGTGGCGTTAGCTGCGGACTGCGCGAGGATCCCCCGCGCAGCAAAAAGGCGCAGGTGTCAGGCGCGTTCGACCTTACAGGCGCATTTCTTGAAGTCGGTTTCTTTTGACAGCGGGCATGTTGCGTCAAGGGTCAGCTTGTTGATCAACTGCCCCTCGTCGAACCATGGGACAAATACCAGCCCACGCGGCACTTTGTTGCGGCCTCGGGTCTCTACGCGACTGAGCATTTCACCACGCCGGGTGGAGATCATGATTTCCTGACCGCGGCGCAATTGACGATCCCTCGCATCGTCCGGGTGCATGAAGACCACCGCGTTGGGGAAGGCCCTGTGCAACTCGGGCACGCGGCGCGTCATCGATCCGGAATGCCAGTGTTCCAAAACGCGACCCGTCGACAACCAGAGATCAAATTCCTCATCTGGCACCTCTGCTGGCGGTTCGTATGGCGCAAAGATAATCTTGGCCTTACCATCGCCATGTCCATAAAATTCGATATCGGCCCCTTCCGAGACATACGGATCGTAGCCCTCACGGAAACGGTAGAGCGTTTCCTTTCCGTCAACCACGGGCCAGCGCAAGCCGCGAGACTGGTGGTACTGCTCAAACGGCGCCAGATCGTGTCCGTGACCGCGCCCGAAAGTGGCATATTCCTCGAACAGGCCCTTCTGGACATAGAAACCGAAGTGCTCCGACTCGACATTGTCGAACCCTTCGGCGATCTCGGATAGCGGGAACCTGTTCACGTTGCCATTCTCGAACAGCACCTCGTACAAGGTCTTGCCTGCAAGTTCGGGCATTTTCGCAACCAGTTCGTCGCCCCAGACGTCTTCGACGGTAAAGCGTTTGGAGAATTCCATCACCTGCCAGAGGTCGGATTTCGCTTCTCCCGGAGCCATCACCTGCTGGCGCCAGAACTGGGTACGACGCTCGGCGTTGCCATAGGCGCCTTCCTTCTCGACCCACATGGCTGTGGGCAGAATGAGGTCGGCTGACATGGCGGTTACGGTCGGATAAGGGTCCGACACGGTGATGAAGTTCTCGGGATTGCGATAGCCGGGAAACCCTTCTTCATTGAGGTTCGCTGCGGCCTGCATATTGTTGTTGCACTGCACCCAATAGGCGTTGAGCGTACCGTCCTTCAGGGCGCGGTTCTGTGCCACGGCATGCAGGCCCGGCTTCTCGGGGATCGTACCTTCGGGGAGGTGCCAGATTTCTTCCGCGTGGGCGCGGTGCTTGGGATTCATCACCACAAGGTCGGCGGGCAGACGGTGAGCAAAGGTGCCGACCTCACGCGCCGTACCACAGGCGGAGGGCTGCCCGGTGAGCGAGAACGGCGAGTTGCCCGGCTCGGATATCTTGCCGGTCAGCAAGTGGATGTTGTAGCAAGACCCGTTTACCCAGGACCCGCGCGTATGCTGGTTGAACCCCATGGTCCAGAGCGACATCACCTTGCGGTTCGGATCGGCATATTGCTGTGCAAGCTTTTCGAGTTGATGCACCGGCACGCCGGATAGTTCCGAAACATATTCCGCGGTGTAGGGTTCGACCGCCTTTGCATATTCCTCGAATTCGATCGGGGTCAGTTTGCCCGAATTGGGGTTCGCTGCGGCTTCCTGCCGAGGATCGGTATCGCGCAGGCCATAGCCAATGTCGGTCTCGGTCTTGGTGATGTTGACATGCTTTTTGAGGAAATCCCAGTTCACCGCGTCGTTCTGAATGATGTAGTTGGCGATATAGTTCAGGATCGCAAGGTCCGTCTGCGGTTTGAACACGATGCCGTTGTCAGCCAACTCGAATGAGCGGTGCTCGAAGGTTGACAAAACATGCACTTGCGCTCCTTGCTTGGTAAGGCGCGTGTCCGTCAGGCGAGACCAGAGGATCGGGTGCATTTCGGCCATATTGGAGCCCCAGAGCACGAAGGTGTCCGCATGCTCCAGATCGTCATAGCATCCCATCGGCTCGTCGATGCCGAAGGCACGCATGAAGCCGACTACGGCGCTGGCCATGCAGTGCCTTGCGTTGGGATCGATGTTGTTGGATCGGAAACCAGCCTTCATCAGCTTGGCAGCGGCATAACCTTCCCAGACAGTCCATTGCCCGGAGCCGAACATACCCACAGAGGTCGGCCCCTTGGCTGCCAATGCTTGCTTCCATTTCTCGGCCATGACATCGAAGGCTTCGTCCCAGCTGACAGGCTCGAAATCGCCATTCTTGTCATAAACGCCGTTTGACTTGCGCAGCAATGGCGTGGTCAGGCGATCCGTGCCGTACATGATCTTGGACAGGAAATAGCCCTTGATGCAGTTCAGACCTCTGTTCACCGGCGCTTCGGGATCGCCTTGCGTGGCGACGACGCGACCGTCCTTTGTGCCCACAAGCACGGAGCAGCCTGTTCCGCAGAAACGGCAGGGTGCCTTGTCCCAGCGAATGTCAGCATTGCCGGGGGCCTGGGCAAAGGATGGGGCGGTTGAGAGCTGGATGCCGGCGGCGGCGGCAGTGCTCGCGGCAGCGGTTGCCTTGAGGAAAGTTCGACGGGATTCCGAAATGGTCATGCGTCAGGTCTCCGGCTGGGAAGCGGCGAGCGGTGCCCGCTGCGATGGATCTTCGAAATGGTGATAATTTAGCGTCAGGGCATAAACACCCTGCACCTGATGCAGGGCCATAATGGTGTCCGATGCGTAGGCTTCATCCGTATCCTCGACGACAACGACGAGGCGACCGTCTTCGGTCTCTGCGTGGATTTCGACACCCGCCATGCGTTCCATGGCTGTGCGAGCAGAGCGAAGATCGTCGCGGGCAACGCTGACGAGGCAACCGCAGATATTCATGCCGCCTTCTCCTTTATGGTTGCAAAGGTGATGGCACTGGCTGGACAGGTGGCAGAACATTCGCCACACCCGGTGCATTGATCCGTGTCGAGGATTGGGGACGACCGCCCTCCGGTCATCAGACGGAATGAAATGGCTCGCGGCTCGCAGGCGTCTTCACAGGCGCGGCAGGCGATGCCGTTCAGGGAAAAACAGCTGCTCCCGATTTCAGCCTGCCATGGCCAGTCCTCGGACGGCGCAGGCAACAAGGCACCGGTTTCGCAAACATCTGTACAGGCGTTGCAAAAGGTACAACCGCCACGAGTAAAGTCTACGACAGGCAGGCCGGTTTCATGGCGGATGATGATGGCTTCGGGACAGGCACTTGAACACTCCCCACATTGCGAGCACAGACGCTCGAAATTCGGTTGAGCACCGGGCGGATACATCCGGGGAGCATCTGATTGTTTGAGCTTTCCACGTAGGAAATTTCGTCTATTCAGCTCGACTGTCATCAGTGTCCTGGCTTTCCCATGGTTCAAAAGTATTCACAATCTCTTCATCCTTACTCGAACCATTCATCTCGCTTGAAATACTATCATTGAAGAACAAACCCCATCAACTCCCCGTTACTAAAGTATCATTCAGTTTTTAAACAAGAAAAATATTGGTAAAATGATACTTTTGCCAAGGGCTTTACGATATCGACAATAAGAACCACCACAATAATCAATTGAATGCATCTTATCACATTCAAGAATAACGCGATTTCAGTTTCATCAGCCGGAGCAAGCAGTTTAAAGTCGTGGGCGTAGCAACAAGGGTCCATAGACCACTGAGAACGTCATGAAAGCCACCAACCACAAGCCGCCTGCTATGTGATAGAGCACCTCTTCTGGCCAGAGGCCGGCAACAAACCGGATGACAGTTGAAGAGATAATCGCAAGATAGATAATGGTGGTTCCCACACCGGCATGAAGAGGTCGTCCGGTATGGCCCAGAGACGCCCGCGTCATGACAGCAAGGGTCATGCCGCCAAGCGCTCCGGCCATCCAGAGATGCTGTGCAGCAGAAGCGGGCAGAATGTCCGGCCGCAAGATCGCAACTCCCATCGCGAGCGCTCCCATCGGCACAAATCCATAGGCGACATGCAGAATTGCGACCAGCGGTTCGGCAAAAGTGAAGATACCTTTCCATCTTGCCAGCCGAACCAGATGGCCACCCCCGACAATGAACAAGACAAGAGCAGTGGTCGATGCCTCAGGCAGCAAAACCCAAAGGAGAAATGCGGGAAGGCTGGACAGCAGCGCCAGCTTGTCGAGCGCCTGCATGGGCGAGGCAGGCAGCTGATCGTGCCCTTCGCGAACAAGCCAGTTGCGGGTAAACGATGGCACAATGCGACCGCCAATCACCGCAATCATCAACATCACGGCAGCCAGTCCCAAACGAGCGCCATAGCCTTGAGCCGCATAATCACCATTCTGCACTTCCAGATGAAACACAAGATTGGCAAGCGTAAACACAGCCAGCAGCAACAGGATGATCAGGTTGCGCCAGTTTTTGCCAGCCACGATTTCGCGCAGGATCATCAGCGCAAGGACGATCGGGAACGCCAGATCACCAACCAGCACAACCCAGTAAGGCAAGGCTTCCGAGAAAAGAACGCCAACTCGTCCCGCTCCCCAGAGACCAACAAGGCCGGTCAGTGACCAGCCAACGACCGGCAGCCGTCCGGTCCAGTTCGGGACTGCGGTGAGAAGGAAACCTGCGATGATCGCACCGGTATAGCCGAACAGGAAGGCATGGGCGTGCCAGGACACTGGATCAAGCACAGTTGGCAGATCGACATGCCCGGACAACGCCATGATCCAGAGCACCATCGCGACCACAGCCCAGATGGCACCCAACAGAAAGAACGGTCGAAAGCCAAAACTCAAGATCGCAGGGCCTTGCCAGCGTCTCATTTGTTCAGCGGTTGATTGGGTCATTGATGTGATCCTTGAGCAATGTTGATAGGCAGACATTCATCGCAGGGATGATTCATCGGCCTCATCCATGAGCGTTCGTATATGGCGCGCGAAGGCATAGGTGGCGGGTAACCCGATGACCGCTCCGACGGCAGTGGCAGCAGCTGTTGACAGGACAGGCCCTCCAATCCAGCTGCCGATCAGGGACGCGAAGAAGGCGTTGACCGCCATGGCTCCGGCTCCGAAGGGGTAAAGCGCGAGTGTGAGTTGATTGACTGACCAGCCCTGTCTATTCATCGGCGCGACACCATGCGATGTACGCAATAGAGCGCAACAATCAGGGCCACGCTGGCAAGACCGAACCAGAACTCCGCAGTGGCCGACTGGGCTTGCGGAATGGGGCGATCATAAGGTGCAGACACAGCAAGCGTGGGCAGCATGGAAAGCGCAAACATCAGATAACGCATGGCAATCTTCCCTTTCATTGGTCTCTTGTCAGAGTACGATAGATTTCAGGCAGGGCACGCGTAAGGCGTTCCGGATGAGGCAGCAGCGTGAAGCCACCGCGACCGAAGATGCGAGCGAACCAGTCCTGCCCGTCTTCATCAATGATCACGCCATGCAGTGAGAGGCCCGCCCGCCGCGCTTCACGCACGGCCATATGGCTGTCTTCAATGCCATGCTGGCCTTCATAATGGTCAAGGTCGTTGGGTTTGCCATCGGTCAGCACAATCAGCAGCTTTCGAGCCGATGGCTGCTTCTCAAGCTTGCTCGCAACGTGACGGACTGCGGTGCCAAGACGGGTGAAATGCCCTGGCGTGAGCGAAGCAATATTGTCCGCAATGCTCGCTGACATGGGATCGGCGAAATTCTTGACTTCAGTGACAAACACACGATCGCGCTTGAGCGAGGAGAAGCTCCAAATACCAAGATGATCACCTGCCGCATCGACCCCATAGGCAAGGGCTGTCATGGCATCCTTGGCCACATCGATCACCGAGCTATCGCCAATCGCTGCTTCGGTCGACCGCGAGGTATCGATGAGGAAGGCAACAGACAGATCCCGCTCACTCTGGCGTTCATCCTGCCAGATCCGGTCGCTGCCATAGCCCGTCGCCATCAGATCAGTCTGCATGCAGATCACCGCATCCAGATCCAACTCATCCCCATCGATCTGGCGCGGCTGGATCTTGCGCCGGGGCCGCAGAGCTTCGAACTGCCTGCGAACCGCCCTGATACGGCGCGGATCCGCAACGAACGTGTCATCAGCCAGTGGATGCGCCGGTGCTTCCAGAACGCGACAATGCCCGTCCAGATAGTTGCGCGTGCGATGGTCCCACTCGGCATAGATATACTCACCAGCCAGCTTTTCATGCAGGGCATCGGCTGGCGACAGATCAAGATGGAGCCGCAGCCGAGACGCAACCCGCCTGTCATGCTTGGACAGGGTAATCCGGTCCTGATCGTCTGCCGCCTTCTGGGCATTGTCGAGATCATCGTCATCCACGCTGCGATTGATATTCATGGACTCGACCCACGACAGGATCGATTCAAAGCGATGGATGATAAAACTGTCTTTCCGGTTGGTCTGCTCCTGCTCCTTGCGCTCACCAATCTTGCGCGATGTCGTGGCACCTAAGGGAGCGGTGGCGCTGTCATCCCCTGTTTCCTCGTGACTGGAAGCCCCAGGGGCTTGACACTCAAAGCTCAACCAGACCGGCACTGTCATGAAGGGCGAGAACCCGCGTGACGCTTCAGTGGAGGCCGGAAACGTCACCTCCCTGCCTTTGAGTGCGGCGACAACCGCCTCTTCGATCTGCACTTCCAGGCCGCCTTTTGGCAAGGCGCGGCGTCGTTCGAGATGGAACCGTGACATCTGCGCGAATGATCCGGCCAAACCGGGGCAAGCGTCCAGCGCCCGCTCAATGGCGCATTGATTGGCCATGATCTGAGCCCGGTCCGACTGGGGGCTCTTTGCACCAAACGAATGCCCCGTAAGATCTGAGTGTCGGTGCAGGGCTGCCAGCGCCGTTAGCCAGAAATAGCAGGCACGATTGAGTGCCCGATCAGGAAAGGCAGCGATAACCGGTGGCAGTCTCAGACGGTTCCCGTCAAAGCGCGCCACCCATTCCCGATCCCGTTCGGCACCAAGCTTTCGCAAATGGCTGCGCCGATGCTGCACGACAGTGGCCGCTGACGGTATCAGCTCGACCGAAACGCTGCCACCCAATGCACGGAACAACAGCACAAGACTGGTGCTCAGCCCTTCGAGAGCAACCGCATCTTCGGGAAAGCCAACCTCGACCCCCATACCACTGGCCATGTCATGCCAAAGGTTGCCGACCGTTTCTTCAGGTTCCATCAAATCAAGCAGATGCATGGGACTATCCGTAGATGGTTGAAACCAGATCACGTAGAGCTGTCTGCACATCGGGCTCGTCAGTCAGGGGCTCGACGATCGCGACATTGATGGCCTGATCGATGCCCATGCCTCCGGCGACCAGCTTTGCTGTATAGATCAGCAGGCGTGTCGATACTCCCTCCTCCAGATCCATGCCAGACAAGGCCCGAATGTGCCCGGCAAGCCGAACCAAAGGCGCAACGCGCCCCGCTTCCAACCCGCTCTCGCTGGTAATGATGGCGATCTCGCTTTCCGGATCGGGGAAGTCGAACGACATCGACAAAAACCGTTGTCGGGTTGAAGGCTTCAGCCGCTTGAGCACGTTCTGATAACCCGGATTGTAGGAAGCAACGAGCATGAAATCTGATGGTGCCACAAGCTCTTCCGCCGTCCGGTCAATCACCAGCGTTCTCCGGCTGTCGGTTAGTGGATGCAGCACAACCGTGACGTCCTTGCGTGCCTCGACAATTTCGTCAAGATAGCAGATCGCTCCTTCACGAACCGCCCGAGTCAAGGGTCCATCAACCCATTGGGTCTGCCCACCCTTGAGTAGATAGCGGCCGATGAGATCGGCAGCTGACAGATCATCATGGCAGGCTACCGTGTAGAGCTTCTTGCCCATTCGGGCGGCCATATGCTCGACAAACCGCGTCTTGCCACAGCCGGTCGGCCCCTTCAAAAGAAGGGGCAAACCTTTGTCATAGGCCGTTTCGAAGAGATCACATTCCAAACCTGTCGGGCGGTAATAAGGAATCCGGCCACGCATCTGCATATTCATCTCCTCATTCTCCCGGCGCAGGATTGGCCGTGCCCGGTGCAATCACTTCTCGTTTACGCACAACCACCGTTGCATAGATGAAGGCAAGAGCACCCAGAACCACGGCCGCACCGGCACCAAAGCGCATCAGATAGAAGACCGAAAGGCTGTCCTGCACGTCCATGTAATAGTCGCCAACCACGCGCTGCATATGGGTCTGAATGGTCCCGGCAAAAGTCAGCACGAAGGTCATGAAGGCCATACCGCCGGTCATCAGCCAGAAGCTCGCCATATTGATCACCTGATTGTAGGGATCACGATTGCGCAGCATCGGCATCGCATAGGTGAAGACCGCCAGATTGAGAGCGACATAGGCTCCAAAGAAGGCCAGATGTCCGTGAGCTGCGGTAATTTGCGTGCCGTGACTGTAGAAGTTCACCCCGTGCAAAGTATGCAAGAACCCCCAGACACCCGCGCCAAAGAAGGCAACGGTCGATGACCCTAGCGACCACAGAAGCGCGGCCTTGTTGGGATGGTTCTTGCGCCCCTTCCAGACCATGACGAACGCAAACGACATCATCAGGAAGAAGGGGATCACCTCGAAGGTGGAGAAGATCGAGCCAACCCACTGCCAATATCCGGGCAGACCGATCCAGTAGAAATGATGCCCGGTGCCGAGAATTCCCGAAAAGAGCGCTGTTGCAACGATGACATAGAGCCATTTTTCGACCACTTCACGGTCAACGCCGGTGAGCTTGAGCATCAGATAGCCAAGGATAGCCGCCATCACCAGTTCCCATGTGGCCTCCACCCAGAGATGAACCACAAACCACCAGTACATTTTATCAAGGCTGAGGTTTTCGGGGTTGATGAAGGCAAAGATCCAGAGTAGCGACAAAAGCCACAACCCCATGAGAAGCACGTTCGTGATGGCGGTTTTCCGTCCACCCAGAACCGTCAGAGAAATATTGATCAGGAAGATCACCGCAGCGACCAGAATACCGAACTTGACCCAGAGAGGCTGTTCGAGGAATTCACGCCCCTCATGAATGCCGACAAGGTATCCGGCCACGGCCCCCAGCGTTCCGACCATCAACAGCACCAGCTGGATATAGGCCAGCTTGACCGAGAAGAGCTCCCGCTCGGATTCCTCGGGCACCAGAAAGTAGGCTGCACCGAAAAATCCGAGCAAAAGCCAGACAATCAGGGCATTGGTATGGATCATCCGGATGATGTTGAACGGCACGAGATCGGCCAAAAAGTTGGGCGAGACATAGATCCAGCCCGCAACCAGTCCACCAAGCACCTGCACGGCGAACAGTGCCATGGCGCAGTAGAAGTAGGCCTTGGCCACCTTTTGAGATTGATATTTCATGGTCCTCTCCCTTAGCCCGCGTCGTTCGGCGGCCAGCCTTGTGTGTCGGTATGGTCTGCCCAGCGCAGGAACTCGGCGAGCCCGCGAATTTCTTCATCGGTCAGCTTGAAATTGGGCATCTGCCGGCGTCCCTCTACGCCAGACGGCTGAGCCTCCATCCAGCCCTTCAAGGTCTCGAACGCCCCTTCGGGGTCATCGGCAACACCCCACCGGGTCATGACATTGCCAACCTCTGGGGCGAAGTAGGCCCCTTCACCATGAAGCGTGTGGCAATTGATGCAGGAATTTTTCTCCCAGACCCGCTTGCCAAGCACGACTTCTTCTGTCAGCGGCAACTTGGATGTGGACGTGTTCACCACATAAAGGTGGCTATGCACAGTGAGGGCGATAAAGACGGCAACGAAGAAAAGTGAGCCTCCGTAAAACACATTCCTTGCCCGCGATTTTGTCAGTATTTCTGCCATCGACGGCCTCCAAATCACTCGGGTTCACCAAAACAGCTAACCTGGATCGTGAAGGCGAAGTTTGTGCTGGAACAACGTTTGGAGCGATAGCGTCCTTACTATTGGGGGCTGGAGGACAGGTCTGATGACCCGCAAACACCTTGATAGCCCCGACCTCACACTGGATGAAGTCATGAAGATTTGGCCGCAGACGATCACGGTCTTTCTGCGCCACAAGATGTTATGCGTGGGATGCCTGGTGAATCCGTTTCACACGATTGAAGACGCGTGCATCGAATACAAGCTGGATGAAGAAAGCTTTCGAACCGAGTTGCAGCGCGTCATCAACGCTGCTGACTGAGAAGCATCAGGCCATGCGGGTTGGTTACGACGATCCGCTTGCGGCGGCTTTTGATCAGCCCCTGCTTCTCCCAACCGCTTAAAAGTCGTGAAACCGTGTGCAAAGTCGTTGCCGTCATTTCCGACAGGTCTTGTCTCGTGATTGGAAAATCGACCTCAATGCCGTCTTCAACCTTGCGTCCGGTCTGGTTGATCAGACGCATCAGGGCATTCGCTACTCGCTGCTCCACCTGTTGCGTTGCCATTTCCACAATCCGCATATTCATCTCACCGACCCGCTTGCCCACGATCTTGTAGGTCTCCGTCGAAAACCCATCATAGTCAATTACAAAGCGGTCCCACAGCGACGTCGGCCAACTCAGGATGATGGCCTCCGAAGCGGTGACTGCGGTGGCGGGATAGGTGTCTCGACCAAGAGCTCTGGCGATACCGAACAGCTGTCCGGATGGAATATGAAGAGAGATGACCTGTTCACCGGTCTCGGTTATGCGGATGACGCGGATATAGCCGTCGAGCAGCATGAAGAAGCGATCGGCATCGCCGCCTTCCGAAAACACAGCAACACCTTCCCCATATCGCCGGGAACTCGCCTGATCGAGAATTTCACGAATCTCGGTCAGCCCCAACTTAGAGAATGGCGGGATGTGCGTCAGAAGGCTTTCATCGAGCCTCGGCATCGTCTTGAGCGGCTTTTCGTCTCCCATAGCCAATTTCTAGCTGTTCGAGAGAGCAACTTCCACCGCTCATTTCAAATTGCCATCAGGAAAATCACCAAGAAGGTTGTGCCAGCACAACGTTCCCTCGGCTGGTCCAGGTAGCTTTGGGTGCAAGAGATGGATAACCAATGAGGACATAGTCACATGCTTCGTACTCTGATTGCAGCCGCAATTGTAACGAGCTTCATGGGGGGCAGTTCCCTTGCAGAAACCTTCGAAGTCAAGATGCTCAACAAGAGCGGCAAGGAGCGGATGGTGTTCGAGCCCGACTTTCTTCGTGTCGCCAGTGGAGACACTGTTCGCTTCATCCCCACCGACAAGGGCCACAATGCCGAAACCATCAAAGGGCGGATTCCCGAGGGAGCAGAGCCGTTCGTCGGCAAGATCGGCAAAGAAGTCGAGGTCACGCTGACAACAAACGGTCTTTATGCGATCGAATGCAAACCACATTTTGCAATGGGTATGGTGATGACCATTGCTGTGGGCGATATCGCTGAAGCTCCGGCTTCCTTTCTGGAAGGTCGCGTTCCCAAGAAAGCTCTAAAGCGCTTCGAAGAACAGATCTCAAAACTTTGAGTTGTGATAAGGTTAATTACCTATTTGGAAGCAAGAGACCGGAGGAAAAAATGCTTGAATCCAAAAATCAAACAAATGTCGATCTGAACCGACGTGCCCTTCTGCGAGGCGGTCTCATGGGAGGAGCTGCAGCCGTTGCAGTCGGTGCGAGCGCCGCTTCCGTGAAAGCCTCGATGCCACATCTGCGGTCTGTCAATCCTCGCATCCCGTCCGTCCAGTTCGTCGCCGCAGAAGCCGAAGCACAGACAAAAGCCAAATCAAAGCCGGTCGATCTCTCGGGCTATACCCGCATCAAACAGGAGCTTGTCGACCCACCTTTCGCGCCAAAGCATGATCAAGTGGCAAAAGGTGGGCCCAAGATTGTCGAGATCGAACTGGTGACCGAAGAACGCCTGATCACGGTCGATGAAGACACCGGAGCCAGCATCTGGGCCTTGACCTACAACGGCTCGGTTCCCGGACCGCTCATCATTGTGCACGAGGGCGATTATGTAGAACTCACTCTACGCAACCCCGAAACCAGCATCATGGAACACAACATCGACTTCCATGCATCGACCGGCGCTCTGGGTGGCGGTGGCTTGACGCACGTCTATCCGGGCGAAGAAGCCGTCCTGCGCTGGAAAGCAACCAAACCTGGCTGCTTCACATATCACTGCGCACCAGGTGGAGCGATGATCCCTTACCATGTCACCCATGGCATGAATGGTGCCGTGATGGTTCTGCCCCGCGACGGCCTCAAGGACAAAGAGGGCAATCCGCTGCGTTACGACAAGATCGCCTACATCGGCGAGCAGGACTTCTATTTGCCGCAAGACGAGAATGGCGACTATAAAACCTACGAATCCGCAGGAGATGACTACGGCGACAGCGTCGACGCAATGCGCACATTGGTTCCGACCCATTCGGTCTTTAATGGTTCGGTTGGAGCGCTAACGGGCGACAATGCTCTGCGCGCCAAAGTCGGAGAGACCGTCCTGATGATCCACAATCAGGCAAACCGTGACACCCGCCCGCATCTCATCGGCGGACATGGCGATTTTGTCTGGGAAGCAGGATCCTTTTCTGACGCGCCTCAAACCGGCCTTGAAAGTTGGTTCATTCGCGGCGGCAGTGCCGGAGCGGCCATGTATACCTTCAAGCAGCCCGGCATCTACGCCTATGTGAACCACAATCTCATCGAGGCCGCCTTACTCGGAGCCACGGCGCACTTCGTCGTGGACGGCGAGTGGGATAATGCCTTGATGGAACAGGTCGTGGCACCTCGATCCACCCAAGTCTAGTCCCCGGGGAGCAAGACCAAGCCAAGGACCACGACCATGAACAGCGTCACCAAAGTCCCCCGCGTCAGGATCGGACAAAGAAACACATTCATCCTGTGTGTGGTGATGCTGTGCCTCGCCGGAGCGATATACTTGATGTATCGCTCCGGCGCTCTTCCCAATCCTGCCTATGTACCTCAAATGGCTGAAAAGCCGATTCAATTGCCCGATGGTCGCGTAATCCTTGTCCAGAAATACGAAGTCTCCGTTGCTGAATGGAATGTCTGTCATGCCGAAGGCTCCTGTTCGGAGGAGTTGCGCCCGAAGCGAGGCATGAGCGCAACAGAGACGCCTGCCACCGAGTTGAATTATCTCGACATCCGCCAGTATGTTGATTGGATCTCCCAACGAGCCAACCATCCGTTCCGCCTGCCAACCACGCAGGAATGGGAGCACATGGCGCGGGATGTCTTGCCAGAAAAGCCAGATCCGATCTTCACAGATCCGTCCCTTCGCTGGGCATCAGATTATCTCATCTCAGATCGAAAACCGCGTAGCCTCAAAAAGAAAGGCAGCTTCTCGGTCAACCTTCAGGGCGTAGCCGATCTGGACGGCAGCGTCTGGGAATGGACCGATGATTGCTATGCAGGCGAAAATGGCAAGACATCCAAGGAGCGATGCCCTGCCTTCTATGTTGCCGGAGAACATATCGCCGTCATTCCGTTTCTAGTCAGGGATCCTGCCAGAGGCGGCTGCGCTGTGGGAACTCCTCCGCCTCATCTGGGGTTCAGGCTGGTGACCGACAAGATGCTTTAAGCCTCGCGAAGACCACCATCGTCTTTGGCATCCGAATTGCGCCCGCCAAGACGAGCTTCGAAATCCCTCGAATGGCCGTTCCTGCCGATAGCATCAGAACTCTCGTATCTGGGGACATGTCCACTTACCGCCCATTCCGTTGAAAAAGGCCCGCACTCAAATTTCCTACCAAAATTCTGGAATTTGATTTCTCATATTGGCGCTGGAGAAAACCGAAATCCAGATTTTCTAGATCACAGGAATGAAGTTCTACAAAACCTGACGTGAAGTAGTGACCATCGACTATTTCAACGGAATCCGCCCGGTACAGACCTATTGTGCGGTCGGTGAACAATCGCTCATTGCAATTCGTGTAAATCGGCCAGCGCCGAGCTACTTGGTTTAAATGCATCCCTTGCAGGTTGAAGCTTTCAGTCAGCTCCAGTCAACATGAAAGAATTGAAGAAAGCCGTGGAAAGGGCCATAGACCTTTGCATAGGTATGTTTAGCAAATTTGGGGGATCTTGCGGGGCATCGCAATCCAAGCGATTGAGTTTGAAATATAAATTCAAATTTATCGCTTGGAAAATGGCGGAGAGGAAGGGATTTTCATTGAAATCCAATATTTCTCTTATATTTCAGACCATTAGCAACCCGACACACTACGCGCATGTAGCATATTTCTGTAACACCATCAATCATGAAATCCGTAAAATATGGGCGTCAAGAGGTGACCTGGGCGCGATGGTTTTTCCGGCCCCAAATGCTGCTATTAGAATAGACTCATTTTGCCCAACAAATCGTATCCACTGGTGCATACCACTGGCTCATACAGCTATCCTCAGGAAAGCCGAACATAGCATGAGACCATTGAGGAAATAATCAATGTGCCCCCCTAAGCACAGGCCGGTGTATTTCGTCAAAAGGCAGCAGCCATGTCTAGAGCATCTGACAGAGAACTTTGGAGTATCGAGGGCTTGCAAAGATACGAAGAAGTATCCTTCGCGATCACTTCTCCAAACCAAAGAATCGCGCAAAAGTAGATTTAAACGAAGTGCTGCAATTAAGTTCGGAGGTAACTTAGCAATGTGTGATCCTTGGATGGACGACCGATTGGGATACAGTGAAATCGGCCACACCTTCACCAACCTGATCAAATCGATTGACACGTCAAAGGTGATCTCCATTGAAGCTGGTTTTGGCAGAGGCAAGACATTCTTCCGTGAACGCTGGGCAAAGCATCTAAGGCAATCGGGAGAAGTCGTTGTTGAGATTGACGTACAACAGTCAGATCACTCTGGAGATCCCGTAGTAACAGTCCTTGGAGCGTTAGTAGAAGCCCTCCCCAAAAGAGATAAGGGCAAAGGGCAAGAAGCATTCGAAAGCGCAAAGAAACTTGGGGCAATCGGGTTCAGGACGGCCGCGAAAGTCGTATTTCGGTCAGGAGCTGAAGAGCTAATCGATGCGGTTACCGACAAATCCATCGATTCATTGGGAGATTTTAACGCCCTCGATGCCTTCTTGAAGAATGTTGGTGACGAGATGTCGAAAACCGCTGGTCAGTTGATTGCATCGCAGATGGCAGCCGAACGAGTGAGAAAGCAAGAGCTTCCAAATCAATTGGCCGCTTTACATGATGCTCTCGCAAAAGACGCTAATAGTGGCCGTGTAATCATTCTCATAGATGAACTGGACCGTTGTCACCCAGACTATGCCATCGCATTTCTCGAAGCGATGAAGATCGTCTTCTATCGCTCCAGCTTCATATTCTGTCTGATGGTAAACGCTGACTACCTAGAGAACCTAGCCTCACACCGGTTCGGAAAACCTAAAAATGACGAGAGGTACCTAGACAAGTTTGTAGACATCCGGCTTATGCTCGACGCCAGCGAAGAAGCATACAAGAATGCTGTAACAGAGCTTGCCTCAACTCTACCGCTCGCGATCCCTTACGGGGATGGCAAAGAATTTTCAATCGAAGATGCTGCTGCGTTGGCTGGTGAACTGGCTGTTATCACAAAGTTGTCAATGCGCAAGACCAAGCGGGTTCTCCAGAAGGTAGAGATTGCCTTGCGATGTTACTCCGGTCAGCCACTTGACGCCTCTTTGCTTGTCTTCTTGGCTTTTAAAGAAGTCGCAAATGACCGGGTCAATGAAAATCATTTTCAACGAAGCAAACTAACGCCTGACATTGGAGTGACAGCTATGAAAGATTTTGAAGATGCTCGATACTCTCCCAACCCTAGAGAAACCTCAAATCTGCGAAATTATTTTAAGCTCATGCGAGAGCAATTTCCTGAACTTATTGGCCTACCGTTGGAGCGATATAAAACCCAACGCGGGGTTCCTAGTGACGAATTCGTCAGGGTATACGAAAGCTTAGCACCTAAGTATTTACCAGTTCATCAGAGCGTTCTCGGTGCAGTGGCAAAGGTGTTGGCTTCTGAGGAAGAAATGTAGCTATTAAGAACGATCAAGTTGCAACTTCAGTCTTAGGACTTGTATAGATGCAGAGGCCAGAGAAGCGCCTCCCGCACCCCATCGGTTTAACGTTCAAATGCAGACGACTGCATAACATCCTGCGATAACTGTTGTCGCATTGTCTCAATTCTATGCCCTACACGACACCAAAGTCAAAATCCTTTGATCAAATCACTTCATTGAAGAAAAGGGAAAAGGAGACCCCGGCGCGATGGCTCCCCCGGCCCAAGATGCCACCATAAACCATTGATATATATATTATATTAGATTAATCGCAACAATTGCTTCGTACCACGTTTTCGTACCACGTTTTGGGCTGGTGGATTTTTATAAAAATTTGCAACGAGCAATAGCGCTCCGCCTCAGCAGAACTTTCTTCGAAGCAACTTGCAGCTCCAGCGTCAACGTCGTCGGTTGACCATATTAAAAACTCTTTAGATGCAAGACGAAACACGAAATAGCAACGCCTTCTCTATATCGGTTGCGAAATACCGACCAGCAATCTAGTGTCGAAGAAACATCTATTCGCTGAGGACTGCAAGATGAAGACCACAGCTATCACGGCTGAAGAGTTCGAGGACATTGAATTGCCCCTAGAATTGTAGACACCTTGTCCCCTAAAAATGAGGCAAGGAGACTACGATGCCCAATTCCCATTTCACTGAAGAATTCAAGATTGAAGCAGTCAAGCAGATCACCGAGCGAGGGTACTCTGTTGCTGAGGTATCGGAGCGGCTTGGTGTCAGCAGCCATTCGCTTTATGCGTGGAAGAAGCGATATGGCAAGCCTAACTCAGAGATCAAGGCGCCCGATGCGCAAGCCGCCGAGATTAGACGCCTGAAGCAGGAACTGGCTCGGGTTACCGAGGAGCGCGACATCTTAAAAAAAGCAACGGCGTACTTCGCAAAGGATGCAAAATGAAGTACGCCTTCATTGCTCAGCATCGGCCGGAGTTTTCTATTCGTGCCATGTGCCGGTGCTTGTCCATCCATCCCAGTGGTTTTTATGCCTGGCTGAAGCAGCCCCTGAGCAACAGAGCGCTTGAAGACCTGAGGCAAACGGATCTGATCCGACAAGTTTGGGATGATAGTGGTAAAGTCTACGGCTATCGCAAGATCCATGACGATCTTCTGGACATGGGAGAGAGCAGCTGCCCCAACCGTGTTGCCCGGCTGGCCAGTTTGGTAGGTATCAGGGCTCAAATTGGCTATAAGCGAAAGCCTGGCAAATATGGTGGCAAGCCGTCCCTTGTGGTCGACAATCACTTGAACCGGCAGTTCGAAGTCGAGGCTCCCAATATGGTGTGGGTAACGGACATCACATACATTAAGACGCAGGAAGGCTTTGCCTATTTGGCTGTCGTGATTGACCTCTTCTCCCGTAAGGTTGTCGGATGGTCATTGCGTCAACGACAAGCAACTGATGTTGTTTTGCAAGCTCTGCTGATGGCGGTCTGGCGACGCAAGCCCAAACAGAAGGTTCTGATCCATTCGGACCAAGGCTCACAATTCACAAGTATTGATTGGGCCGCATTCCTTCGTCAGCACAATTTGGAACACAGCATGAGCAGGCGTGGAAACTGCCATGACAATGCTGTTGCTGAAAGCTTTTTCAACCTGCTCAAGAGAGAACGCATCCGGCGTCGAGTATACAAAACTAGAGCTGATGCGAGGCGAGACATCTTCGATTACATCGAAATGTTCTACAATCCAAAACGCAAACACGCTACAAACGGAATGCTCTCGCCAACCGAATACGAGCGACAGAAAATTTGAAGCCCCAAGGTGTCTACAATTCTAGGGGCAATTCAAAAGCTTTGATCAAACGCTCTGACAACCGGGATCTGTTCCGGGGTGTGAGGATCCCTTCATATTCCATCGTTCCCGAACAGTCTGTTGATGATCTCATGTCCCGCATCCTCGACATGCAACAGGATGCCCGCATCGAGCGCATCAAGCAGGACATCAAGGAAGGTGAGTACCGGAAACAACAGAAGCTCCATGCCAACATCATCAGCATGGCAGCGTAACCGAAGGAGGACTGATGGAAACCCAAATTATTCAGATGGTTGCCTACGTACTTCTCATCATTATTGGCCTGAGTTCCCTGTTGGTGTCCCTCGCGCTGATCAGGATGATCCTGAGGCTCTACAAGGACACCGTATATGAATGGAGACGCCGGTAATGGACGAGAAGCCAGCCCCAAGTGGCGTTGAAGCCGTCACCAAGTACCGGGCAGGGGGCCGTGAGTGGAACGACATCAATGATGCGACCGCTTTTGCCACCGTCATTGAGCTTCTGGAGGCCCTACCAAGGATCCAAGGAGAGGTCTATGGGTATCTTGAAGACATCGCTGATGAGCGACGTAAAGAGATCCTTGGCAAGCCTGTGCTCAATCCCTCCATAGAGCGTCATGCCGATCTGGTGATCGCTAAGCGCAAGAAGAGAGCTGAAGAGCTTTCACAGAACCCTTACCGCCGACCGCCTTACCGCCGAAGCCTCCTCTAACGCCACCGAACTACCACTTTTTATTTCACCTAATAGTGCTGCTACTGGCGCTAAACCAAAGGATCAAACCCAACATGCTCAAGAAAGCCAACCCCTCCACCGAACTCTCCACGTTCACCTTCCATAACCGCGAGTACACGGAGTTGGAGGGTTACCCCACCTACAGAATGATCGATGAACACGAGATCCGCACGATCACCTTCGCGGACAAACCGAATGACCCTTGGTTCGTCGCTGCCGATGTCTGCATGGTCCTTGGACTGGCCATCAATCCCAAGACAGGTACCGTGGCTTTCCAGCCTTCACGCTATCCTAACCTGACGGTAGAGGACGTTGATCAACATCGAGTGTTGATGAACCTTCGAGATGGCCGTCAGCAGCGTCGCCCGATGTGGTGTCTCTCCGAGTCCGGTCTCTACAAGTTGGTCATGCGCTCGGACAAACCTCAGGCCAAAGCCTTTCAGGACTGGGTGACCCGCGATGTCCTCCCGGCGATCCGCAAGAACGGCGGCTATGTCAAAGGGCAGGAGAAGCTGGTGACCGGCGAGATGTCCAACGCCGAGTTCATGGCCAAGGCCCTGCAGATGGCTGATGCCACCCTCAAGGACGCTCAGGCGAAGATCGCTTCCCTCGAAAGCCAGACCGAAACTCTCATCCAACAGAAGGGTGAACTGGCCGAGGACAACGCAGCCCTTGAAGCCGTCAAGGCCCAGATGGAGCCGATGGTCGAGAAGTACCGTCAGTTCCTTTGCGTGGACGGAACGTTCAACAAAGAGGCCGCTGCAGGGATCTTGGGGTTCCGCAGTGCCATCATGTTCAACCGCTGGCCTTAATCAGATGACTGAGGTCCAAGTCCCGATACTCGATGCGCTCCATCGCCTCACTGAGTTTCCTCAAGGTGTGGCCTTTGCCGTATCTGGCAGACATTCCCCGTTCTCCATGCCCCTGCAGGGTATCCATGATCTCCTTGGAGATATCACAATCCCTACAGGCATCTTCGAAATTGTGACGGAAGCTGTGGAAGGCGTTCTTCTGCCTCTTCACCCCGACCGACTTCAAGAACCGATTGAAGTGCTTGGAAAAGGGAGAGGAGTAGTAGCCGTCATCGCCGATCTTCAGATCAGGAAACAGACGCAAGGCACCTTCGGTTTTCCTGTTCTCCAACAGATCTTTGAAGCCCATCTCGATAAGCTTGGGGTGCACTGGTACAGACCGCCACGAGGTCAAGGTCTTCAGATGCTTATCGTCCCCATCGGCGTTGACATCTAAGTACAGGATTCCTTCCTCTTCACGCACATCCTTGACATAGAGCTGTATGACCTCGCCCATCCTCATGCCACTGAAGAGGCTGATCAACGGCACCCAAAAGATACCGGCGTTTCTGGGAACCAGTGGTCCCGGCTTCTGCCAGTGACGAACGGACTGGCATCCAGTGTAGATCGGTGAATGGAAGATTGAACGTAGCTCTTCCTTGGCAAAGGGGTCTCGTTCGTCCCGCACCTTCTTGTTGATCTTGAGTTTCAGCCCCTTGAAGAGACCTGATGGAACCTCGTCATAGATTCCCTCAGCCCACGTCCAGAATGACCCCACGAAGCCCAAGAGCTTGTTTATGTTGTTGTCGGACATCGGACTGAGGCCCAGCTTATCCGCCTTCTCAGCGGCCTTGGAGAGCTTCTGAATGCCTTTGAGTTCTGGCAGCTTGGTCCAGTTGGCCGGGATCTTCATCAGGGTCGTTCTGAACAGGCGAGCATCTGCTTTGGCGTAATCATCCAGCGGCCTATCACCAACCGTCTCGATAAAGTGCTGCATCCAGACCCTATGCTCCCGCTCGGTCTTTGCCACCCAACTGGTCTTGGCTTTTTCCGCTGCCCACAAGTCAACCGCCACTGACAGTTTCGGGACACTACTTGCCCTGACCTCTTTGGCTTTCGGTGCTGGCGGTGTTTCTACAATCTCGCCCTTGGCTCTCTCACGGATCACTTGAAGCGCCCTGATGCTGGCCTTCTGATATTCGAGCGCGGCAGTCCTGAGACTTGGAGACTTGGGATCAAGTTTGATACCCATTCGGGTTTCCAACAGCTCAAGCACGTTGCCTTGGATGGCAGGGTGAAGCTTGCCTCTTGCGTTGCCTTGCTTCAACTGCTGCACCCCGAATGCTACCCCATCGACATGATCTTCAAAGAGCGCATCGACCAACTCCTCGGCATCACCATCCCGCATTCCAAACTGATGGGCTCGTTCCCAGTCGTTGTCATCAAGGCACTGGTGGTAGTGGATCTCGCCCACT